>CAZTSJ010000035.1:0-31035 GCA_964616875.1 uncultured Bordetella sp. | reverse complement strand
GGTGGCGCAGATGGCGGAAATCGACCGCTACGCGCTCGCGCTCGCCGCGCGCATGCAGGCGCTGGTCGTGGAGGACTACCGGGCCTACCAGTTCCACCTCGTGACGCAGAAGCTGCAGGCCTTCTGCGCCGAGGACCTGGGTGCGTTCTACCTCGACATCCTCAAGGACCGGCTCTATACCTGCGGCGCGGACTCGCGCGAGCGCCGTTCGGCGCAGACCGCGCTCTGGCACATCGGCCACAGCCTGCTGCGCCTGATGGCGCCGATCCTGAGCTTTACCGCCGACGAAGCGTGGCAGGTATTCGGCGGCGACGGCGAAAAAAGCGTGTTCGAGGAACTCTGGCACCAGCCTCCCGCGGCCGGCCTGGAGCCGGCGGTGCTCGAGCATTGGGAGAAAGTGCGCCAGTTCCGCGACATCGCGACCAAGCGGATCGAGGAGAAACGCTCGCGCAAGGAGCTGGGCTCTTCGCTGCAGGCGGAACTCGACATCAAGGCGCATGGCGCGACCTACGACGCGCTGACACGCCTGGGCGATGAACTGCGCTTCGTGCTCATCACCTCGCGCGCCACGGTGCAGGCATCGAACGGAGCTCCGGTGCAGATCGACGTCAATGCGAGCGCACATCCCAAGTGCGAGCGCTGCTGGCACTACCGCGCCGACGTGAATCCGCAGGGCCTGTGCGCGCGCTGCGAGAGCAACCTGCACGGCGCCGGAGAACCGCGGCGCTATGCCTAAGGCCTGCAGATGGTTCGGCCTGTCGGCTGCGATCATCGTCTTCGACTACCTCACGAAGGTCGCGATGCTGTCCGCCTTCGCGCCGGGAGAAAGCCGCGCCGTGACGCCGTTTTTCAACCTCGTGCTGGTATTCAACAAGGGCGCCGCTTTCAGCTTCCTCGCCGGGGCGCCGGGCTGGCAGACGCCGTTTTTCGCTACGATTGCCGTTGTCGCTTCCATAGTCATCAGTTTTTTAATAGTTAAAAATCAGAATAAAAGCCTGTTCTGCCTTGGTCTGGCGCTGATTCTGGGCGGTGCGCTCGGCAATCTCTACGACCGCCTGGTATACGGCCATGTGGTCGATTTCCTGGATTTTTACGCCGCGGGCTGGCACTGGCCGGCGTTCAACGTCGCCGATTCTGCGATCACGGTGGGCGCGGGAATCCTCATTGTCGAAAGTTTTCTTCAAAAACAATCCAATGAAACACCTGCCTAACCGCGCAATACGCGGTCCTGACGGGGATCTTGCGCTGCTGTTCCGCGCGCTCGCCTTCGCCGCGCACAAGCACCGCGACCAGCGGCGCAAGGACGCCGAAGCCTCGCCCTACATCAACCATCCGATCGCGCTCGCCGAGGTGCTCACGGGCGAGGGCGGCGTGACCGACGTCGAGGTGCTCGCGGCGGCGCTGCTGCACGACACGATCGAGGACACCGCGACCACGCTGGAAGAACTGCAGCAGCACTTCGGCGCGCGCATCGCCGGCATGGTGGCGGAAGTCACCGACGACAAGGAGCTGCCCAAGGTCGATCGCAAGCGCCTGCAGATCGAGCATGCCGCCGGCATCAGCCCGGGGGCGAAGCTGGTCAAGCTGGCCGACAAGATCTGCAACCTGCGCGATGTCGCCGAACGCCCGCCCGCGAAATGGGACATGGTGCGGCGGCGCGAGTATTTCGAGTGGGCGAAACAGGTGATCGACGGTTTGCGCGGCGTGCATCCGCAGCTCGAAGCCGCGTTCGACGCCGCCTACCGGCGCAAGCCTTAGAATGGGTTCAATGGAGGTCCTGCTCGCCAATCCCCGCGGCTTCTGCGCCGGGGTCAAGCGCGCCATCGAGATCGTCGAGAGCGCGCTCGCGCAGCGCGGCGCGCCGGTCTACGTGCGCCACGAGATCGTGCATAACCGGTTCGTGGTCGAGGACCTGCGCAGCAAAGGCGCGGTATTCGTCGACGAACTGGACCAGGTGCCGCGCGGCGCGAGCGTGATTTTTTCCGCGCACGGCGTCGCCAAGGCGGTGCGCAGCGACGCCGAAGCGCGCGGCCTCAGGGTGATCGACGCCACTTGTCCGCTGGTCACCAAGGTGCACCTCGAAGTCGCGAAGCTGCTGCGCGAGGGCTGCGAGATCGTGATGATCGGCCACCGCGGCCACCCGGAGTCCGAAGGCACCATGGGGCAGGCGGCCTCCGGCATGCACCTGGTGGAAACGCTCGAAGACGTGGCGCGGCTCGGCGTGCGCGATCCGGACAGGCTCGCCTATGTCACCCAGACCACGCTGTCGGTGGACGACGCCGCGAAAATCGTCGCCGCGCTGCGCGCGCGCTTTGCCGCCATCCGCGGTCCGCGCAAGGACGACATCTGCTACGCGACCCAGAACCGCCAGGACGCGGTGAAATTCATGGCGCCGCGCTGCGACGTGGTGATCGTGGTGGGTTCGCCCAACAGCTCGAACTCGAACCGGCTGCGCGAAGTGGCGCAGAACATGGGGATCGAAGCCTACCTGGTCGACGATGCCGCCGGCCTCAGGCCGGAATGGATCGCGGGCAAGTCCCGCGTCGGGATCACGGCCGGAGCCTCGGCGCCCGAAGTGCTCATCGACAAGCTGGTCGAGCGCCTGAAGCAGCTCGGCGCGAAAAGCGTGCGCCCCCTCGAAGGCGCCGCCGAAAACGTCGTTTTCAGCCTGCCGCGCGAACTCGCGTCGCGGCAGCGGCGCGGAACGTGACGAACGTGACGAACGTGACGAACGTGACCAACGTGACCAAAGTCACGCCGGCGCGGCTCACCGGCCGCCGTTCGTCCGGGCAAACCGGCTTTCTGTCGGCAGACGGTTCCGTCCTTCCAGTCGATGTAGGTATAGTCACCCAAGGAGATTCATGATGAAGAGCAACGTCGCGTTCCACGAGCTGCGTACACGTCCCCGCGACGGCCGCGGCTTTTCGCTCATGGAGCTCATGATCGTGGTGGCGATTATCGGGGTCCTGGCGGGCGTCGCCATACCGTCGTACCGGGAGTACAACAAGAAAGCCAACCGTTCCGCGGCGCAGCAGATCATCCTGAACATCGTGCAACGCGAAGAACAGTACCTCCTCGATGCGCGCGCCTACACCGCCGCCCTGAACAGCACCGGCCTGAATATCGTGCAGACCGGCTGGACCTGCACCGCGGCCAACTGCGTCAACACGTTCTATACAGTCACGGTGGCCGTGGTCGCCGGCACGCCGCCGAGCTACACAGTCAGCGCGGTGCCAATGGCCAACTACCAGGCGACCGACGGCACGCTCACGATGACGAGCGCCGGCGTGCGTACGCGCAGCGCCGGCGACGGGAAGTGGTAGCGCGATGCGCAGAATCGCCGCCGGCAGCGGATTCACGATCATAGAACTGATGGTCGTGGTGGCGATCGTTGCCGTGCTCGCGGCGGTCGGACTGCCCTCCATGCGCGACCTGCTCAAGACCAACCGCATGAAGACGGTGTCGCTCGACCTCTACAGCGCTCTCACGCTGGCACGCAGCGAAGCCATCAAGCGCAGCAGCAGCAGCGTGTCGATGATCGCGGTGGGCGGCAACTGGCAAAACGGCTGGACGGTGACCTGCGTCGATGTGGCCGGCAGTTGCGGCGGCGCCGATGTGGTTCTGCTTTCGCAGGAAGCGGTCGACGCCAGCACGATCCTCACCGGGCCGGCCGGCAACATCGTCACCTATAGCCGCGACGGCAGGCTGGCGACCCCGGCGGCGTCGTTCCGCGTCAGCATCGGCGCCGACCACCCCAGTGTTCCGATGCGCTGCGTCGACGTGAACGTCAGCGGCCGCCCCAACACGCGGGTGGACACCAACCATATCGACAGCGACGGGTGCAACTGATGCGACCGACCATGAAGACGCGCAGATCGCGCGCCGCGGGTTTCAGCCTGATCGAGGTATTGGTCTCGATCCTGATCGTCACGGTGGGGCTGCTGGGGCTGGCGGGCCTGCAGGCCCGTGCCCAGGTCGCCGAATTCGAGTCCTACCAGCGCGCCCAGGCGCTGGTGCTGCTCTACGACATGGTCGAGCGCCTCAGCAGCAACCGCATCACGGCGCGCTGCTTCGCCATCAGCACGGCTGCGGGCGCGCCCTTTTTCGGCGATCCGGCCAACCCGGTCATACCCACCTGCGGCGTCGATACCGCCGCAAACAACGCGATGGCGGTCGCCGGCATGCAGAACTGGGACGCCTTGCTGGAGGGCGTATCGGAGAAAAAGGGCGGGGTAACCAAGGTCGGCTCCATCATCGGCGCGCGCGGCTGCGTGAGCTACAACCCGGCCACCGAATACGTCAACGCCACCTCGGGGGCCAACATCAACGACACCGGCGAATACACCATCGCGGTGGCCTGGCAGGGGATGTCGGATACCTTCACTCCGGTCGCCACCTGCGGCAGCGGCCTGTACGGTACCGAAACCAAGCGCCGCACCGTGTGGGTCACGATGCGCATCGCCACCCTCAGGACCATGTAGGCGGACCATGACCAGACCCTCCCTGCGCCCCACCTGGCCGCCGCGCGCCGCGCGCGGCTTCTCGCTGCTCGAACTGATGACCTCGATCACCATCGGCCTGCTGATCATGGCCGGCCTGGCCTCGGTGTTCGTCAACTCCAGCACCGCCAACAAGGAAATGAAGAACAACGCCGAACAGATCGAGAACGGGCGCTACGCGATCGAGTTCCTGACGCAGGATGTGCGCCATGCGGGCTACTACGGCGAGCTGGCGGCGTTGCCGGTGGTGCCGGCAGCAGCGCCCGATCCCTGCGCGGTGCCGACCGCCGGCGCGGTCAGCGACACCTCCAACAACGCGCTCGCGCTTCCGGTCCAGTACATATCGGCGGGGAGCATCCCGGCGGGCTGCGCGGCGCTCACGCCCGCCAACCTGATGGCCGGCAGCGACATCGTGGTGGTGCGGCGCGCCGACACGACGCAGGTGAACCCCACCGGGCCCGGGGCGACCACCGTCGGTTTGGTCTACATCCAGTCGACCACGAGTGGCGCCGAGCTGCAGTATGGCGCCGGCGGCGCGATCAACAACACTCAGAATGCCGCCGCCGCCGCGAGCACGCTGCAGCGCCGGGATTTCAGCGTCGCCGCGGCCGGGACCCCGCCCCAATTTCCGCAGATCGCGGCGGCGATCCGCAGATACCGCATGCACATCTACTTCGTCGCCCCCTGCAGCACGCCCAACGGCGGCGGCGTCCTCTGCACCGGCCCCGCCGATGACCTCGGCAAACCGGTGCCGACGCTGAAGCGGCTCGAACTGGGCGCCGCGGGCGCGTTTACGATCGTGCCGATTGTGGAGGGCATCGATGCAATCCGCGTCGAGTACGGCGTTGACGACTCGCCCATCAACGCGACCGATCCGGGTACCGGCAGCCTCGTCGGCGACGGCTTGCCCGATGTCTTCGTCAACGCACCGACGGTGGCCCAAATGGGCAACACGGTCGCGGCGCGCATCTATGTGCTGGCGCGCAACACCACGGCCTCCCTCGGTTACGTCGACGACAAGACCTACACCCTCGGCACCTTCGTGACCGCCGCGACCGGCGACGCCTTCAAGCGGCACGTGTACGGCGCCGAGACGCGCGTCGCCAACCAGTCGGGCCGCCGGGAGATCCCGCGATGAATGCAGGCTACGCACGCCAGAGAGGCATGACGCTGCTGGTTTCGATGATCATGCTGGCGGTGCTGACCCTGTTCGCGATCACCGCGATCCGCACCGGCAACATCGGCTTCAAGATCGTCGGCAACCAGCAGGCGCAGAAGCTCATGGAAGCGGCGGCGCAGCAGGCGATCGAGCAGTCGATCAGCAACTTGGGCAATTTCGACCCGGTCAACGTCATCGCGCCCGGCGCCACGACCGCGCAGCGCGTCTGCGTCAACGCCACCTTTGGCGACCCGCTGGTGGCGATCCCGCCGGCCACCTGCACCACGGGCACGCAGGTCGATGTGATGCCGGTGCGCTGCATCTCGACCAGGGTCACGCCGGGCGGCTCGCTGACGCAGGCGACCGGCACCTTCGACAATATTTGGGAAATCACCGCCACCGTCACCGATACGCTGAGCGGGGCCAAGGCTACGTACCACCAGGGCGTCAAGATCCGGATGCTGAGCAATTCCTGCCCCGGCCTGACGACCTGATTTCGGAGCACACGCGCATGAAACACGCACTCAAGAGAATCCTGCTCGCACTCGGCCTGTCGGCCGTTTGCGCCACCCCGTTCGCGGTATTCGATCCGGTCAACGACGACACCGACCTGTTCCGCAACAACCCGAACATTCCCGCGGAGCGGCCGAACGTCCTCATCATCCTCGACAACACCGCCAACTGGAACACCGCCTTCACTAACGAGAAATCGGCGCTCGTTTCGGTGGTGAACGCACTGGATTCCGCGTTCAACGTCGGCCTCATGCTGTTCCCGGAAACCGGCGGCGGCAACGACAGCATCGACGGCGGCTACGTCAAGTTCGCCATGCGGCAGATGCTCTCGGCCAACAAGACGGCGCTCGCCACGATCGTCGGCAACCTGGACATAAACGCCGACAAGGGCAACAACTCCACCATCGGCCTGGCGATGCACGAGGCCTACCTGTATTTCGGCGGCCGCACCAACCGCGCGAGCTTCGGCAAGGTGAAGACCGATTTCACCGGCAATACGGCGAACAATCCGCTCGCGGCTGCGCTGGGAAACAGCGCGCTGCCGGCGAGCCCCACCGCGGCATCGCTCTACAGCGCCGCGATGAGCGACTCGTGCCAGAAGAACTACATCATCTTCATCAGCAACGGCCCGACCAACGAGAACGCCAGCGCGCGTTCGACCGGCGAGACGCTGCTCACGCTGGCGCTCGGCTCCGCGCCGCAGGTGATCGCCATCAACCCCAACGGCCAGCAGCCCAACTGGGCCGACGAGTACGCCAAGTTCATGGCCGAGAACGACATCAACACCACGTTCTCGGGCAACCAGACCGCGATCACCTACGTCGTCGAAGTCGATCCGGGCACCACCGGCCAGGGCCCGGACATGACCGCGCTCGCCAAGAGCATGGCGCAAAACGGCAAGGGCAAGTACTTCGCCGTCACCAGCGGCGGCACCGGCCAGGCGATCATCGACGCCCTCAATTCGATTTTCCAGGAAATCCAGGCGGTCAACAGCGTGTTCGCGGCCTCGACCCTGCCGGTCAGCGTCAACGTGCGCGGCACCAACCTGAACCAGCTCTATATCGGCGTCTTCCGGCCCGATGCGAGCGACAGGCCGCGCTGGCTCGGCAACCTGAAGGGCTACCAGCTGAAGAAGGATGCGACCACCGGCGCGGTGTTCACGGTGGACGCCAACCTGAATCCCGCGATCAACGCTACCACCGGCTTCATCACGTCCTCCGCGGTGAGCTTCTGGACCAGTCCCAGCGCGCCGAACTCGACCTACTGGTCGTTCCGGCCGGCCGCGGCCAACGGCGTCGGCGGCAGCTCCGACAGTCCGGACGGCGACCTGGTGGAAAAGGGCGGCGCGGCGCAGCAATTGCGCGCACGCTACTTCGCGGCCGGCATCAATGCGGTTGCCCCCGATCCGGCGCGGCCGCTTTACACCTGCACCCAGGGGACGCCGTTGTGCAACACCAATTTCTCGGGCACGCCGAGCCTGCTGTCCGCCACGCCCTTCGAGGTTGCCAACACCGCCATTGACGCGGGTTCGCTCGCCATCGACACGCGCCTCGTCTCGCCCCTCACGGCGGCGGTGGTCAAGCCGATCACCGCGCTCATCGACAAGCGCCCCGTGACCCTGAACAACGCCTCCGGTACGATCCAGACCGTCACCTCGATCACCACCAACACGACGGCGCAGACCGCCTCGTCGATCAGCAACACGCGCACCGTTTCGGTATCGGCGCTCAGCAACGGCGCCAACGCGCGATCGGCCACGCTCTTTTCCAGGCAGGGCGCGTCTTACACGGATGTCACGCTGGCGGGCCATGGCCTGACGGCGGGGGTCTACGTCATCATCACCGGCACGACGAACTACAACACGCCGGCCTCCGGCGTGACCATCCAGACCGTGCAGAGTTCGAGCATCATCCGGATCAATCTGCCCGTTGCCGGCGGCACCGCGAACGAAAGCTCCGGCACCGTCACCACCAGCAACACCACGGTGAACGCGACCTCGACCGCGCACGGCTTTACCAACGGCCAGTCGGTGACCATCGCCGGCGCCACGCCGGCTTCCTTCAACGGCGCGAAAACGATCGCGTTCATCGACGCCAACCAGTTCAGCTATTCGAACACCACGGCGGTGGCGGCGACCGGCACCATCACCGCGACCGGCGCGACGACCACGGTCACCGTGAACTTCGCCGCGGCGCACGGCCGCATCGCCGGGGAATCGGTGGTCATCGCCGGCGCCGTTCCCACGGGCTATAACGGTACCTACACGATCCAGACGGTGCCGAGCGCGACCTCCTTCACCTACACCACGCCGACCGCGGTCGCGACCGCGAATTCTGGCACCGTCACCGCCACCACCAGCGGCACGACGGCGACCGCGACGGTCCCCGGCCACCTCTTGGCCGGCACGGTGACGATCTCCGGCGCCTCGCCGGCGGGATTCAATGGCACTTTTCTGATCTCTGGCGTGACGGCGAACACCTTCGACTACACCACGGCCGCGGGACTCGGCACGGCGACCCCGAACCCGACGATCCAGGTGTCCACCGCCTTGGGCGGCACGGTGACGGCGACGCGCGTGAACCACCGCTTCAGCGTCGGCATGTCCATCACCATCGCCGGCGCTGCCGACGCGGCGCATAACGGCGCGTTCGACGTCCTGACGATCCCGGATAACGACACCTTCACCTATGTCTATGCCGTGGCCGGCCCCTTCTTCGCCCCCGGCGGCACGCCGACTGTGCGCCGGACCAACACCCCGCGCGCTTACGCGACCATGCCGGCCCACGGCTTCGGTGCCGTGAACGATGTGATCAACAATTTCACCGTCTCCGGCGCAGTGCCGGCCGGCTACAACGGGACCGCCGCCAATGCGAGAGTCGAGGACGCCGATACGATGCGTTACAACCTCCCGACCCCCCCTCCCGATCTGGGACCCAACACCGGCAGCCCCGTCACCGCCAGCACCCCCAGCACCACCGCGGTCGCGACCTCGACCGCGCACGGCTTCACCCCCGGGGTGAGCGTGATCACGATCGGCGGCGCTTCTCCAGCGGCGTTCAACGGCACTTTCACCGTCGCGACCACGCCGAGCGCCGACACCTTCACCTACACCATCGGCTCGCCGGAGGGCGCGGCCACCGGCAGCATCACGGCGATCTCGGCCGGCGCGGGCGCGACCGAGCGCACGAATCTGATCAACTGGGTGCGCGGCGAGGACAACTTCGAGGACGAGAACGCCAACTCCTCGTTCACCGACACCCGCGCCTCGATGCACGGCGACGTGCTGCATTCGCGCCCGTCGGTGGTCAACTACAATCGCCGCGGCAGCGACGCGCCCAACAAGGATAACGACGTCTATATTTTCTACGGCGGCAACGACGGCGTGTTCCGCGCCGCCAAGGGCGGTTTCGGCAGCACCGCGGGCGATCCCGCGCCCGGCGTCGAGGTCTGGGGTTTCATCGCCAAGGAGCACTTCGGCAACCTGAAGCGGCTGCGCCTGAATTCACCCGGCATCAGCAGCAGTTTCAAGAAACCGTATTTCTTCGACGGCCCGATCGGCGCCTATACGCTGGATGCCAGTCCGGCTGGTAACCCTGACGGCAAGCTGGTCGCGGCCGACGGCGACAAAGTGTGGTTGTTCCTCACCATGCGGCGCGGCGGGCGCGCGATCTATGCGCTCGACGTGAGCGATCCTCTGGTGCCCAAAGTGCTCTGGCGCAAAGGCTGCCCGAGCCTGAGCACTCTGCCGGCCGACATCGACGCCACCACCGGCTGCGACATGGGCTGGGGCGAACTGGGCCAGACCTGGTCCGAGCCGAAGGTGCTAACTTCGATCAATGCCACCACCGACCCGGTGCTGATGTTCGGCGCCGGCTACGATCCGCTGGTCGAGGACCCGGATCCCGCCAGCGTCACCTCGGCCACGGCAACGACCGTGGTTGCCGGCGGCACGACTTACACGCGCAGCATGGGACGCGGCATCTACGTCGTCAATGCGGCTACCGGCGCGATCATCTGGCAGGCCGGACGTGGGCGCGTCGACGCCAGCACGCATCCCTACAGAGCGGTGCCGGGAATGGACTTCGCGATTCCCTCCGACATTGCCGTGGTGCTGGGCGATACGAAAGCCTTTGCCCCCAGTACGAATCTCGTTCCGTTCCGCAGTTACGTCGGCGATACCGGCGGCAACATGTGGCGCATCGACTTCGGCGACGCGCTCCCGAACAACTGGACGGTGGTCAAGCTCGCCTCGGTGGGCGACCTGACGACGGCCGCGGGCCGGCGCAAGTTCCTGTTTGCGCCCGATGTCATCGGCTCCTCCACCTCCGACATCGTGATCGCCGGCACCGGAGACCGCGAGCACCCGTTCGACACCACCGTGGTCAACCGCGTCTACGCGTTCAAGGACAAGGTGCGGTCGACCTCGCCGGCGGCCGACATCGTCACGCTCGTCCCGATCCAGGCGCCGATCACGCATGCCGCCACCGTGACCTTCAACAGCGCCACGATCAGCGCGCTGCTCAGCGTGACCACCAACTGCATCCAGGTGGCGGCCAATTGCAGCGGCACGGCGCCCGAGGCCGCGGTAGGCGGATCCACGGCGTCGCAGAACACCGCATCCGCGCTCGCGGATACCGCCAACATGGGCTGGTACATCGGCCTGGCGTCGGGCGAAAAGCAGGTCGGCGGCACGCTCGCGGCGGGCGGCGGGGCGGTGTTTTTCGGCACCAACCAGCCTTCGGCGGCCGCCGGCGGCGGTGCTTGCAGTCCGAACCTCGGGGTCGCGCGGCAGTATTCGGTCAATTTCGAGAACGGCACCGCATTCACCGGCACCAGCCTGTTCACGACCTATTCCGGCGGCGGCTTCCTGCCTTCGCCGGTACTGGTCTACGTCGGCCTGGGTGGTGCGAGCGGCACGGGTACCAGCACCAGCGGCGGCGTGCCGGTCGGCGGCACGGTGTCCGGCGGCCAGCTCAAGATCGGTGCCGGCGCATCGCTGGGTGGCGGCAACGATCCCACCGGCGTGGTGTGCTACGGCGCATCCTGCTCGCTCGCGCCGGGCGTGCAGCTTTATTCGAGGCTGCGCAAGTTCTGGTTCAAGGAAATCGACTGACGCTGCGTACTTGGGGCTGGCCGCTGAGCGCGCGCCGGCTTGCGCTGGCGCTGGTCGTCTCGGCCTGCGGGCATGCGGCGTTGCTGGCCAACACCACATTCGTTCCCACAGTCGGGGAGTTGTCGCTGTTCGCCGCGGCGCAGCCGCTCAATGCGCGCCTGGCGCCCGCCGCGGCGCGGGACCTTCCCGACGACGCTCAGCCGCGATCGGAGCGGCCCGCGCCCAAACCCTCCGCGGCAAAAACGGGCGAGCCGGTGTCGCCCCCTGCTGGCATGCCGGGTGCCCTGATCTACTACCGTGCGAGCGAGCTTGACGAGCGCGCGATTCCGCTCAACGAGGTGGATCTCGACTATCCCGAAAGAGCGCTCAGCGCCGGCACCCGCGGTGCCGTGACGCTGCGGCTGCTCATCGATCACGAGGGCAGGTTGCGCGATGCGTCGGTGCTCGAATCGCGCCCGGCCGGGATGTTCGAGAACGCGGCGCTCGAAGCGGTCATGGCGCTGCGCTTCCGGCCGGCGATCCGCAACGGCGTTGCGGTGGGCAGCATCAAGATCATCGAGGTGCCGTTCGAGCCGGACTGCAAGCGCACCGGTAGCTGCATCGAGTAGGCGCAGGTCACAATGGTATGATCACAGGATGATTTTTCGCGTCAGCGTCATTCTGGCCGCCTGGCTCGCGATCTCCGCAACCGCGAGCGCGCAGCAGTATCGCTGGGTGGACGAGAAGGGGCGCGTGCAGTACAGCGATACCGCGCCGCCGCCCTCGGCGAAAGAGGTCCGCAAGCGCGGCTATGGCAGCGCGCCCGTCAAGACCGAATCCCAGGTGCCGTTCGAGCTGCAGCGTGCGCTGGCCGATTTTCCGGTGACGCTGTATACCGCGCCGATCTGCAAGCAGCCCTGCACGCTGGCGCGCGACGCGCTCAACAAGCGCGGCGTGCCGTTCAAGGAAGTGCAGGTCTGGAACGTGGAGACCCTGCAGCAACTCAAGGCGGTGGCGCCCTCGGACAACGTTCCGGCCCTGATAGTGGGGCGCTCAGTGCAGACCGGTTTCGATCCGAACAGGTACGAAAGCCTGCTCGATCTGGCCGGCTATCCGAAGCCAGGCGTGCTGCCGGAAGGCAAGCAGGCCGCGCCGGCGCTGCCGGTGGGCTACGAGCCGCCGCCGGTCGCCGAGCCGGTTGCGCCCGCGCCCGAAGCGCCGACGAAAAAAGCCGGACGCTACGATCCAAGCGGCCTGCCTTCGAACCGCTCCGGCAAACCCGGGCCTTACGGCGTTCCTGCCGCCGACGGGAAGTAACAGCCGGTAAGCGCGGGCCTGGGCCCGCGGCTGCGCGGCGTATAATCCCCTTCTAGCGCTCGCGGTCCGCTGGTGTAGCTCAGTTGGTAGAGCAACTGATTCGTAATCAGTAGGTCCCCCGTTCGAGTCGGGGCACCAGCACCAACCCGCCGGCCGTCCTGTTGCGGAGACTGTGATGCGTAAACTCCCGATTTTTCTGGCAACGCTGCTGTTCGCAGGAGCGGTGCACGCGCAGCTGTACAAGTGGGTCGGCCCCGATGGCAAGGTGCGTTACAGCGACACGCCGCCGGCCGGCGTCAAGTCGACGCCGATGAAGGGAGTTCAATCCGCCCCTGCTGCCAGCGCCGCGGCCGCACCGGCGTCCAAGGACGCGAAGAAAGGCCCGATGACGCCTGCCGAGCAGGAGCAGGATTACCGCAAGCGCCAGGAGGACGCGAAGAAAGCGAGCGATAAAGCCGCGCAGGAGAGCAAGGCGCAGGCTTCGAACAAGGAAGGCTGCGAACGGAGCAAGGAGTACCTGAGCACGCTGCAGAGCGGCCAGCGCATCGGGCGCAGCAATCCCAGCGGCGAGAGGTATTATCTGGATGAAAATCAGGTTGCGCAGGAAATCACGAAGGCGCAGCAAGCGGTACAGCAATCCTGCAAGTAATTCCGTCCCGGGCTGATCCCCGGCGGCGGTTGCGGCGCGTCGGCTAAGGGCTATGGCGGCAAAAATCCTGGTGGTGGACGACGACGACAGCCTGCGCGAGCTGCTGCGCATGCACCTGTCCTCGGCCGGCTACGAAGTCAGCACCGCCGCCGACGGCATCAGCGCGGGCTACCAGGTGCTGAACAATCCGCCCGACCTGATCCTGTCGGACGTCAACATGCCGCACATGGACGGCTTTGCGTTCGTCGCGGCGCTCAGGTCTGACGCGACGCTGCGCGACATCCCGGTGATTTTCCTCACCTCGGTGGAAGACGGCGATCAGCGCGGCAAGGAACTCGGCGCGGTCGGCTATCTGACCAAGCCGGTGCGCGCCGACCGGCTGCTCGAGCTGGTCGCGAAGCACGTCCCCGGCGGCGCCATCCCCATCGGCTGAATTACTGGCAGTCGCGAATTTCGGTGCCGGGCGAGCCGCGCGAGAGATCTTTCAGTCTTGCCTGCAGCGCGGCGTCGGCGTTGCGCACCTGGAAGGAGATCTTCACCACCTGCGATTCGCGCTCTCCGGTCTGCGCGCTGCGCACGCCCTTGACGCGCAGCGCTTCGAGCCGGTTACGCGCGGCTGCCTCGCTGCTGAACACGCCCAGCGAAACGGCCCAGCGCATCTTGCCTTCGTCCTGCAGCATGAAAAAATCCTCGATGCCGAGCGAGTTCAACTCGGCGACCTTCTTCAGGGCCGCGGCGCGGTTCGGTTGCGGCGGGATGAACACCCACCAGCCCGCCGTCTCATCGCTGCGCCGCTGCGAAAGGCGCGCGCCCAGCGCGAACGGCTCAAGCGCTTTCTCGGCGCGCGGCGCTTCGGCGACGGAGAAACCGCCCCATTCGAGGCAGGTTCCGGCCGCCGCCAGGCTGGGCGCCGGCGCTTCGGCCGCCGGTTTGGGTTTCAGCACCGGCAGGCCGGCCAGTTCGGGTCCGGCAAGCAGCCGGATGCTCGCAGGATTGATTTCCCGGCGCTGCGGTTCGGGATCGGCAGCGCTGTCGGACGGGGCGTAATAGAGCGGCCAGGCGAAGAGCGCCAGGTTGACGGCGACCAGAAACAGGAAGAGCGTTCTCATCAGGGGAGGGTGCCTAGCTGCGTCCGATGCGCGCCAGTCCCTCGAGCACCAGATTCTCCACATAGCGGCAGGGCAGGTCGAGCCGCTCGATGAGGGCCTTGCCGCCGCCTCCCGATACCACGATTGCGCTGCCGCTGCCGAGGACACGGTGCATGAGTTGGACCGCGCCTGCCTGCGCCTGGCGGCAGCCGGTCTCGATCGCATCCAGCGTGTTGCGCGGCGTCGGCGTGAAATGGCCTTCCTGCAGAGGCAGGCGCCCGGTGTGCTCGTGCAGCACGAACCGCATCAGGTCGATGCCGGGAAGAATCACGCCGCCGGTGAATTCGCCCTGGCTGGTAAGCATGTCGATCGTGGTGCAGGTGCCGGCGTTGGCGACCAGGCAGGCGCGCCCCGGCTCAAGGGCGCGCGCCGCGATCAGCGCCGCCCAGCGGTCGGGGCCGAGCTGCTCGGGCCGGTCGTAGCGGCTCGTCACGCCGCAGAGTTCGCGCTCGCCGTGGACCCACTCCGGAGTTGCTTCGAAGATGCTGGTCCAGTTCACGATCAGCTGCTGCGCGCCTTCGCCGGCGACGTTCGAGACCAGGATGCGCGATGGATTCGCGTGCGTGGCCGAGAACGGGTTGATGTGGTCGCTGGAGGCGGCAAACTCGATCAGCGATACGTTGGCGACGCTCGACCAGCCGCCGTTGCCGCCGGCCGCCGGCTTGTTATCCTCATACCAGCCCCATTTCACGCGCGAGTTGCCCGCGTCGATGGCGAGGATCATGACGCCGCCATGATGCGGCCGCTTGCCACGTCGCGCGTGCCGCGGCGCGTTTGCAGGCGCAGCGCACCGCCCGGCGCGAGCCCGTCGGCAATGCCGCTCACGGTGCGCCCGCCGGCGAGGCGCACGCGCAACCGCCGGCCTTCATGCGCGTGCAGCGTTCGCCAGGCCTCGGCGAACGCCGGCAGCCCCTCGCGCTCAAAGGCTTCGAGCGCGGCGAGCACTTCGCGCGCCACTGCAGAGATGACTGCATTGCGCGTGGCTGCGGGCTGTATCAGCTCGTCCAGCGAACAGAGCCTGCGGCGCAGTTGCTTGCCCAGCGCGCGCGCCGGCCGGCAATTGATGCCGATGCCGATGACCGCCGCGATTTCGCGTCCCTGGATCCGCGTCTCAATGAGGATGCCGCCCAGCTTTGCGTCCAGGCCGCCCCCGGCGAGCAGGTCGTTCGGCCATTTGAGCGCGACATCGGCCGCGCCCAGGGCGCGCAGCGCGCGTGCCGCGGCGACACCGACGGCAAGCGACAGTCCGGCGAGGTTGCGTGGCGCGCAGCACATGCGCCGCAGGATCGAGAAGGTCGCGCCCGCGCCGGGCGCCGAGCGCCAGCTGCGCCCACGCTGGCCGCGGCCGGCGCTCTGCTCTTCGGCGGCGAGCAGCACCGGGTGACTGGCTTTTTCGCTTAACAGCACTGCATTGGTGGAGGTACAGCGATCGACGATTCGTATCTCGAGCCCTGGGACATGAATTTTCGATTTGTCGAGCCGATCCATGGCCGGATTTTACGTTGAACCAAAAGCAAAGCCGCGCCCGGGCGCGGCCTCGAACAGCGCGCGCGTGTACGCGTGCTGCGGCCGCAGGAATACCTCTTCTGCCGGCCCGTACTCGACCACGCGGCCCTGCGACATCACCGCGACCTGGTCGCAGACTTGCGAGGCCACGCGCAGGTCGTGCGTGATGAAGAGCATGGCGAGGTTCAGGCGTTCGCGGATCTCATCGAGCAGCGCGAGTACCTGCGCCTGCACGGAGACATCAAGCGCGGACACCGCCTCGTCGGCGATGAGGAGCTCGGGTTCCATCGCGAGCGCGCGCGCGATGCAGATGCGCTGGCGCTGGCCGCCGGAGAACTGGTGCGGATAGCGGTCGAGCACGCCCGGGTCCATGCGCACGAACTCCATCAGGCGGTGCGCGCGCTCCAGCGCCTCGGCGCGCGGCAGGCCGTAGTTGACGGGCCCCTCGATGATCGCCTCGCCCACCGTGCGCCGCGGATTGAGCGAGCGATAGGGGTCCTGGAACACGATCTGCACACGCTTGCGCAGCGGGCGCAATGCGGCGGCGGACATCGAGGCGATGTTCACGCCGCCCAGAAGGACATCGCCCGCGGTCGGATCGATGAGGCGCACGATGCAGCGCGCCACGGTCGACTTGCCGGAGCCCGATTCGCCGACGATGCCCAGCGTCTGGCCGCGGCGGATTTGCAGCGTGACATCGACGGCGGCGCGTACTTCGCGCCGCTTCGCGAACCAGCCGCGGTCGACGTAGGTCTTCTCCAGCCCGCGTGTCTCGAGCACCAGCGGTGCAGACGCGTCAATGCCGCGCGCGCGCGGCTGCAGCGCCGGCACCGAGCCGATCAGCATCTTCGTGTAGTCGTGCACGGGCTTCTTGAGCACCTCGTGCTTCGCGCCGAACTCGACGAGATTGCCGAGGCGCAGCACCGCGACGCGGTGAGCGATCTCGGCGACCACGCCGAAATCGTGCGTAATGAAGAGCACGCCGGTGCCGTGGCGCGCCTGCAGCTGCCGGATCAGCGTGAGGATCTGCGCCTGCGTGGTGACGTCGAGCGCGGTGGTCGGTTCGTCCGCGATCAGCAACACGGGATCGAGCACGAGCGCGATCGCGATGACGATGCGCTGGCGCTGCCCGCCTGAGAGCTGGTGCGGGTACGAGGCGATGATGCGCTCCGGTTCCGGCAGGGATACTTCGCGAATGATGTCCAGGATTTTCTCTTTTCTTTCACTCAATGACATTCCAGAGTGAAAGCGTAAAACCTCGTCGATCTGATCTCCGCAGGTCATCACCGGGTTCAGCGCGGTCATCGGCTCCTGGAAGATCATCGACATGCGCGTGGCGCGCAGCTCGCGCAGGCGGCCGTGGCTTGCGCGCGTGATGTCCTCGCCCTGCAGCAGGACGGCGCCGTGGGTCACCGGCAGATTCTTCGGCAACAGGCCCATCACGCCCTGCGCGATGACGGACTTGCCCGAGCCGGATTCGCCGACCAGGCAAACGATCTCGCCGCGCCCGACCGTGAGCGACACGTTCTGCACCGCGGTGGTACGGTCGCTGCCGGCCGGAAGTGCTATGGCAAGGTCTCGAACTTCGAGAACGGGCTCGGTACTCACACTCTCTTTGCCATTTTGGGATCGAGCGTGTCGCGCAATCCGTCACCCAGGATATTGACCGACAACACGGTCACGGCGAGGAAGACGCCCGGGAAGAATATGTTGTGCGGGTACTCGTTGAAATGGATACGGCCTTCGGCCATGATGTTGCCCCAGGTCGGGATGTCGGTCGGCAGCCCGACGCCGAGGAACGACAGGATCGCCTCGATCAGGATCCCGAGAGCGCAGATGAAGGTGCCCTGCACGAGCAGCGGCGCGATGCAGTTGGGCAGGATGTGCGCGAACATGATCTTCCACGCCGGCGTGCCGAGCGAGATCGCCGCCTCGACGTAGGGCTCCTCGCGGATGGTGAGCACGAGGGAACGCACGAGCCGCGTGACGCGCGGAATCTCGGGGATCGTGATGGCGACGATCACGGTGAGGAGGCTGCCCCGCCAGAGCGCCACCAGTGCAATCGCGATCAGGATGGCGGGAATTGCCATGATGCCGTCCATGAAGCGCATCAGAATGCCGTCGAGCCAGCGCAGGTAGCCCGAGGCGAGACCGCAGACGATGCCGATGGCGAGCGATAGCAGCGCGGTCAAGATGCCGACGATGAGCGACACGCGGGTGCCGTAGATCACGCGGCTGTAGATGTCGCGCCCGTAGGAATCGGAGCCCATGAGAAAGTTGTGCTGCAGCGTTTCACCGTCCAGCGTGGTGATCTCACCGGACTCGCCGGGCCTCAAGTCGCGGCTGCCGGCATCGAACAGGGTCGGATCGACGGTGCCGAGCCACGGCGCCGCAATCGCGATGGCGACGAGCAGCAGGAGCGCGCAGCCGCCGAGGCGTACCGACCAGTTGCGGCGCGCGCGCCGCCAGCCGCTTTCCTGGCGAACCACCGCCGCCGATTCGACCGACAGGGCCTCGAATTGCGCTGAACTGGGTGTTTCCATATCAGTAACGGATGCGCGGGTCGAAGAACACGTAGGAGAGATCCACCAACAGGTTGACCAGCACGTAGACGAAGGAGAAGAACAGGATCACGCCCTGGATGGTGGGGAAGTCGCGCGCCAGCACCGCATCCACGGTAAGACGGCCGAGCCCCGGGATCGCGTACACCGACTCGGTGACCACCACGCCGCCGATGAGCAAGGCGATGCCGATGCCGATCACCGTGACGATCGGCACCGCGGCGTTGGCCAGCGCATGGCGGACCAGTACGCGCGCTTCCGGCAGGCCCTTCGCGCGCGCGGTGCGGACGTAATCCTCGCCGAGCGCCTCCAGCACCGATGCGCGCGTGACCCTCGCGATCAGGGCGATGTAGATCACCGAGAGCGTGACGGAGGGCAGCACAAGGTGGTACAGCCAGGGCCCGAGGCCGTCAGCGATGCGCTGGTAGCCCTGCACCGGCAGCCAGCCGAGCTTCAGTGACACCGTCCAGATGAGGATGTAGGCCAGCACGAACACCGGAATGGAAAACCCTAGCACCGAGAACGCCATCAGGGCGCGGTCGAACCAGCCGCCGAAGCGCCAAGCGGCGATCACGCCCAGAGGCACCGCGACGAGCACGGCGATCACGATCGTGAGCGTGGCGAGCGAAAGGGTCGGTTCGAGCCGGTGAGCGATCAGCGAAGTTACCTTGGCCTTGTAATAGAACGATTCGCCCAGATCGCCCGTCAGCAGGTTGCCAAACCAGATGCCGAACTGCACCAGAATCGGCCGGTCGAGGCCAAGACCCGCGCGGATGCGCGCGATCTGGTCGGTGCTCGCCGCGTCGCCGGCGAGGATCGCGGCCGGGTCGCCCGGCGTGAGCCTGAGCATCAGGAACACCAGCACCGCGACGATCAGCATCACGGGCAGCGTCGCGGCGACCCGCCGGGCGAGGAAAGTCCACATGGATCAATGCTACAGCGAAAGAAAAGGGAGCTGCGAACGGATGTCCGCGCCCCCTTCGAGATCCCGGCCGGTCAGTGCGAGGGCGGGCTCTTGTTCAGGTTCCAGTAGATATTGCCGTTGGTGATGAACCAGCCGGTGACGTTCTTGCGTCCGGCCGTGACGTTAAACCACTCGCCGAGCGGGGCGTGGGTGCCCACCTCGAAGGCGCGCGCCTGGATCGCCTCGGCGAGTTTCTTCTTCTTCGCTTCGTCGGTCTCGCGCATGAACTGCGAGCGCATCGCTTCCAGCTTTTCGTCGCTCGGCCAGCCGAACCAGCTCGATTTCTCGCCTTTCGACTCGAGCGCCGCCATGGTGATCGGGCTGGCGATGTCGGCCGCCTGCCACGCGGTGAGGAACATGTTCCAGCCGCCCTTGTCCGGCGCGTCCTTCTTCGCGCGGCGGCCGACCAGCGTCTGCCAGTCCATGGCCTGCAGGTCCACTTTGAAGCCGGCCTGACGCAGCAACTGCGCGGCGACATCGGGCAGCTTGGTGATGGTGACGAGATCCGTCGGCTTCATGATCACGACCGGCGTGCCGTCGTAGCCCGAGGCCTTGAGCAGCTCCTGGGCCTTCTTCATGTTCGACTTGGCCTGGATCTCGCTGCCCGCGGTGCTGGCGTAGGGCGTGCCGCACATAAACATCGACGGGCAGGTTTTGTAGAGCTCCTTGACGCCGACCTGCGTCTTGAGGAACGCCTCCTGCGAGAAGGCGGCAATCGCCGCGCGCCGCACCGCCGCGTTGTCGAACGGCTTGTGCAGGTGATTGAAGCGCGCCATGTGCTGCAGGCCCACGTTGGCGATTCTCGGCACGACCAGGTTGGGGTCCTTCTTAGCCGCCTCGTAGTGCTCGAACGCCAGGGCCTCGACGATGTCAACCTCGCCCTTTTGCAGGGCGCTCATCTGTGCCTGGGCATCGCGCAACGCGAGATTGAATTCGACGCGCTCGAAATGCGCCAGCTTGCCGCCGGCGCTCCCCGAGGGTGCTTCCTTGCGCGGGACGTACTTCGCGTTGCGCAGGTAGACCGATTTGTCGCCCGGCTTGAATTCGTCGCGCTTGAAGACGTAAGGCCCCGAGCCGGTGTAATCCTCGATCTGCTTGAACGCATCGGTCTCGGCGACGCGTTTGGGCATGATGAACGGCACATTGGAGGAGGGTTTGCCCAGCGCTTCCAGCACGAAGCCGCAGGCCTCGCGCAGGAAGATGCGGAAGGTGTCGGCGTCGGGCGTGTCCATGCGTTGGACGAAAGTCATCAGCGCGATTCCCATCGAGTCGCGCTTGCCCCAGCGCTGCAGGGAGGCCACCGCGTCCTCGCTGGTCACCGGTTTGCCGTCGTGGAACGTGAGGCCCTTGCGCAGCTTGAACGTCCAGAGGCGGTGGTCCGGGCTCTCGGTCCAGGACTCGACCATCTGCGGTTTGATCTGCGCCTTCTCGTCGGTGGCGAACAGCGTGTCGTAAATCATGTAGCCGTGGTTGCGGCTCATGTACGCCGTGGTCCAGATCGGATCGAGCACCGCGAGGTTCGAGTGCGGCACGATGCGCAGCACCTTCGGGTCGCCCTGCGCGAATACGGTGCCTGTGGCGGCCAGTAAGGCTGCGGCGGCCGCGGTGGCGGCAGCAAGACGTGAAATGGTCATCGGTTCCCCTCCAAGGTTCGACTGCGCACGATATCCTAAGGGTCTGCGGGGGGCAAGGAGGACGGCGATGGCAGGGGGATTCGATACCGTAGTGCGCGAGGTGGCGGTCTACGACGGGACTGGCGCGCCCCCGGTGACCACCGACGTCGCGCTCCAGGAGGGCCGCATCGCCGCGGTCGGCGCTGTCGCCGGCAGCGCGCGCGAAACTCTCGACGGGCGCGGCCTGGCGCTCGCGCCCGGTTTCATCGACGTGCACACGCACGACGATTTCGCCGCCCTGATCCACCCCGACATGGCCTTCAAATTGTCGGGCGGGGTGACCACCTGCATCGTGGGCAACTGCGGCTTCGGCGCTGCGCCCCATGCTGCGGCCGCAGTCATGGCCAAGACCATGCACCCCGCGGCAGACCTGCCCGCATGGAGCGGCTACGGCGGCTACATGGCGCGCCTGGAGGCGCAGCCGCCGGGGGTGAATATCGGCGTCCTCGCCGGCCACGGCACCGCGCGCCTTGCGGCGATGGGCCTCGAGAACCGTCCGCCAAGCGCGGCCGAAATGGCGGCGATGAAGGCCACCCTGCACGAAGCGCTCGCCGCCGGCGCGCTGGGCCTTTCCTCGGGGCTGGTGTATGACCCGGGCCGCTTTGCGGCGACCGACGAGCTGGTGGAACTGTGCAGCATGATGCGCGGCACGGGCGCGCTCTACGCTACCCACATGCGCGATGAAAGCGCGGGGCTGCTCGATTCGGTGCGCGAAGCGATTGCGATCGGCGAAGGCGCGGGCGTGCCGGTGCAGATCTCGCACCACAAGGCCTCGGGGCGCGGCGCCTGGGGCATGGTCGGCGAATCGCTCAAGCTGATCGAGGCGGCGCAGCGCCGCGGACTCGACGTGCACGCCGACCAGTATCCCTACACCGCAGGCAGCACCATCCTCTCGGCGGTGTTTCGCGACGGGCAGTTGCGCGGCGTGGTTGGCGATCTCCGACCGCAGGACGTGGTGATCGCCTCGACCGCCGCTCATCCTGAGTGGGAGGGAAAATCGCTCGCTGCGCTGGGTCAGGCAATGGCTTGCACGCCGGAAAAGGCGGCGAGCCGGGTGCTTGCCGAAGACTCGGGAGTCACCGTGGTGCTGCACGCGATGTGCGAGGACGATGTGCGGACCGTGATGCGCCATCCGAGCACCATGATCGGCTCGGACGGCATCCCGACGCTCGAAGGCAAGCCTCATCCGCGACTGTACGGCACGTTCGCGCGCGTGCTTGGCCGGTACGCGCGCGAGGAAAAACTGTTTCCGCTCGCCGAGGCGGTATACCGCATGACCGGCTTCGCCGCGACTAAATTCAGGCTGCAGGGCCGCGGCATCGTCCAGGTAGGTTCGATCGCCGACCTGGTGCTGTTCGACCCCGCGCGCATTATCGATCGCGGCACCTTCGAGGATCCCAAGCGCGCGCCAGAGGGCATCGCCGCGGTTTTCGTGAATGGCGTGAAGGCGATCGATGGCGGGCACCCAACCGGTGCGCGCGCCGGGCGCGTGCTGCGGCGCTCGCCGGCCGCCTCAACCGAAGGACATTGAGCCATGGCACGCATCGCAATCGGCGGCTTCCAGCACGAAACCAACACCTTCGCACCCTCCAGGGCCGACTACGAGGCCTTCGAGACGGGCGGCGGCTGGCCGGGCGTGCAGTACGGCGAGGCCGTTTTCGGCGCGCTGGAAGGGGCAAACATTCCGGCGCAGGGCGCGATCCAGGCGCTGCGCACGGCCGGACACACGCTGGTCGGCACCGCCTGGGCGGCGGCCAGCCCCTCGGCCCAGGTGACCAGCGACGCGTTCGAGCGCATTGCCGGGGAACTGATTTCCCGGTTAAAAAAAGCGCTTCCAGTCGAGGGCGTGTACCTCGATCTGCACGGTGCCATGGTGACCGACGCGTTTGATGACGGCGAGGGGGAGATCCTGCGCCGCGTGCGCGCGGCGATCGGCGCGCGCGTGCCCCTGGTGGCGAGCCTCGACCTGCACGGCAACGTCACGCGCGCCATGGTGGCGCAGGCCGACGCAATGGTCGGCTACCGCAGCTACCCGCACGTGGACATGGCGGACACCGGCGCGCGCGCCGCGCGCCTGCTGGACGCGATGCTGAAAACAGGGCAGCGCCCGGCGAAAGCCTACGCGACGCTGGACTTTCTTACCGGGCTGCCATCGCAGTGCTCGTTCATCGAGCCCTGCAAGGGTCTCTATGCGTACCTGGAAGCGCTCGAGCGCGCGGGCGACGCGGTGCTCACCTTCATGCCAGGGTTCCCAATGGCGGATTTCGACGAATGCGGCATGACGGTGCTTGGCTACGGCAAGGACGAGGGCGCAGTGCAAGCGGCGGTCGCGAAATTGCGCGGCGCCGTGAACGATGCCGAGAAGGACTTCGTCATGGAGCTGCACCTGCCGGACGCGGCCGTGGCGCGCGCGCGGGCGCGCGGCGAAGCGGGCAAGCCCGTCGTCATTGCCGACACGCAGGACAATCCGGGGGCCGGCGGCAACGGCGATACCACCGGGATGCTCGCGGCGCTGGTGCGCCAGCGCACGCTCGATGCGACCCTTGGCCTCCTGATCGATCCCGCGGCGGCGAAGCGGGCGCATGAAGCTGGCTTGGGCATTGCTTCAGGCTTCAGGCTTGGCGGGCGCTCGAACATTCCCGGCGATGCGCCGTTCGAGGGCGAATTCACGGTGGAGCGCCTGGGCGAAGGAAAATTCACCTGCACCGGGCCGATGTTCAAGGGCTTCAAGATGAACCTCGGGCCGATGGCCTTGCTCCGGAGCAAGGCGGCGCCGGGCGTGCGGGTCGTGCTGGCTTCGCGCAAATGCCAGGCGGCGGACAAGGAGATGTTCCGCCATCTGGGCGTGGAGCCGGTGCGGGAGCGGGTGATGGTGCTGAAGAGCTCGGTGCATTTTCGCGCCGACTTTGAGCCCATCGCGAAGGAGGTGCTGGTCGCGAAGTCGCCGGGACCGGCGTTGGCGGATCCCGCGGAGTTTCCGTGGAAAAAGCTGCGCCAGGGCATGCGCCTGCGGCCGCTCGGGCCCGTGTACCAGGGATAAGCAGCTTAGATGCTGCGTTGCCTCGTTCTTACTGTAGTCCTGCTTGGTTCCGCCGTAGCCGCACTGGGGCAGGTGACCGCCCAGCCGCAGGGCGTGTACGCCACCATCAACCTGGCCTCGATGACCGAAATCATCCGGCGCCTGGAAACCACGGGACAGCGCTTGACCGCGGCGCGCGAATTGCTGAAGGACCCGGCGGCCCACATGCCACCGGTGCTGTACGCGGTTGCCAACGTGTTGTCCGGAGACCGCCCCGAAGCTGCGATCTTCTGGTACCACGTCGGCCGCGTGCGTGCCGTGTACGACGCGTTTCGCTGCAAGGATGCCACCGCGCGCAACGTGATTCCAGAATTGGGCAAGCGGCTGAGCATCGAGTTGCGCCGCTCGCAGTACTACCAGCGCAATCAACTGGTGGGCATCGCGAAAAAAGCCATCGACTGGGACTCACAGAACCCGCGCAACTACGACCAGCGCTGGGCCTGCCTCTACGGCCGCGTCGCCCAGGTGTCTCCGGGCACCGATCCTGCCGAAGTGCAGAAACCCGAGAGCGAGTGGCCCGCGATCCTGAAGCACGTACAAGACGCGCACCTCAAGAGCGTGGAGCAATTCGCCGCGGAACCGGCGCCGACCCGCTAGCAGGAGTGGTGTCGTCGTTCCCGCGCAGGCGGGAACCCATGCCGTTGTCGTTTCGCCGGGGGAAATTGAGGTCTGAACCGATTCACGCCAATCTTTTGGCATGAATAGTCTTTTGATTTTAAAGAGGAATCGAATTCTATTGGCGTGAATAGCGCGAATCATGCCAATAGAAATTTCCGTGCCACCGGTCTCCGCAGCCTAGCGCTCCGCCTTCTTCATCGCCTCGACAATCCGCTGTGTCTCGACCGAAACCGTCGTCAGCCCTTCAGCAAATCCTTGAACGCCTCGCGCACCACGCTTTCGCGCGACGAACCCGAAACTTTCTTTAGGGTCGCGAGTTGGTTGAGGTATTGCTGGATGAGGAGCTGGCTCATGGTTGCGATTTTCTCAGTCGCTCCCACAAGGCGCGCGGGGAAAGAATCGCCATGGCCCCGACCGTGCTCGCGGCAAGCACTTTCTGATCGCCGGTGACGAACGCTTCGGCGCCTGAATGTGCGGCGCCAGAGACAATCGCGGCGTCCTCGGAATCAAGCCCTGCAATCAGGACGGACGGAACCGCAGGGGAGATTTCGGCGACATCGCGCAGGTAGGCGATGATCTGCGCAATCTGATTGCGCGGAAACCGGAGTTTGGCCGCGAATGCGCGCTCGAGTTCGGCAACTACCGGCTCGGGAATGATGACGCTGTGCTGGGAAACAAGCGCCTGGAAAAGGTCCGAACAAAGGCCGCGTGTCGCGAACGCGGCGACGATCACGTTGGTGTCCAAGGCGACCCTCACGAGAGGGCGCGGAAGACGTCCTCGTCGGTCAGGTAGCCGGCGGCCTCGGCAAGTGGCAGGGACGTGGCTCGTAGCGAGCGGAAACGCTCAAGCGCGACTTCGCGCCGCAATGCCTCGCGCACGATTTCGCTTTTCTGGCGCTTGGTCGCCTTGGCGAGGGCCGTGAGCTGCTTTTCGAGATGGGGGTCGAGGCGAATAGTGAGGGTGGCCATGGCGTTTCCGCGAGCGTTAGGCAGTCTGTAAGACAGTGTAACACATGGTCAAGCAGGTTCCGGCCAGGCCTTCTGCGCCGGCCGCAGTTGCTCCAGCGCGCGCGACAGGCGCAGCACGCCCAGGTCGTCGAAGCGTTTGCCGATGATCTGGATGCCGATGGGCAAACTGTCGTTGCTGCAGCCCCAGTTGAGCGAAGCCGCGGGCTGCTCCGACATGTTGTAGGGCACGGTGAATGCGATGTGCGGCAGCGCATTGTGCGGATCGTTGCCGGGGGCCGGCAGTTCGGCCTCGTAAGGCAGGATCGGCGAAGTGGGCGAGAGCACGTAGTCGTAGGGTTCGCAGGCGTTGACGGTCACTTCGCGCAACGCAACGTAGCTCGCGTAGGCGGCCATGACATCGCGGCCAGTGAAGTTCTTGGCGCGCCAGTTGCACCATTCGATGATGAAGGGGAGCACCTTCGCCTGCTTCGCCGGCGGCAGCAGCGCGAAGTCGTTGTGCGAGCGCGCCTCGAAGAAGCGCGACATGCCATCCAGCAGCTCGGCGGTGAGGAAGGAGGGCATCTCTTCGACATTGGCGCCGGCCGCTGCAAGCGCCTTCGCCGCCGCGGCCGCCGCGGCAGCGACTTCGGCATTCACCGGCAAGCCTACTTTCATGTCGGGAAGAAAGCCGATCTTGAGGTTTTTGAGATTTAGATCTTTTTCCAATCCTTTCAAAAAATCAATATTTTCAAAAGGCAAACTCATGTGGTCGCGCGCATCGGGCCTGGAAAGCAGGTTCATCAGGGCGGCGCTGTCGGCGACGCTGCGCGTCATCGGTCCGGCAACGCGCCCGATGTAGGGCGGGTACACCGGCACGCGGCCGAGGCTGGGCTTGAGGGCGAAGATGCCGCAATGCGTCGCCGGCAGTCGCACCGAGCCGCCGATGTCGGTGCCGACGTGCAGCGGCGCATAGCCGGCGGCGGCGGCGGCGCCGGCGCCAGAGCTCGATCCCGAAGTGTTCCGGTCCAGCCGCCAGGGATTGCGCGTGATGCCGTGAATGCTCGAAAGTCCCGAGGACAGCATGCCGAAATCCGGCATCGTGGTCTTGCCGAGGATCACGCAGCCCGCTTCGCGCAGCCGAGCGGCCGGCGGCGCGTCCGCCGGCTGCGGCGCGGCGTCATCGTTGGCGCGCGTGCCGATCGGCGCCGGATCGCCCTTGGTATAGATGTTCTCCTTGAGCGTGACCGGCACGCCGTCCAGCGGCGACAGCGGTTTTTTCGCAAGCCAGCGCGCCTCCGACGCGCGCGCGGCTGCCATCACGCGAGCGTGATCCACCCCGGCGCCTTCGCGGTCGATGCGATACATCGCATTGAGGCGTGGCTCCCAGGCGTCGATGCGCGCCAGGCAGGCGCGCGTGAACTCCACCGGCGACAGCGCGCCGCTCGAATATTGCGCTGCAACCTGAACTGCATCCAATTCGTGCGTCGCGGCCATGGACCGCATCATACCG
The DNA here is from genome assembly GCA_964616875.1 of uncultured Bordetella sp. Classification (GTDB taxonomy): domain Bacteria; phylum Pseudomonadota; class Gammaproteobacteria; order Burkholderiales; family SG8-39; genus RBG-16-66-20. The sequence continues at coordinate 3,799 of CAZTSJ010000035.1, read as the reverse complement.
CCGTACAATCCGCGTCCGATGCGCCACAGCCTGGTTTCGATAATTCTTGCGGCATTCTGCGGCGCAGCGCAGGCGCAGCAGCAGATCCAGTTCTGGCATGCCATGGGCGGGGCGCTGGGCGGCGAGCTGGAGGCGCTGGTGCAGCGCTTCAACGAGTCGCAGAAGGATTTTCGCATCCTCGCCGAGCACAAGGGCAGCTACGAGGACACGATGCTCGGCGCGCTCGCGGCGCAGCGCACGGGCAGCGGACCGCACCTGGTGCAGGTCTACGAAGTCGGCACCGCGCACATGATGGCCGCGAAGAGCTCGATGCGGCCGCTCGCGCAGGTGATGGCCGAGAACGGCGAGCGCCTCGACGCGAAGGCGTTCCTGCCCGCGGTGGCGGGCTATTTCTCCGACAACGCCGGGCAGCTGCTCGCGCTGCCGTTCAATATTTCGACGCCGATCCTGTTCTACAACAAGGACGCGTTCCGCAAGGCGAACCTCGACCCGGAAAAACCGCCCAAGACCTGGTACGAAATGCCCAAGTCAATGGGCCCGCTCCTCGAAGCGGGATTCCATTGCGCCTACACCACGGTATGGCCTTCCTGGGTGCAGATCGAGAACATGAGCACCTGGCACAACCAGGACTTCGCCACGAAGGACAACGGGCTCGGCGGCCTGGACGCGAAGCTGATCTTCAACACCCACCTGATGGTGCGCCATGTTTCGATGCTCTCGTCGTGGGCGCGCGCCGGGTACTTCACCTACAGCGGGCGGCGTATCGAAGGCGAGGAGCGCTTCGAGAAGGGCGAGTGCGCGATGGTCACGGCCTCCTCCTCGAGCTATGCCGACCTGCGCCGCGCGGCGAAGTTCGATTTCGGCGCCGCGCAACTGCCGCATTACGACGACATCCGCGGCGCGCCGCACCACTCGGTGATCGGCGGCGCCGGCCTGTGGGTGCTGGCCGGCAAGACGAGCCCCGAGTACCGCGGCGTCGCCAAATTCCTCGCCTGGCTGGCGCGGCCCGAAGTGCAGGCCGAGTGGCACCAGCGCACCGGCTACGTGCCGGTCACCCGCGCAGCTTATGAAATGACCGCGCAGAAGGGCTTCTACAAGCAGAATCCCGGGCACGAAATCGCGATCAAGCAGCTGCTGCTCAACAACCCGACGCGGGAGTCGCGCGGCATCCGGCTCGGACGCATGCAGGAGATCCGGCTGATCCTCGAGCAGGAACTCGAAAGCGTCTGGGACGGCAGCGTGGCGCCGAAACTCGCGCTGGACCGCGCCGCGGAGCGGGGCGACGTCCTGCTGCGGCAGTTCGAGCGCGAGCACCGCTCTGGCGGCGAGCCGGCCATGCCAGCGCGAGTGCCTCGCCGCTCCGCGAAGCAGTAGTAGTAAACTGGCCACCACCGTTTCGCACCATCAAGGAGGGATCATGTCGTATCGCCGCTGGAAATGGATCGCCGCCGGATTCATCGCATGCTTCGCGACGCAAGCCCAGGCGCAGGACAGCTGCGCAAATCGCGGCCAGCTGGACACGCTCTACTGTGACGAGAACAAGGATCTTGTCGCGGACGCGCCCAAGGACCCGAAGCGATGGAAAAACCCGTCTACGCTCGTGTTCACCTATACGCCGGTGGAAGACGCCGCCGTCTATGAGACCGCGTTCAAGCCGTTCCTCGACTATCTCGGCAAGTGCACCGGCAAGCGAATTGTGTACTTCCCGGTGCAGTCGAACGCAGCCGAGATCGAGGCGATGCGCGCAGGGCGGTTGCACGTCGGGGGCTTCTCGACCGGCCCGACCGGTTTCGCGGTGAACCTCGCTGGCGCCGTCCCGTTCGCCATCAAGGGCACCGAGAAGGAACTGCAAGGCTACAATCTGATCGTGATTGTGAAGCGCGCAAGCCCCTACCAGAAGGTCGCCGATCTCAAGGGCAAGAAGGTGGCGCACACTTCGCCGTCATCCAATTCTGGGCACCTCGCGCCGCAGGTGCTGTTCCCGCCGGAAGGGCTCGCCCCGGAAAAGGACTACAAGGTGCTCTTCTCGGGCGGGCACGGACAATCGGTGAAAGGCGTCGAATCGGGCGATTACGACGCCGCGCCGGTCGCCTCGGATGTCTTCACCCGCATGGCGTCGCGCGGCGAGATCAAGGCCGACGATTTCCGCATCATCTACAGGAGCGAGCTGTTTCCCACCTCGTCGTTCGCCTACGCGCACGATCTCGCGCCGGATTTCGCGAAAGTGCTCACCAAGTGCTTCTACGATTACCGCTTCACGCCGGAAATGGTGAAGACCTTCGGTGGCGCCGACCGCTTCTTTCCGATCACCTACGAGAAGGACTGGGCGGTGGTGCGCAAAATCGCGGAGGAAACCGGCACGCCGTTCAACCGCGCCGCCTACGAGAAGGAAACGGCGCGCGAGGAAGCCGCGCGCAAGAAGGCGCTCGAGGCGAAAAAGTAATGTCCGAGGCAGCCCGGCCGGAGCCCGCGCCGGCCGGGTCCGCGCTGGTCATCCGCGGGTTGCGCAAGGAATACCGCCGTGGCGTCCCGGTCCTGCGCGACATCAGCATCGCTTTTCCGAACCGCGGCATCACCGCCGTCATCGGCCCCTCGGGCACCGGCAAATCCACGCTCATCCGCTGCATCAACCGGCTGGTGGAACCCAGCGCCGGTGAGATCCTGTTTCATGGCATCGACGTTGCGAAGCTGCGCGGCCAGGCGCTGCGCGAGACGCGCCGGCGTATCGGCATGGTGTTCCAGGAATTCAACCTGGTCGAGCGCCTGACGGTGATGGAGAACGTGCTTTCCGGCCGCCTGGGCTACGTGTCTGCGTTCAAGGCCTGGCTGAGGAAGTATCCGCAGGAGGACATCAACACCGCATGGGAGCTGCTCGACACGGTCGGGCTGACGGCGTTTGCCAATCAGCGCGCCGATGCGCTTTCCGGCGGGCAGCGCCAGCGCGTCGGCATCGCGCGGGCGATCATGCAGCGTCCGGAGCTGCTGCTCGCGGATGAGCCCACTTCCTCGCTCGATCCGAAGACTTCGGTCGAGATCATGGAGTTGCTGGCAAGCCTGACCGAGAGCCGGCGCATCCCGGTGATCCTCAACATCCACAACGTGCCGCTCGCCCGTCGTTTCGCCGGCCACGTGATCGGCATGACCGGCGGCAGCATCGTCTATGACGGCCTGCCCGAGGGCCTAAGCGACGAGCACCTGAAGCAGATCTACGGCGGCGAGGACTGGTTGGAGTGAAATCCGTCCCATGACCGGTGACGCGTGACTGAGGCAGCCCTGAGCCGCCCGCCACCCTTCCTGCCGAACTGGCCGGCGCGGCTGGCGTGGCTCGCGCTCGCAGCGTACGCGATTTACGCGGCCTCCATACTCGGGGTCACGTGGGAGCGATTCGTCGTTGGCCTCGCCAACGGCGCCAAGTTCATCGGCCGCATGTTGCCGCCGGATACCGCGGCGGACAAGATGGCGCTGCTCGCGCGCGGTCTCTACGAGACGCTCGAGATCGCGGTCATCTCCTCGGCGCTCGGCATCCTGCTCTCGTTGCCCATCGGCTTGCTCGCCGCGAGAAACCTGATGCCGGCGTGGGTCACCTGGCCGACGCGGCTCTTCATCGCGCTGTGCCGCTCGTTCCACCAGGTGATTGTCGCGATCCTGTTTGTGAAGGCGGTCGGCTTCGGCGCGCTCGCCGGCATCCTCGCGCTCACCGTCGCCTCGATCGACTTCATCGCCAAGCTGTTCGCCGAGGCGATCGAGGAAATCTCGCTGAAGCAGGTCGAGGCGATTCGCGCCACCGGCGCCTCGTTCA
>CAZTSJ010000034.1:0-2452 GCA_964616875.1 uncultured Bordetella sp. | reverse complement strand
GCCGTCATGCGTCGCGCGGGTCCGCGATGGCATCGACTTGTCGGGCATGACGAGCAGCGTGACCTTGTCCTGCGGCACCATCAGGATCACGTGATAGGCCGTGCTCTCGCCGAACGGGCAGGGGGCGATGTGCCGGATGCTGCCGACACTCTCGATCCGCGCGAGCGGCAGCGAATCGGCCAGCATGCGCTCGGCTACGGCGCGCGGCATCGCCCCCATCATGATGGATTTGGCCTCGTCCTTCATGACGAACTGGATGCAGGCCATGGCCATCGGATCGTCGCGTCCGCGCCAGGCATAGAAGCCGAGGCCGATCGCGCCCACCGCTGCCGCCGCCGCGGCCAGAAAGCGCCGCCGGTCCGGCCGCGGCGCTTCGATCGGGCCGCTAGCCGGCAGGGACTCAAGGAGCCGGTCCGCGAATCGCGCGGGGATCTGCACCTCGAGCGCGCCGCGCAGTTCGCCTTCGAATGCCGCATGCTCCTCGAGCAGCTCCGCGCAGGCGGCGCAGGTCATGCGGTGCGCGCGCATCGTTTCGGTCTCGCCGTCTCCCGACAGGAGGATGCGCCGGAAATCCAGGCAGTTCATGACCGCTCTCCTTTTCGCTCTTTCGCCTCGGCGGGCAGCACCAGGCGCTTCAACGCCTGGCGGGCGCGCGTCAGCCGGGTCATCACCGCGCCCTCGGTCGTCTCCAGCATCGTCGCGATCTCGCCACAGGTGAATCCGCCGAGCACCTGCAGCGCGAGCGGCTCCGCATAGGCCGCGGGCAACGCCATCAGCGCGTCGCGCATCTCCATGCCGAACGGGCTGGATCGCTCGTCGATGATGTCGATGTCGGCCGCATCCACGCCGCCATGGCGCGCATCCCGGACGGCGGCACGGTGGAACTCGTTCTTGACGATGGAAAACAGCCACGCCTTCACGGCCGCCTGGTCCCTGAGCCTTGGAAACGCGCGCCAGCCCCGCAGCAGCGCTTCCTGGACGATGTCTTCGGCCTGCTGCCGGTTGCGCGCCAGCCAGTAGGCATAGCGGAACAGGTCGCCGGCATGGGCGCGCACCGCGGCATCGAAAGTCCCGCTACCGTCGGCGTTCATGGAGCCGTCCATTCCAGATCGAGATTTTCACGTATCCGGGCCCGCGCCCGGTGCAGCATGACCGCGCAGTTCGATTCCGACACCGCCAGCGCCTGACAGGTTTCAGCCGTGTTCATGCCGAAAAATTCCCGCAAGACAAACGTGTCCGCTGTTCGCTCAGGCAGGCCCCGTACGCAAGCCAGCAGGGCTTCCCACAGCTGCCGGCGCGCGAGTGATTGTTCCGGTCCGCTCGTTCCACCGCCCGATCCCGGATGTACCCGGTCAACGTCGTCCTGCGGCACGCCATCGTTGTCCAGCGGCTGCCATTGATCCCGCGCGGAGCGCCTTATGCAATCGACGATCTTATGCTTGAGTATCCCCGTCAGCCAGCTGGATAGCGACGACCCGCCCGAAAAAGACTCGATATTCTCGATGGCCGCGAGCATCGCCTCCTGCACCGCATCTTCGGCATGCGCCGGGTTCCGGAGCCGGGCCCTTGCGTATCGAACTAGTTGCGGACGAAGCTTTCCGACGTGCTCCATGCGCTCAGCGGCGGTCATCAAGCTATAGACCCGGCTGCGGGCCCATTCCTTACAATGCGGGCTCAAAAGGGAGAGATGCATGAAATCATTCGATTTGACGGGCCGAGTCGCGGTCGTTACCGGCGGCAACGGAGGTATCGGTCTCGGCATGGCGCGCGGCCTTGCCGCGGCGGGCGCCAAGGTAGTGGTGGCCGGACGCAACGCGCAAAAAAGCGCCGCGGCGGCGAAGGAGCTGGGTGGAATTGCCGTTGACGTTGATTTGCTCAAGGAGTCTGACTGCAAAAAGCTGATCCATGAAACTGCAAGACAAATGGGGCGGCTCGACATCCTCGTCAACAACGCCGGCATCAACATCCGCAAGCAGCCGCAGGAGTACACGCTCGCCGAGTACCACGAGGTCATGAACACCAACCTCACCAGCGCGTTCCACTGCTCGCAGCTCGCCTATCCCGAGATGAAAAAGGCAGGTGGCGGGAAAATCATCAATATCGGCTCGATGATGTCGATCTTCGGCGCTTCCTTCACCACGCCCTACGCCGCCTCCAAGGGCGGCATCGTGCAGATGAGCCGCGCCATGGCCTGCGCCTGGGCCAAGGACAACATCCAGGTCAATTCGGTGCTGCCCGGTTGGATCGACACCGACCTCACGCGCGGCGCGCGCCAGCAGGTGGCAGGCCTGCACGAGCGCGTGCTCGCGCGCACGCCCGCGGGACGCTGGGGCGAGCCAGCCGATTTCGCCGGCATCGCGGTTTTCCTCGCGAGTTCCGCGTCTGCTTTTCTTACCGGGACGGCGATCCCGGTTGACGGGGGCTACTCAGTGCAAGGCTGATGTTGGTAAGC
>CAZTSJ010000033.1:0-10813 GCA_964616875.1 uncultured Bordetella sp. | reverse complement strand
CGCCGCGCCCTACTTCAAGAGCCAGAACTCGGGCCGCTACATCAACATGACCTCCACCTCGGGCCTGGTCGGTAACTTCGGCCAGGCCAACTACGCCGCCGCCAAGCTTGGCATCGCCGCGCTGTCGAAATCGATGGCGCTGGACATGGCCAAATACAAGGTGACCTCGAACTGCATCGCGCCCTTCGCCTGGAGCCGCATGATCGGCACGATACCCGCCGACACACCCGACCAGCAGGCGCGCCTGGAGAAAATCAAGCGCATGGAAACAGCCAAGATCGCGCCGCTTGCGGTCTATCTGGCAAGCGACGCCTCGCAGGAGGTGAGCGGTCAGATATTCGCGGTGCGCGCCAACGAGATCTTCCTCATGTCGCAGAGCCGTCCGCTGCGCTCGGTGCACCGTGCCGATGGCTGGACGCCCGAAACCATCGCCGCACAGGCGATCCCCGCCATGCGCGCGCAGTTCTACGCCCTCGAGCGCTCGCAGGACGTTTTTTCCTGGGATCCAATCTAGGCCTTGGAACAGACGCAATTCGGCCGCTATGTGATCGTTGCCGAGCTTGGCCGCGGAGCCATGGGCGCGGTGCATCGCGCCGTCGACCCCCTCATCGAACGCGACGTCGCGATCAAGACGCTGCTGCCGAACCTGCCGCCGGAGATCATGGGCGAGATCCGCGAGCGCTTCCTGCGCGAGGCCCGTTCGGCGGGCCGCCTCAACCATCCCAACATCGTCACCATCTACGATGTCGGCGAGCACGAAGGCGTCGCCTACATCGCGATGGAGCTGCTCGAGGGAAAATCCCTGCAGCAGATCCTGCGCGAAACGCAGCGCCTGCCGATCGCCACCATCGCGGACCTGGTGGCGCAGGTCGCCGATGGGCTGGATCTCGCGCAGCGCTTCAAGATCACGCACCGCGACGTCAAGCCGGCGAACATCATGGTGTCGGCAGACTGGCGCGCGAAACTGACGGATTTCGGCGTCGCGCACGTGGCCTCCTCATCGATGACGCAGACCGGCTCCGCCCTGGGCTCGCCCAAGTACATGTCGCCCGAGGCGGTCACCGGACAGCCGGTCGATCCGCGCTCGGACATTTTCTCGCTCGGCGTGGTGCTCTACGAGATGCTGGTGCGGCGCACGCCATTCGAACGCGCTGCCGACAACACGGTGTTCGCGGTCATGCACCGTATTGCGGGTGAACCGCACCCCCCGGTAACGCGGATCGACCCGCAGATTCCCGCGATATTCGACAAGATCCTCGACCGGGCTCTCGCCAAGTCGCAGGACAAGCGTTATCAACGTGCGGGCGAGATGGCGAGCGACCTGCGCAACTACACGGCCGCCACGGGCCAGGCTGCGGCGCCGCTGCCCCAGGCCGACTACGCCAAGACCATGCTGGTGACCCAGCCGCCGTCGCGCCTGTCCCAGTCCGATCCGGCGACCGCCACGCTCATCGACGATCTCGATGTCTTTGCGAAAGGCTTCGAAGAACACCAACGCGAAACGCTGCGCGCCGAAGCCGCGGAGCGGCAGCGCAAGGAAGACGAGATCCGCCGCTGGGCCGAGGCCGAGGAAAAACGGCGCCAGGCATTCGAGCGCGAGCGCGATGCCAAGGCCGGCGCCACCCAGGTCGGCACCCGGCGCAGCGCGGCGCTCGACCTGCTCAAGCAGAAGGTGGCAGACCGCGCTGCCACGACGACCACGGGCGACCAGATCAAGCGCCAGGAGGCGATCGCGCGCGTCGACGAACGGCTGCGCGCCGCATTCCGGTATCTGTCGGAGTTCGCCACCGTCCTGAACGAAGCCAACCCGGTGTCGGACGGCAAGCAGGGCGTGATGTTTTTCGGCGACCGCGCCGGCATGATTCTCGGCGAAGGCTTCACCGACATGCGCACGCGGGATCTGCAGGGCAAATCCCGCGCCGATTACGTCACCTTCAAGTACCGGGTCCGTTTCCCGAAACCGGAGAAGCTGGAAGTTACGGGCCCGGAGGCGCAGCGTGTCCAGGAGCGGCTCAAGGGACTCGGCGTGAAGCACGAATTTTCCGCCAGGAAGAACGACCTCGGACAGCTCACGCACGCGAGCTTCCTGCTCTCGGGACCCTTCCCCTGCCAGGCCGTGCTGCGCGCGGACTACGACGATCCCGGCTTCATGCTGGAACTCGCGAACGTGCGGCACCATGGCCCGGCGAAGCTGCGCCTCGGGCCCGAGGAGCTGAACGACGACGTGCTCGATGAGTTCGGTACCTGGGTGCTGGGCGCCGACGAGGCGTTCGAACGCTTTCTGAAGAGGCGTACTTGAGACTCTTGATCTTGATTCTTGGATTTGCGTTTTCCGCGGCCTGCGCGGCGCAGGCCTATCCGATCAAACCGATCCGGCTCGTGGTGCCGCTGGCCGCGGGCGGGACCGGCGACACGCTCGCGCGGGTGATCGGCGAGGAAATGGCGAAGATCCTCGGCCAGCCGTTCGTGGTCGAGAACCGCCCCGGCTCGGGCGGCGTAATCGGTATCGAATCGGTCGCCAAGAGCGCGCCCGACGGCTACACGCTGCTCTCGAACAGCCCCGCGCAGGTGATCCATCCCGCGCTGCGCCCCAATGTCGGCTATGACGCGGTGAAGGATTTCGAGCCGATCACCGTCATCGCGAATACGCACCAGCTGATACTGGGCCATCCGTCGGTGCCCGCCGCCAACGTCAAGGAGCTGGTGGCTTATGCGAAGCGCAATCCCGGCAAGCTCAACTACGGCTCGGCGGGATCCGGTTCGGCGACGCATCTCAACATGGAGATGTTCAAAATGATGACCGGCACGTTCATCGTGCACATCCCGTATCGCGGCAGCACGCAATCGCGGCAGGACCTGGTCGCGGGCGAAGTCCATCTCTCCGTCGACGGGCTGCTGCCCACCCTGCCCCTCATACGGGCGGGAAAGCTCAAGGCCTTCGGCCTCACCAGCAGCCGGCGCTCGGCCGCGGCGCCCGACATTCCGACCCTTGCCGAAGCGGGCGTGACCGGATATGCCTCCGACACCTGGTACGGCATGGTGGCGCCGCGCGGCACGCCGAAGGACGTGGTGCAGACCCTGCACGCAGCCGCTGTCAAGGCGATCAACACGCCGGGTGTGCGCGAGCGCCTCATCAAACAGGGCGCCGAACCGGTCGGCAATACTCCCGAGGAATTCCGCAAACTGATCGAAAGCGAGCTCGTGATGTGGACCAGAGTGGTCAAGGAAACCGGCGCCAAGGTGGACTGATGAAAAAACAAAGTTCGCGTCTGCGAGAATTGCTCAATGCCGGCCCGACGCTGTTCGTGCCCGGCTGCTTCAATGCCATGAGCGCCCGCGTGCTCGAACATGCCGGCTTTCCGGCCATCTACATGAGCGGCTACGGCACTTCGCTGTCGCTTACCGGATTGCCCGATGCCGGGCTGCTCACCATGACCGAGGTCATCACCAACGCCCGCTACATCGCACAGGCCGTGAACATCCCGGTCATCGCCGATGCCGACAACGGCTACGGCAACGCCATCAATGTCATTCGCACCGTGCGCGAGTTCATCGCTGCCGGCATCGCCGGTATCCATCTCGAGGACCAGGTCAGCCCCAAGCGCTGCGGCCATGTGGCGGGGCGGCTGGTGATCCCGATCGAGGAAGCGGTCGGCAAGATGCGCGCAGCGGACGCGACGCGCAAGGAGCTGGATCCGGATTTCCTGCTCATCGCGCGCACCGACGCGCGCGGCGCCTCGGGCGGATCCCTGGATGAGGCCATCCGGCGCGCCAACGCGCTGCTGGCGGCCGGGGCGGACCTCGCGTTCATCGAAGGCCCGACCTCGGTCGAGGAAGTGCGCCGCATCTGCGCCGAGGTCAAAGGGCGCGTGTTCTACAACATGACCGGGGTCTCGCCGCGCTACACCCTGGAGGAAATGAACGCGCTCGGCATCGCCGTGACCATCGCCCCGGGTGCGCTGATGCGCGTGTCCCTGACTGCGATGCACGATCTTGCGGTGCAGATGCGCGACGAAGGGCCGATGGCCGAAGCGCGCTTCTTCGAGAAATTCAGCAAGCATCCGCTGGGCGACCTGCACACCTTCGCCGGTTTCGACCGCATCCGCGCCTGGGAGAAGGAGTTCCTCGGCGAGGAGGCGATGGCGAAGTACGCCGATTCGGTCGGGCACATGCCAAAGAAATAGAGGAGTGGAAAAGATGAAATCCCGCATTGTTCCTGCACTCACGTTTTTCTTCGCAGTTTCGTTGTCGGCAATTGCGCAGCCGTACCCTTCAAAACCGTTGCGCTGGATCGTGCCCTTCCCGCCCGGCGGCTCCACCGACGGCTTCTCGCGTCCGCTCGCGGCCAAGCTCGCGGAGCTGCTGGGGCAGCCGGTGGTGGTCGAAAACGTCGGCGGCGCGGGCGCCTCCATCGGCGCCGACCGGATCGCCAAGTCCGCTCCGGACGGCTACACCATCGGCCTCGCGACCACCGGCAGCCACGCGATCAATCCGCACATCTACGGCCGCAAGCTGCCGCACGACACCATCAGGGATTTCACGCACATCGGCCTCGCCGTGTCCTACGTCAACGTGCTGGTGGTGAATCCGGCAGTACCCGCCAACACCGTCGCCGAACTGATCGCCTATGCGAAGGCCAACCCGGGCAAGGTGAGCTTTGGTTCGGCCGGCAACGGTTCGTCCAACCACCTCTCGGGCGACGTGCGCAAAGTCCTCACCAAAGCGCCCATGGAGCATATCCCCTACAAGGGCTCCGGTCCGGCGATGACCGACCTGATCGCCGGCAACATCACCATGATGTTCGACGTGCTCATTACCAGCATGCCGCAGATGCGCGCGGGACGCGTGCGCGCCCTGGCGGTCACGAGCGCGAAGCGCTCGCCCTATGTGCCCGAGGTCCCGAGCATGGACGAAGCGGGCGTGGCGGGCTACAACGAAGCGGGCAGCGACCTCTGGTTCGGCATCGTCGGGCCGGCCGGAATACCGAAACCGATCGTGCAAAAGCTGAATGAGAAACTCATCGAGGCGCTGCGCGCGCCCGACATGCGCCAGCGCGTCCGCCTGCAGGCCTTCGATCTCTGGACCAGCACGCCGGAAGAGTTCACCAGCGTGCTCAAGTCCGATCACGCCAAGTGGGGCAAGATCGTCAGCGCCGCGGGCGCGAGAATCGATTGATGCCGAGCCTGCGCGCCCCAGAAGGCGTGCCGGATTCGCGTGGCATCAACCTGTTCGACGCAGATCCTTCCTACCGAGGGTTGCTCGAACTACACCTCGAAGCGAAGCTTTGCAGTCATCTTCTGCCGCATTTCACGCGTCTGGGTGCAATGGCCGGGGCGGAGCTGGATGAATTGGCGCTCGCGGCGGACAAGCATCCTTCGGTACTGAATGGCCAAAAGGTCGAAAAGGACCCGGCATACAGAAAGCTGGAAGAGGTTGCATTCGGCGACTACGGCCTCGCCGCGATGTCGCACCGGGGCGGCGTGCTCGGCTGGCCGGAACCGATGCCGCCGGCGGCCAAATACGCCCTCACCTACCTCTATGTGCAGGCTGAGTTCGGCGTCTGCTGCCCGCTTTCCATGACCGACGCGCTGACGCGCACCATCCGCAAGTTCGCCGATCCGGCGCTGGTGGCGCGCTATCTGCCCGGCCTCACTTCGCAGGACATGGACGCGTTGACGCAGGGCGCGATGTTCATCACCGAGCAGCAGGCGGGTTCTGACGTGGGTTCTATTTCTACAAAAGCAATTAAAAAAGACGGGCATTGGGCGCTCTACGGCGACAAGTGGTTCTGCTCCAACGCGGATGCCGGCCTGGCGCTGGTGCTGGCGCGTCCCGAAGATGCGCCCGCGGGAACCGCGGGCCTTTCGCTATTCCTGCTGCCGCGCACGCTGCCCGACGGGACACCGAACCGCTACCGCATCCTGCGCCTGAAGGACAAGCTCGGCACGCGCGCCATGCCGAGCGGCGAGATCAAGCTGGAGGGCGCCCACGCGTGGCTGGTGGGCAGCCCGCAGCAAGGCTTCAAGCAGATGGCCGACATGATCAACATGTCGCGCCTGTCCAATGGCATGCGCGCAGCGGGCCTCATGCGCCGCGCGCTGACCGAGGCATTGTTCGTCGCCCGGCGGCGCCAGGCGTTCGGCAAACCGCTCATCGAGCTGCCGTTGATGCGCCGGCAGCTGCTCAAGCTGATGTTGCCGGCAGAAGCTGCCCGTTCTGTATTGTTTTATATTTCTTCTGAATTGACAAAATCAGATCAAGGCGACGAACTGGCCCGCCGCCGCGTGCGCCTGCTCACGCCGCTGATCAAGTTCCGCGCCTGCCGCGACGCCCGGCGCGCGACCGGCGACGCGATGGAGGTGCGCGGCGGGGTCGGCTACACGGAGGAATGGTCCGACCCCCGGCTGCTGCGCGACGCGCACCTGGGCTCGATCTGGGAAGGCACCTCCAATATCGTCGCGCTCGACGTGCTGCGCGCGATCCGGCGCGAGCAATGCCTGGAAGCGCTCCTGCCCGAGTTGAACGAGCGCATCGAGCGCGCGCCGCGGCTGCTCGCCGGCCGTCTTGCCGCTTCGCTCGACAAAGCCGCCGAGTTCGCGCACGAGGTCGCCACCACCGGCAGCGAAGCGCACGCGCGCCAGGCGGCAAGCGGCCTGTACTACGCCTGCGCGGCGGCGCTGCTCGCCGACGAAGGCACGCGCCTCGGCGAGCGCGGCGACGCTCGCCGCCAGCTGCTTGCGTTCCTTGCTTACGTGCACCGTCTCGCGCCGCGCGATCCGCTGCGCCGCGTAACGACGGGTTTCGAGGCCGAATTCGCGGAGGCCTTGCTGCCTGAAACACCCATCGCGCCGGAAGCTGCCGAGCGCATCCTGACGCGCCTCGCTTGAGCATGCGCGTATTGCTGGTGGACCCGATCGACCCTTCCGGCGTGAACCTGCTACGTGCGCAGGTTGAACTGCTGATATGCAATGAGACTTCCCCGGAAGGCATCAAGCGCGAGGCCCGCAATGCCGATGCGGTCATCACGCGCAGCCGCGTGCCGGACGATTTTTTCAATTTTGCCGGCAAAGTGAAAGCCGTAACCATCCACGGCACGGGCACGGACCTCGTCCCGCTTGCCGCCGCGACCGAGCATGGCGTTGCGGTCGCCTACCTTCCCGGCCTCAATGCGCAGTCGGTGGCGGAATACTGCGTGCTCGCAATGCTGATGCTGGCAAGAAATGCCTTTGAAATAACGACCAGCATCAAAACCCGGCCCTGGGACGAAGCACGCGCTCTCGGCGCCAAGGCGCACGAGATTGCAACCATGTCCGCCGGCATTGTCGGCGTGGGAGAAATTGGCGCTCGCGTGGCGAAGCTCTGCCGCGACGGCTTTGGCATGCGCGTGCTCGGCAACCAGCGGCGACTCGACAGGCTGCCGCCGGACGTCGAGCCGATGGACCTGGAGCGCCTGCTTGCAGAATCCGATTTCGTCGTGGTGACCTGCCCGCTCACGCCCGAAACGCACCACCTCTTCAACAGGAAACGGCTCGCGCTGATGAAAAGCAGCGCCTGGCTCATCAACGTCGGCCGTGGCGCCGTGGTGGAGGAAAGCGCCCTGATCGAAGCCCTGCAGCGGCGGACCATCGCCGGTGCCATGCTCGACGTCTACGAGCATTACCGCCTCGAACCCGGGCATCCCCTGCTAGCGCTCGACAACGCAGTGCTCACGCCGCATCTTTCCGGCATGACGCAGGAATCGCGCAAGCGCATGGGGACTGCCGCAGCGGAGGAGACGCTACGCATGCTGGCCGGCGAGCGGCCGAGGAATTTCGTCAATCCGGAAGTCTGGCAGCGGTTCCGCGAAAGGTTCCATGAGCAAAGACCTGAAGATCGTTGAGATAAAAGCCTACCCCACGTCCTTTCCGGTGCCGCCGGAAGACAGGGTCGCGCTGGGCATCGGCACCGCCATCAAGCGCGATGCGGTGGTGGTGAAGGTCACGACCGCGGGCGGACTCACCGGCTGGGGCGAATCCCACCACGGCCGCGCGCATACCGCGGTCGCAAAGCTGATCGAGACCACGCTCACGCAACTCGTGCTCGGCATGGACGCTGCGGACGTGGTTGGCGTCTGGCAGAAGATCTATGCCAAGCAGCTCGCGAGCCACGGTATGGGCGCTGGCACCTGCCTCGCCATGAGCGGGATCGACCTCGCTCTGTGGGACATCCGTGGCCAGGCCGCGGGGATGCCCCTGTACAGGCTGCTGGGGGGCTCCAGGAAGGCCGTGCCAGCATATGCAGGAGGGGTTTCATTGGGCTATCAACCTCCAGAAAAACTTCTCGAGGAACTAAAGAAAAGCATCGACGCCGGGTACAGGGCGGTAAAGCTTCGGGTCGGGGATTCGCCGAAAAAGGACTTGGAGCGCATCCGCGCGGTGCGTAAGGCCTGCGGCGACGCGCTCGTGATCCTTACCGACGCGAACATAGGTTACAGCCTCGAGGACGCGCGCCAGGTCATGCCCGCCATGGACGAACTCAATGTCGCATGGCTGGAGGAGCCGTTCCCGGCGCACGACTACCGCAGCTACCGCCTGGCGAAGGGTTTCGGCCGCACGCCGCTGGCGGCAGGCGAGAACCACTACACCCGTTTCGAGTTCAACCGCGTCATCGAGGACGGCGCGATCACGATCCTGCAGCCCGACCTGTCGAAAACCGGCGGCATCACCGAGGCCTTGCGCATCGCCGCGATGGCCTCGGCGTACAAGCTTCCGATCCACCCGCACAGCTCGATGACCGGCCTCAATCACGCAGCGTCGATCCATTTCCTCGCCGCCATCGACAACGGCGGCTATTTCGAGGGCGACGTTTCGAAGGCGAACAAGTTCCGCGATGAGCTATGCTCGACCCCCTACGAGGTGGACCGCGACGGCAACGTCTGGCCGCTCGACAAACCCGGGCTCGGGCTCGAGGTAAACGAGGAATTTCTCATCAAGCACCCTGCCATCGAAGGCCCTGGATACATCTGACATGAAAACGCTGCTCGCATTTTTCCTGATTCTCTTTTCGGTAAATTCCAATTCGCAAAGCTGGCCGTCGCGGCCGCTGCGCTACATCGTGCCGTTCCCGCCCGGCGCCTTCAACGACACGCTCGCGCGCACCATTGCCGCCGAGCTCTCCAAGACCCTCGGCCAGCCGATGGTGGTGGACAATCGCCCCGGCGGCAATAGCATCATCGGTACCGAGGCCGCCGCCAAATCGCCTCCCGACGGCTATACGCTGTTCGGCGCGGCGCTGCCGTTCTCCGTCATTCAGAGTCTCTACAAGACCTCCTTCGACGTAACGAAGGATTTCGCGCCGATCACGCTGGCAGGCATTTCCGCAAATCTGCTGGTGGCACACCCGTCGTTTCCGGTGAACTCGGTAAAGGAGCTGATCGAGCACGCGCGCCGCAATCCGGGCCGCATCAACTACGGCTCTTCGGGCAACGGCACCTCGGTGCATCTGTCGATGGAATTGTTCAAATCGATGACCAGGACCTACATGCTGCATATCCCGTACAGGGGCAGCGCGCCGGTCGTCGCCGATCTCCTCGCGGGCCAGGTCGACGTCATGTTCGACAATGTGCCAAACGTCATCGGCCACGTGCGCGCCGGCAAAATGAAGGCGCTCGCGGTCACGACCGCGCAGCGCTCGGCGCTCGCGCCGGATGTGCCGACCGTGGCCGAGGCCGGCGTGCCGGGCTACGAGCTTTCGGTCTGGTTCGGCGTGCTCGCCCCCGCCGGCACGCCACGCGACATCGTCGCCCGCCTGAACACCGAAATCGTGAAGGTACTGAACTCCCCGGACGTCAAGGACCGCTTTGCCAGACAGGGCGTTGAGGTCCGGACTTCGACGCCGGAGCAGTTCGGCGAATTCCTGCGCTCGGAAGTCGGGCGCTGGGCCAAGGTCGTGCAGGACGCCAACATCAAGGCCGACTAGGTGAAAGCCGACGAATCGCACGCGGAACTGCGCGACGCGGTCCGCGCACTTTGCGGCACTTTCGATTCCGCCTACTGGCAGAAAATCGACGAGGCGCGCAGCTATCCGGAAGCCTTTGTCGAGGCGCTCACCAAAGCGGGCTGGATGTCGGCCCTGATTCCGGAGGAATTCGGCGGCTCGGGCCTCTCGCTCACGGAAGCTTCCGTGATCATGGAAGAGATCACGCGCAGCGGCGGCAACGCCGGCTGCTGCCACGGGCAGATGTACAACATGAACACGCTGCTGCGGCACGGTTCGGCGGCGCAGAAGAAGAAATACCTGCCCAGGATCGCCGCCGGCGAGTTGCGCCTGCAATCGATGGGCGTGACCGAGCCCACCGCGGGCACCGACACCACCAGCATCAAGACCGTGGCGGTGAAGAAAGGCGACCGCTACGTCGTCAACGGCCAGAAGGTCTGGACCTCGCGCCTGCAGCACTCTGAGCTCATGATCCTGCTCGCGCGCACCACCCCGCTGGACAAGGTCAAGAAGAAATCCGAGGGCATGTCCATTTTCCTCGTCGACACGAAGAGCAAGGGCCTGACGGTCAAACCCATCCGCAACATGGTGAACCACGAGACCAACGAGGTGTTCATCGACAACCTCGAGGTGCCGGCGGAGAACCTGATCGGCGAGGAAGGCAAGGGCTTCAGGTACATCCTGGATGGCCTCAACGCCGAGCGCATCCTGATCGCGGCCGAATGCATCGGCGACGGCCACTGGTTCGTCGACAAAGCAACGAAATATTCCAAGGACCGCGTGGTGTTCGGCCGGCCGATCGGCCAGAACCAGGGCATCCAGTTCCCGATCGCCGAGG
>CAZTSJ010000032.1:0-1789 GCA_964616875.1 uncultured Bordetella sp. | reverse complement strand
GTTGCGCGAGGTAGGTCTCCATCGTGATGATGATGAAAGCCCCGACCACTGGTCCGAACACGGTGCCGAGGCCGCCGAGCAGGGTCATCAGCACCACCTCCCCCGACATGCTCCAGTGCACGTCCGTGAGGGAGGCGAGCTGGAACACCAGCGCCTTGGTGGCGCCTGCCAGGCCGGCGAGCGTCGCCGACAGCAGGTAGGCGAGCATCTTGTAGCGGGTCACGTCGTAGCCGAGCGACAGCGCGCGCTGCTCGTTCTCCCGGATCGCCTTCAGGACCTGGCCGAACGGCGAATGGATTACCCGGTAGATGAGCAGGAACCCCGCCATGAAGATCACGAACACCGTGGCGTACATCGCCCAGGTCTTCGACAGATCGAGCACCCCGAACAGCATGCCGCGCGGCACCGCCTGGATGCCATCCTCGCCATGCGTGAAGTCGGCCTGCAGGTAGAAGAAATAGATCATCTGCGCCAGCGCCAGCGTGATCATCGCGAAATAGATGCCCTGGCGGCGGATCGCGAGTAGCCCGGTCACCAGGCCCAGCAGGGCCGCCGCCGCGGTGCCGAACAGGATCGCGAACTCCGGCGCGAAGCCCCAGACCTTGGCGGCGTGCGCGGTGGCGTAGCCGGCGGTGCCGAGGAACATGGCGTGGCCGAAGGAGAGCAGGCCGCCAAAGCCGATCAGCAGGTTGAAGGCGCAGGCGAAGAGGGCAAAGCACATCGCCTTCATCAGGAACACCGGATACACGACCAGAGGCGCGAGCACGAAGAACGCCGCCATCACCCAGAGCGCGATCAGCTGCGAGCGAGGCATGCTATTTCTGCGCTCCGCAGCTCATTTTTGAGCTCCAAACAGGCCTGCCGGACGGAACATCAGGACGATCGCCATGATGACGAAGATCACCGTGTTCGAAGCCTCCGGATAGAACACCTTGGTCAGGCCCTCGATGACGCCCAGGCCAAAGCCGGTGACGATCGAGCCCATGATCGAGCCCATGCCGCCGATCACCACCACCGCGAACACCACGATGATCAGGTCGGCGCCCATCTGCGGGCTGACCTGGTAGATCGGCGCCGCCATCACGCCGGCGAACGCGGCCAGCGCCACGCCGAAGCCGTAGGTCAGCGTGATCATGCGCGGCACGTTGATGCCGAAGGCCTGCACCAGCGCCGGGTTTTCGGTCGCCGCGCGCAGGTAGGAACCGAGCTTGGTCTTCTCGATCACAAACCAGGTGCCGAGGCACACCACCAGCGAGGCGACGATCACCCAGGCGCGGTAGTTGGGCAGGAACATGAAACCGAGGTTGCGCCCGCCGGAAAGTTCCGCGGGGATCGGGTACGGCAGGCCCGAGGAGCCGAACTCGTTGCGGAATACCCCCTGAATGATCAGCGCCAGGCCGAAGGTCAGGAGCAATCCGTACAGATGGTCGAGCTTGTAGAGTTTCGACAGCATCAGGCGCTCGATGATCGCGCCGGTGGCGCCGACCGCCAGCGGCGCGATGGCGAGCGCCCACCAGTAGCTGAGGCCCGCCTTGTTGAGCAGGAAATAGGCGCAGAACGCGCCCATCATGTACTGGGCGCCGTGCGTGAAGTTGATGATGTTGAGCAGACCGAAGATCACGGCGAGCCCGAGCGAGAGCAGCGCGTAGAACGACCCGTTGATCAGGCCGATCAGCAGCTGCCCGAACAGCGCTTGCGTCGGGACGCCGAAGATCTCGGTCATGCTTTCAGCTCAGCGACTACAGCTTGCAACCGCCATCTGCTTCGGGACGGAAGGCCTGATCCGCGG
>CAZTSJ010000031.1:0-13229 GCA_964616875.1 uncultured Bordetella sp. | reverse complement strand
CGCCCGGCGAGGCGGTGTTCATCGACGAAGACGGCAATTTCTTCAGCCAGCAGTGCGCCGACAAGACCGGGCTCAATCCCTGCATCTTCGAATATGTCTACCTGGCGCGGCCCGACTCGCTCATCGACGGCGCTTCGGTTTATGAGGCGCGCCTGCACATGGGCGAGAAGCTGGCCGAGAAGATCAAGCGCCAGTACCAGCATCTCCAGATCGACGTCGTGATTCCGATTCCGGATTCGAGCCGGCCGTCCGCGCTGCAACTCGCGGCGGGCCTTGGCGTGCCCTACCGCGAGGGCTTCGTGAAGAACCGCTACATCGGCCGCACTTTCATCATGCCGGGCCAGGAAGTGCGCACCCGTTCGGTGCGCCAGAAGCTAAACGTGATCGGGATGGAGTTCCGCGGCAAGAATGTGCTGCTGGTGGACGATTCCATCGTGCGCGGCACCACCAGCCGGGAAATCGTGACGATGGCGCGCGAATCCGGCGCGCGCAAGGTGTTCTTCGCCTCGGCGGCGCCGCCGGTGCGCTATCCGAACGTCTACGGCATCGACATGCCGACCCGCGCCGAGCTGATCGCCGCGCACCGCAGCGAGGCCGAGGTGGGCATGGAAATCGGCGCCGACGCGCTCATCTACCAGGACCTGGATGCGCTCAAGGAGGCGGTGCGCAAGACGAACCCGAAGCTCGCCAGCTTCGAGACCTCCTGCTTCGACGGGGTCTACGTCACCGGCGATGTGACCAGCGACTACCTGCACATCATCGAAAGCCGCCGCGACGCGCAGCGCGACAGCGGGGACGACGAGGGCGCGCAGCTGGACCTCAACCTGGCGGCGACGGGCTGAATGTTGCTATAATCCCCTTACGCGCCGATTTGAGCCAGCTTGCGGGCGCGCTATAAATTCAGCTAAAGCGTGCCGAACCCCGGTCCGCTTAGTTAGCGAAAGGATCGGGTTTTTTTATGGCTAAAAAGTACGGCATTTCCACCCTCGGCGTGCGCGCCGGCACCACGCGCAGCCAGTTCAACGAGCATTCCGAAGCGCTCTACCTCACCTCGAGCTTCGTGTTCGAGAACGCGGCGCAGGCCGCGGAGCGCTTCACCGGCAGCGGCACCGGATTCGTTTATTCACGCTTCACCAACCCCACAGTGACGATGTTCCAGGACCGCCTCGCCGCGCTCGAGGGCGCCGGGGCCTGCGTCGCCACCGCTTCGGGCATGGCGGCGGTGCTCGCCGTCTCGATGGCGGTCCTCAAGGCCGGCGACCACGTCGTGTGTTCGAACGCCGTATTCGGTTCCACGGTGCAGCTTTACGCGACCGTGCTGTCGCGCTTCGGCGTCGTAACCAGTTTCGTGTCGCCGACCCGGGTTGAGGAGTGGGAGCGCGCTGCCAAACCCAACACGCGCCTGTTCTTCGTCGAAACACCGTCCAATCCCCTGGGCGAAGTCTCCGACATCGCCGCCCTTGCAGCGGTGGCGAAGAAGGCTGGCGCCTTGCTGGCCGTGGACAACTGCTTTTGCACGCCAGCGCTGCAGCGGCCGCTGGAATTCGGCGCCGACCTGGTGATCCACTCGGCGACCAAATACCTGGACGGGCAGGGCAGAATCATCGGCGGCGCGGTCCTCGGCGCCAAGGGACCGGTGATGGACGCGGTGTTCGGCTTCCTGCGTACCGCCGGGCCTTCGATTTCGCCCTTCAACGCCTGGGTAGCACTGAAGGGAATGGAGACCCTCGAACTGCGCATGCTGGCGCAATCCGAACGCGCGCTGGAGCTCGCACGCTGGCTGGAAAAGCATCCGAAAGTCACGCGCGTCTACTACCCGGGACTGGCCTCCCATCCGCAGCACGCGCTCGCCATGCGCCAGCAGCGCGCCGGCGGCGCCGTCGTCTCCTTCGAAGTCGAGGGTGGCAAGGACGCGGCCTGGAAGGTGATCGATTCGACCGAACTCATCTCGATCACCGGCAACCTCGGCGACGTCAGGACCACGATCACGCATCCGGCAACCACCACCCACGGGCGCATCACGCCCGAGGCGCGCGCCGCCGCGGGTATCACCGAAGGCCTGGTGCGGGTCGCTGTTGGACTGGAGGCGGTCGAGGATCTGAAGACGGATCTTGCGCGGGGGTTTGAATAACAAGCAGTCCTAACGCCGCTTTAAGGGGCTCATGGACGAATGCCCCTGGTCTTGCGGGGGGGTGGTACCTTTGAAATCATGGCTATCGCTAAGGGACAATCGCGTCGGCTCGCAGCGATCCTGGCAGCGGATATCGCCGGCTACAGCGCGCTGATGGGTGCGGACGAGGCGCGAACCGTAGGAGATCTCAAGGGCCATCAGGCGGTGGTGCTGCCGATGGTGGGCCAGTTCGGCGGACACGTCATTGACACCGCAGGGGACGGGATACTGGCCGAGTTTGCCAGTGCCGTGAGCGCGGTCGAATGTGCGCTTGCCCTGCAACAGACGATGGCGCAGCGCAATTTGGCGGTCATTCCCGCGCAGCAGATGCACTTCCGCATCGGCGTCAACGTTGGCGATGTGATTTACGACGAGGCCCGCATTTACGGGGACGGCGTCAACATCGCCGCCCGTCTGGAAGGAATCGCCGAGGCTGGCGGCATCTGTCTTTCCGAGGATGCGTACCGGCAGGTTCGAGGCAAGCTCGATATTCCGATTGTTGACGCCGGCGAGCAGAGTCTGAAGAACATTTCGCTTCCTGTCAGGGTCTATCGCATCGAGCCGTCGGCAGTGGCTGCCGCCGCCGTGACATCGCCGCCCGCAGAGCTGTACCGAGCTGAGCCAAAACGGCCCTGGTCGGCACGGGTCAAGGTGGCGGCGGCACTGGTGGTCGTGCTTGCCGCGGTCACCGGGCTCGCCTTGCTGCGTGACCGGACCGAAAAGTCGAAGCGAGCCGAGTTGTCAAAGCCCAGTGTCGTCGGCGCCATGCCGATCATCGCTGTGCTGCCCTTTGCCAATCAAACGGGCGATAGCAGCCAGGACTATTTTGCCGATGGTGTGTCCGAGGAGGTCATCAGCGCTCTTGGCCGCTTCAATACCTTGCGGGTGATCGGTCACAACGCCGTGCTGCGCTTCAAGAATCGTGCGCCGACACCGGAAGAAATCGCCTCCGAGCTCGGCGCGAACTATTTGGTCGTGGGCAGCGTGAGACGCGTGGGTCAGCAGGTGCGCATCGCCGCGCAACTGACCGAGGCGCGACTCGGCACCGTCCTGTGGACCGAGCGCTTCGAGGGCGAGCTCGCGAATATTTTCAGCCTGCAAGACGCCATCGCGCGTCAGATCGCGGGTACACTGGCAGCTAGCATCGCCCAGGTTGAAGGTCGGCGCTCGCTTGACAACCCCAAACCGAATCCGAACGCGTTCGACCTTGCATTGCAGGCGCGCGCCATCGGCCACGCTGCCTCGCGTACTACCAACCGCCGCTTCCGCGAGCTGATCGCCCGGGCCATCGAACTGGATCCGGCCTATGCTGCGGCACGGGCTCTGCTGGCCGACGCGCTGTACTCGCAGACCATTCAGGGTTGGACGGAATTCCCCGATCGCGACCTTTTGCGGGCTGCCGATGAAGCGCGCCAGGCGATCACGCTGGCACCCGACGAGCCGGACGGTTACCGCGCGCTCGGTCGAATTCATCTGGCGCGCGCCGAATACGATCAGGCGCAGAACGCACTAAAGCGCGCCATTGAAATCAATCCCAGTGACGCCAATGCTCTGGCGCTATGGGGCTCCGCGCTGTCTTTCACAGGTGACATTGCCGGTGCCATCGAATCGCTCCAGTTGGCGCTGAAATTCGATCCCACGCTTGAACCGAGCTACGTCTTCGACTTGGCGGTGGCGTATTACCTCGCGCGGCGGCATGAGGATGCGCTGCGCATGGCAGAGCGCGGTCTGGCACGCTATCCGAATTTCGTCATGTTCAATGCGACTGCCGCGGCGGCGGCCATGCAATTGCGGCGCAAGGAGCAGGCGGCTGGCTATGCCGCCGCGTTGCGCCGCGACCTACCGGTTTTCGATCTGGAAACCCTCGGGTCGCGCTTCAAGAACCCTGCCCACCCCGCCTATCTGCGCGAGGGCTTGAAGGCCGCTGGTCTGTAAGTCCGCTATTGCTTCACAACCGCGCCGCGCATGTAGTCGGGCACCGGCGGGGTCGGCAGTTGCGAGACTTTCGACCATTCCTTGTCGGCCTTGCTCCTCGTGGCCGGATCAGCGCGCATCAGATCGGGACCAATCGGCTTGCCAAACAGGTACAGGCGGCCGTCGATCACCAGCCACCATTCCGGATTTCCGTGCACCTTGACGCCTTTCGAAACCGACGCGGCGCACCAGTTGTTGTATTGCGGCAAGTAGCGATCTGGCTCGGCCTTGAATAGTGCGAGATTTTTGGCCGACGCAAACCTATAAACAGCGCCATCCCACTCATGCTGATATTTCGTACTGCCGAGGCTCGCGCGTTTATCGGTGAAATAGGCCACAGTGTCATAGCCCTTGAGGGCGAGACGATCATCTGCGGCTTGTGCAACCGCCATTGATCCGAAAAACAGGATTTCAACAAAGCCGGCCAGAATCAGAGAAATGCTCACTTTCTTCATAACCATGTCCTCGCAAAACATGCGGGCTGGAAACGACCTATTCTATCTGCCTGCCGAAGGTGCGCCAACGCGATGGTTAGAACGAAACCAGCCGCGGGCCGACGTCGTCCAGCGCGAGGTAGCCGCCGCGGCCGTACCAGTCGGGCAGCACCCAGCGTTCGCAACGCGCGCCGTCGACCTCGATTTCGTGGCGTGCGGGACGGTGCGTGTGGCCGTGGATCAGGCGCCGCACGCCATGGCGCCGGAATGCGTCACGCACGGCGTCGGCGTTGACGTCCATGATCTCGGCGGGTTTGGCGGCGATGACCTGCTTGCTCTTTTCGCGCAGGGCACCGATCGCGATGTGGCGCTCGGCGAGGGATTTGGCGAGGAACTCCTGCTGCCAGGCCGCCGAGCGTGCCGTCAGGCGCCAGGCCTGGTAGTCGCGGTCGTCGGTGCACAGCGTGTCGCCGTGCAGCAAGGCGACCGGCTTTCCCTCTGCCTGTATCACAGTGGGGTCGTCGAGAAACTGCGCGCCGCTGGCCGAGAGGAATCCCTTTCCCACAAGGAAATCCCGATTGCCGTGCATGACCCAGACTTTTACGCCGCGGTTTGAAAGAGACCTGAAACCGGCAGCAACTTCAGCTGCGAGCGGATCCCCTTTGCTGTCCGTCAGCTCGTCATCGCCGGCCCAGTACTCGAACAGGTCGCCGAGCACATAGAGCGCCTGCGCGCGGGCGGCCTCGTCGCCGATGAACCTGAAGAACTGCTCGTTGGCCTCCGGGCGCTCCGCCGACAGATGCAGGTCGGAGATGAAGAGCGCCTGCTGCGTCACAACCCCGCCGGCATCACTTCTTGTCGGCCACCAGGGTGGCGGACTCGATGATCACCATCTGCTTGGGTACGTCGGTGGGAAACGGGCCGCCCGAACCGGTGGGCAGCTTGGAGATCTTCGTCACCACATCCATGCCCGAGACGACCTTGCCGAACACCGCATAGCCCCAGCCGTCCTGGGCAGCGGCGGCGTTGAGGAAATCGTTGTTCTTGCCGTTGATGAAGAACTGCGAGGATGCCGAGTGCGGCGCGGAGGTACGCGCCATGGCGACGGTGCCAAGATCGTTCCTGAGCCCGTTCTTGGCTTCGTTCGGGATCGAATCGCGCGTCGATTTTTCCTTGTAGCCCTTGTCGAAACCGCCGCCCTGGACCATGAATTGGTCGATGACGCGGTGGAAAATCATGCCGTTGTAATGGCCGTCCTTGACGTATTGCAGGAAGTTCTCGACCGTCTTGGGGGCCTTGGCCGGATAGAGTTCGAGCCGGATGGTGCCGACATTGGTCTTGAGGTCGACCTGGGGATCGGCGGCAAGCGCGCCCGAGCCCGCCGCGGTTGCGGAAAGAATCACCAGGGGTTTCCAGAAAGACATCAGTCTCATGCGCCACCTTCATAGAGGATCCGCCAGCGCCCGTCGTCCTTGATCCAGTACTGGCGCTTGCGCATCGCGTTGGAGAGATTGCTCGAACGGTAGTCCTGGTCGAAGCTGATGACGACGAAGTTTTCGCGCGGATACTGCAGCATTGCGACGCGCGATACCGCGACCTTGATCCAGCTCTTCGCGCCGTTGACCTTGCGCTTGTGTTCGGACCATGCCGCCAGGTCCTGGTCGCCGGAACTGAAGCGCGCGGTGTAATGGCCGAGATAGCGCTCCGCATCGCGGCTTTCCCAGTCCGCGCGCCAGGCCTCGAAGGCATCGGCGAGTCCCTTGCGTTCGGTCTCGAGCTCCGCGGCATCTGTCCACTCGATCTCGTTGGCGATGATTACCGGCGTGAGGCCGATTTGCACGGTGCGGCCGACCGCTTCCAGGTCGGCGTTCGCCAGCACGATGCAGCCATCGCTCGCGCGTGGCGGGCGGCTGTAGGTGTCCGAGGGCGTACCGTGCAGCCAGATGCCGTGGCCGTTGCGGCCGAGCTGCTTGTCCCAGGCGTTCGGATAATTAATCGGGTAGGCGCCGGCGCCGTAGAAATCGGTGAGCTTCTGCCGCGGCAGGTTGGCGGTGACGTGGTACACGCCGATCGGCGTTTTCTGGTCGCCTTCGCGCGTCTTGTCCACGCCGTTCTTGCCCAGCGAGACGTAGTAGTCGGCGATGAACTGGGGGCGCCCGCCGACATTCTCGAACACGTAGAGGCGCGAGCGGCGCGAGTCCACCACCAGCGCGTACTTCTGGTCGGCGTGCATCTGCAGGATGTAGCGCGGCACGCGTTCGGCGTTGGGGCGGTCGCGAAACGCGCGCAGGCGCAGCAGGGCCTCGGCGCGAAGGTCTTCCACTTTCTCGCGCGGCACCGTCTTCGGCACGTTGCCGAAAGTCTCGAGCGGGCGAGCGCGCGCCAGCAGCAGGTCGCCGCGGATCAGGTGGGCGAGGCGGAAATTCGGCTGCGCCGCGATCAGGGCCTCGACGCGTTGCGTCGCAAGGTCGAGCCGGTTGGCTTCGATCGCCTCCAGCACGCTGGATAGGGCTTTCTCCGGTCCGACGGCCGCGGTGTACGAGGCGGAAAAAAACAGGAGCGCGGCAGTGGCCAGGCGCAGGAAAGCGCTAGGCAGGGGATTCAATTGCCGACCCTCTCCTGCTGGATGAGCCAGCGCCCGTCGATCCTGGCAAGTATCAACGTCTTGGTGGTGTTAGTGGACTTGATGACATCCGACCGATAGCCCTGGCGGAACGTGACGCTGGCCTGGCCCTCCGCCGGAACGCTTACCTTGGGCGCGTCCACCGTCACCGCGATGCTCTTGGGCGCGCTGATGCGCTGCCGGCGGGCCTTTTCCCAATCGGCGCGCGACTCGCCAGCGGGCGTCTTGAAGTCCTTGCCGTAGAACGCGAGGTACGCAGCCACGTCTTTCGCGGCCCATGCCTTGGCCCAGCCGTTGACGGTGTCGAGTACTTCGGTGTTTCCTGGCCTTGGCGCGACCGGCTTTTCCACGACCGGTTTGGCGGGTTCGGCTGCGGCGACTACGACAGGCGCTGCGGCGACAGCCACCGCCACCGGCTTGGCCGGCGCGGCACCGCCCACCAGGTCGCGCACCAGCGCGAGCTTGTTCTTGGCGCCAGGATTGGTCGAGTCGATCTGCAGCGCCTTGTCGTAGGCCTGGCTCGCCAGCTTGGCGTAGACGTCGCCCAGGTTTTCGTAGGCGGTGGCGTAGCTCGGATGCGTGCGGATCGACTGCTCGAGCGCGCCGCGCGCCTTGTCGTACTGGCCCTGCGAGGCGTAAATTACCGCGAGGTTGTTGTAGGGCTCGGGCAGGTCGGGATAGTCCTTCGTCAGCGCGAGGAAAACATCGGTCGCGTCCTTCGTATTCCCCTGCTCGGCGAAGATCAGTCCCTTGAGAAAGCGCGCCTGCGCATCGCGCGGTTTTGCCGCCAGAACTTTGTTGACGCGCTCGAGCGCCTGCTGGTGCTGCCCGGACTTGAGCAACTTGCTGGCATCTTGCACGTCATCGGCAAACGCCGGACTGGAGGTCGCGAGCAACGCTCCGAGGAGCGTCGCGAGCATCAGGCGCGCGTCGGTGTAAGTCATCATTGTGTTATAGTTTTCAAGGCCCTACGGAATCTTGTTCATTCTAGACTAAGCCCCGCCGGTTAACAACTTGCTTCGCTTATTCAATTCCCTTGCGCGGGAAAAGCAGGAATTCGTCCCGCTCCGCCAGGGCGAGGTGCGCATGTACGTCTGCGGCATGACGGTCTACGACTTCTGCCACATCGGCCATGGACGCATGATGGTGGCATTCGACCTGATGCGGCGCTGGCTGCGTGCAAGCGGCTACCGCGTCACCTACGTGCGCAATATCACCGACATCGACGACAAGATCATCAAGCGCGCGGTGGAGAACGGCGAAACGATCGGCGCGCTCACTGAGCGCAACATCCGCTACATGGACGAGGACGTCGGCGCGCTGGGCGTGGAGAAGCCCGACCACGAGCCGCGCGCCACCCAGTTCGTGCCGCAGATGCTCGAAATGATCGGCCGGCTGGAGGCGAACGGCCTCGCTTACCTGGCCGCGGACGGCGACGTGAACTTTTCCGTGCGCAAGTTTCCGGGCTACGGCAGGCTTTCGGGCAAATCGCTCGACGACCTGCGTGCCGGCGAGCGCGTCGAGGTGGGCGCCGCGAAGCGCGATCCGCTCGATTTCGTGCTCTGGAAGCACTCCAAGCCCGACGAACCGAAATGGCCCTCGCGCTGGGGCGAAGGGCGCCCCGGCTGGGCGATCGAATGCTCGGCGATGGGCTGCACGCTGCTCGGGGAGTCGTTCGACATCCATGGCGGCGGGCAGGACCTGCAATTCCCGCACCACGAGAACGAGATCGCGCAGTCCGAGGGCGCCAACGGCAAGCCCTTCGTCAGGTACTGGGTGCACAACGGCTTCGTCCAGGTCGACGACACCAAGATGTCGAAGTCGCTCGGCAACTTCTTCACCATCCGCGACATTCTCAAGGTGTTCGATCCCGAGGTGCTGCGCTTTTTCCTCGTGCGCGCGCACTACCGCACTGCAATGGGCTATTCCAAAGTACACCTCGACGACGCCAAACAAGGTCTAACGCGTCTCTACACGGCACTAAAGAATTTTACCGGCCCGGCGGTAGTGGATTGGGACGAGCCGCACGCGCTGCGCTTCAAGGCCGCGATGGACGACGACATCAATACCGCCGAGGCGGTGGCCGAGCTTTTCAATCTCGCTAATGAGATCGGGCGCGGCAACAAGGCGCTTGCGCCACAGTTGAAGGCCCTGGGCGGGATTCTCGGTCTCCTGCAGCGCGAACCGCAGACGTTCCTGCAGGCCGGCCCCAGCGGCGCACCGGGGGACAAGGAGATTCAGGACAAGATCGATGCCCGGCTGGCTGCGCGCAAGGCCAAGAACTACGCCGAGGCCGACCGGATTCGCAAGGAGCTTGAGGCGGCCGGGGTGATCCTGGAGGACGGTGCCAAAGGCACGACCTGGCGCCGGGTGTAGCGCCTGTGCCTTAACCGGCGGGATTGACCAGCGCCAGCCCCGGAACCGCGGCAAAATGCGCGTCAAAATCTATTTTCCGTAGAAGACAGAGGAAGCGAAGATGAAAGCTGCTGAACGCCGACGCATACGCCGCTTCATTGTTGCTGCGGCGCTGCTCGCAGCGCCGCAGCCGGTGGTGGCGCAAGAGTATCCGGCGAAGCCTGTCCTGATGGTGATGCCGCTGCAGGCCGGCAGCGCGGTCGACATCATGATGCGGATCGTCGCGCAGAAGATGGGCGACAGCATGGGGCGCCAGATCGTGGTCGAGAACCAGCCCGGCGCTGCCGGCCTGATCGGCGCCGAGCGGGTCAAGCGCGCCGCGCCCGACGGCTACACGCTCGGGGCGCTCAACGACAGCATCCTGACGATGATCCCGAACATCCGGCAGGCGCCCTACGACCCGGTGAAGGACTTCGTGCCGGTGAGCGTCGTCGCCGGGATCACCTGGGTGATGGTCGCGAACAACGACCTGCCGGCGAAGAGCGTCCCCGAGTTCGTCGCGCTGGCGAAGCAGCGGCCCGGCAGAATCGACTACTCCTCGGGCGGCAACGGCAGTCCGCAGCACGTCGCGATGGAAGCGTTCAAGGCGGCCACCGGCATCTATCTCGTGCACATCCCGTACCGCGGCGCGACGCAAGCCGCGCTCGATGTGATCTCGAACCAGGTGCAAGTCCACTTCAGCGCGGTATCGATCGTGCAGCCGTACATCAAGTCGGGCCGGATGCGTGCGCTCGCCGTGCCGAGCCCGAAACGCTCGCCGCTGCTCCCCGAGGTCCCGACCATGACCGAGGCCGGGATGCCCGGATTCGAATGGTTCACATGGGCCTCGATTGTCGTGCCGGTCGGCACCCCGAAGCCGGTCGTCGATCGGCTGAACGCGGAGGTGGTTAAAGCCGTCAACGCCCCTGACGTGCGCGAGAAGCTGATCGCGCAGGGGCTAGAGCCGATCGGCTCGCCGCCCGAGCAAGTAACGCAGTGGACGCAGGCGGGCCTCCTCCGGATGAGCCAGGTCGTGAAGCGCGCCGGCATCAAAGGGGAGTGATTTTTCACCAATAGCGGCGCTCGACGCAGGGTGGTTATTCGGCTCCCACGAAGCCGATATACGCGCCACACGCGTTCCTGGGCGAAACGAGCATTGCCTGCGCGCCGGTGTTGCGCACGCCGCGCGCCGGCGGCGGCATGCCGTGCTCCTGCATCCAGCGGGCGGCAGCGCGCATGCCGGTGGTGCGATACAGCGCCTGGAACGGACCGGGACCGCGGCGCTCCAGCGCATCGGCACCCGGTCCCGCCGCGTAGGGCTGGACGATGCCCAGACCGGTGGGGCCCAACTGGAACACGGCCATGTCCGACATGATCACCGTACCCCGCTGCAACGCCGGCTGGGGCATACCGAGCACATTGGCGTAGATCGCTGCAGCAGCCACCGCGTCCGGAGTGACGATGTAGGCGCGCTCGAGAGTGGTGACACCGTTGGGGTGATTGCCCGCGAGCGGCAGCTGTTTGCGGCGCTCCGCCAGCGGCGTCAGATGCTGGATGAAGAAAATCGGCAGCGGATTCCTGGCGCCGAGCATCGCGGCTTTCCAGCGTAGCTGCTGCCCCGCCGGGGTACGCCGGCCGCCTTCGAGCGCGTCGCTCACCTCTATGCCACGGCTGCGCATTGCGGCCACATCCGCCGCCAGGTCGTCGCTTTGCAATACGATGTAGCGGATGCCGCCGCCCGCCGCGATGAAGTCCGCCAGATCCGCGCCCCAGGTCCCGTGCCGATTCGCCGCCTGGTGCTCAGCCCGATCGTGGATCGCCAGCAGTTCGACGTAGTCGTCCTGGAGAAATGCGATGGCATTGTGGGTGCCTCTGCCCGGATGCGTGCCGCCCGGATAGATGTTGAAGCCCATCTTGTGATACTGCTCGATGCCATGCGCCAGGTCTGGCACGCAGATCATGACGTGGTCGATGCGGTTAATCATGGCTCGCTCCGAAGGATTGCGCTCTCTTCAATGATGAGCCGCGACGCGGCATAAGCGGTATTGCACATCTTGCCAGGACCCGTGCTTCCCCTCAGCCTTCAAAAAATTCCTTGACCTTGTCGAACCAGCCCTTGGCGCGCGGGTTGTGGCGCGCGGTGTCCTTCTGGCTGATGGCTTCGAACTCCTGCAGCAGTTCGCGCTGGCGCGAGGTGAGGTTGACCGGCGTCTCGACCACCACGTGGCAGAAGAGATCCCCGGGCGTCTGGCTGCGCACGCCCTTGATGCCCTTGCCGCGCAGGCGGAACGTCTTGCCGCTCTGGGTTTCGGCCGGCACCTGGATGCGCGCGCTGCCATCGAGCGTCGGGATCGCGATTTCGCCGCCCAGCGCCGCGACCGTGAACGAAACCGGCATCTCGCAATGCAGGTCGTCGTGGTCGCGCTGGAACACCGGGTGCGGTTTGAGGTGCACCTGGACGTAGAGGTCGCCGGGCGGGCCGCCGTTGACGCCGGCTTCGCCTTCGCCTGACAGGCGCACGCGGTCGCCTTCGTCCACGCCGACCGGAATCTTCACCGACAGCGTCTTCTGGTTCTTGATGCGGCCGGCGCCGTTGCAGGCGGCGCAGGGATGCGCGACGGTCTTGCCGCTGCCGTGGCAGCGCGGGCAGGTCTGCGCGATTGAAAACGGACCCTGCGAGACGCGTACCTGCCCGGCGCCGCGGCAGGTGGCGCAAGTCTGCGGCTGGGTGCCCGGCTTGGCGCCCGAGCCGTGGCAGGCGGCGCACTCGGAGAGCGCGGGAATGCGGATCTTGGTCTCGAAGCCGTGCGCGGCCTGCTCGAGGTTGATCTCGAGGTTGTAGCGCAGGTCCGCGCCGCGGAACACGGTGGAGCGGCCGCCGCGTGCGCCGCCGAAAATTTCGCCGAAGATGTCGCTGAAGACGTCGCCGAAGCCGGCTTGGCCGAAACCCGCGCCGGCGCCCGCGGCGGCGGAGGGATCGATGCCGGCGTGGCCGTACTGGTCGTAGGCCGGGCGCTTCTGCGCGTCGGTCAGGACCTCGTAGGCTTCCTTCGCCTCCTTGAAGTGCTCCTCGGCCTTCGGATTGTCCGGATTGCGGTCCGGATGCCACTTCATGGCGAGTTTCCGGTACGCCTTCTTGATGTCTTCCTCGGCGGCGTCCCGGTTTACTCCCAGCACCTCGTAGTAGTCGCGCTTCGCCACCCGGGTTTCCCTTCCCTGTTAGCCCGTTTTCTTGTCTTTGACCTCGGTGTACTCGGCATCGACGACGTTGCCATCGTCCTTTTTCTTCTCGTCCGAAGCCTTGGCGTCGCCGCCGCCCGCGGCCTGCGCTTCGGCCTGCTGTTTCGCCTGCGCGTCGGCATACACTTTTTCGCCGAGCTTCTGCGAGGCTTCCGCCAGCGCCTTCGCTTTGGCGTCAATTTGCGCCTTGTCGTCGGACTTGAGCACGCCCTCGGCCTCCTTGAGCGCGGCCTCGATCTTCTCCTTCTCGCCCGCTTCCAGCTTGTCGCCGTATTCCGCGAGCGATTTCTTCACCGAGTGCACGAGCGCCTCGCACTGGTTGCGCGCGTTGACGAGCTCGAGCGCCTTGCGGTCTTCCTCGGCGTGCGTCTCGGCGTCCGCCACCATGCGCTTG
>CAZTSJ010000030.1:0-3124 GCA_964616875.1 uncultured Bordetella sp. | reverse complement strand
TTGGCAAGGCCGAGGCCGCGCGTGTTGTGCAGGTGCGCGGCTTCGAGCTTGTCGCCGATCGCCGCTTTTACTCTTCGAAAAACACGCCGGATCTGCGCCGGATTCGCGTACCCGACCGTATCGGCGAGCGCGACGCAATCGACGCCCGTTTCGGCGAGCATGACGGCGAGGCGCACTACATCGTCCTCGGGCACCTCGCCCTGCATGGTGCAGCCGAAAGCGGTGGATACGCCGGCTTCGATCTCCGGGCCGCCCTTGCCGCGCAGTTGCGAGCGCAGTTCCACACATCGACGGACTTCTTCGACCATCTGCTCGGGCGTCATGCGCACATTGGCGAGGCTGTGCGCGCGGCTCGCGGACACGGGAAAGGTGACCTTGTGCGCGCCCGAGGCGACCGCACGCTCGAAGCCTTTTACGTTAGGGGCGAGGGCCACTACTTTTAAGTCTTTTAGAGTTAAAGCGAACGAAACAATTTCGCCTGTGTCCGCCATGGCCGGAATCAGCTTCGGCGGCACGAAGGAGCCGACCTCGATCTCCTCGATGCCGGCCGCGGCCATGGAAGCGATCCAGGCCTTCTTCGCCTCGGTGGGCATCAGGTGGTGGGCATTCTGCAGCCCGTCGCGCGGGCCGACTTCGCAGATAAAGATTTGTCGCATGGGTTTGCTCCTCGGGCGCTCAGGCTGCCGTGACCGGCAGCTTCAGCTCGATGATTTTCTTCGACCACTCGGCCGGGCCGGTGTTGTGCACGGAAGTCCCGTTCGCGTCCACCGCGACCGTCACCGGCATGTCCCTGACCTCGAATTCGTGGATCGCTTCCATGCCGAGGTCTTCGAACGCGAGCACGCGCGATTTGCGGATCGCTTTCGCGACCAGGTAGGCCGCACCGCCCACCGCCATCAGGTAGGCGGCCCTGTGCTTTTTTATAGCTTCGAGCGCGACCGGACCGCGCTCCGCCTTGCCGATCATCGCGATCAGGCCCGTTTGCGCGAGCATCATTTCGGTGAACTTGTCCATGCGCGTCGCGGTGGTTGGGCCCGCCGGTCCGACCACTTCGCCGCGCACCGGGTCCACCGGACCGACGTAGTAGATGACCCGGTTGGTGAAGTCGACAGGCAATTTCTCGCCTTTCGACAGCATGTCCTGGATTCTCTTATGCGCCGCATCGCGACCGGTAAGCATTTTTCCCGACAGCAGCAGGCGCTGGCCGGGTTTCCAGTTGGCGATTTCCTTTTTGCTCAGAGTATTCAGATCGACCGGAATGGAACTCGCGTCCGCCGTCCAGGTCACCTTCGGCCAGTCGCTGAGCGACGGCGCTTCGAACTCCGCTGGGCCCGACCCATCCAGCACGAAATGCGCATGGCGCGTCGCGGCGCAGTTCGGGATCATCGCCACCGGCCGGTTGGCGGCGTGCGCGGGGTAAGTGCGGATCTTGACGTCGAGCACGGTCGAGAGGCCGCCGAGGCCCTGTGCGCCGATACCCAGGGCGTTAACGCGATCGTAGAGCTCGATGCGCAGTTCCTCGAGCTTGCTCTTCGGTCCGCGCGCCTTCAATTCGGCCATGTCGATCGGCTCCATCAGCACTTCCTTGGCCATCAGCATGGCTTTTTCCGCCGTGCCTCCAACCCCGATGCCGAGCATGCCCGGCGGGCACCAGCCCGCGCCCATGCTGGGGACCGTCTTCACGACCCAGTCAGCGATGGAATCCGAGGGATTGAGCATCACGAACTTGGCCTTTGCTTCAGAGCCGCCGCCCTTGGCCGCGACGTCGATCGCAAGCTTGTCGCCTGCAACCATCTGCACGTTGATCACCGCGGGGGTGTTGTCCCTGGTGTTCTTCCTGCCGAAATCCGACTCATCCAGCACCGAGGCGCGCAGTTTGTTGTCGGGATCGAGGTAGGCCTGGCGCACGCCTGCATTGACGACATCTTCCAGGGGAGAAGCAAAATCAAACCTGACCCCCATGCCTATTTTCAGGAACACGTTGACGATGCCGGTGTCCTGGCAGATCGGCCGGTGGCCCTCGGCGCACATGCGCGAGTTGGTGAGGATCTGCGCGATCGCGTCCTTCGCCGCGGCCGATTGCTCCCGGTCGTAGGCGCGGCCGAGCGCCTGGATGTAGTCGAGCGGGTGGTAATAGGAGATGAACTGCAGCGCGTCGGCGATGCTCTGGATCAGGTGTTCGCTGCGGATGATGCTCACGCTCAGTTTCCTCCCTACTCCCGTTTCATATTTGCGACCGTAGCCGGACTCATGATGCGGTCGATCGCCGCGATCGCAACTGCAGACAGCAGGAACGTGATGTGGATGACGACCTGCCAGTACATCGTCTTTTCATCCAGGTTGGTCGCGTTGATGAACGTCTTGAGCAGGTGGATCGACGAGATGCCGATGATCGCGGTGGCCAGTTTCACCTTGAGCACGTTGGCGTTGACGTGCGACAGCCACTCGGGTTCGTCGGGATGGCCTTCCAGTTCCAGGCGCGAGACAAAGGTCTCGTAGCCGCCGATGATCACCATGATGAGAAGGTTGGAGATCATCACCACGTCGATCAGGCCCAGGACCGTGAGCATGATGGTGGTCTCGTTGAACTGCTTCATCGCGAATACCAGGTGGTACAGCTCGATCATGAACTGCACCACGTAGACGCCCTGGGCGACGATCAAGCCGAGGTAAAGCGGCAATTGCAGCCAACGGCTGCCGAACAGGATCCGGGGTACCGGTTTGAGCGTTTTTGCGGGGGCTTGCATGCGCGAGGCGCCGAGGTTGCGAGACGCTGGCAATCTAGCATACCCTTGATTCAATTTTGCTATTCGCGTAAGCGGCGTGTAAGCACGCCGGCGGCAAAATCGGCTCCGGAGGGAGGAGAGGGCATGTCTGGAAACATTGAAACGGTGTTGAGCGAGACGCGGGTATTCCCGCCGTCGCCCGCGTTCGTCAAGCAGGCCAACATCTCGGGGATGGATGCCTACCGCAAGCTGGTGGCGGAAGCGGAGAAGGATTTCGAGGGCTTCTGGGCGCGGCTTGCGAAAGCAGAGCTGCTCTGGCACAAGCCGTTCACCAAAACGCTCGACCAGTCGAAGGCGCCGTTCTTCCGCTGGTACCACGACGGCGAGCTGAACGCGTC
>CAZTSJ010000029.1:0-1906 GCA_964616875.1 uncultured Bordetella sp. | reverse complement strand
GCGTGGGTTGCGCGGAGGCGAGTGAATTCAAGAAGGCGTCAAGGAGTTTGGCGTCGAACTGCGTGCCGCGGCCGCGGCGCAGTTCTTCCAGCGCGTCTTCGAGCGGGCTGGCCTTCTTGTAGGCGCGATCGGAAATAATCGTATCGAAGCAATCCGCGATGGTGATGATGCGCGCGCCCAGCGGAATATCCTGACCGCTCAGGCCGTCGGGGTAGCCCTTGCCGTCCATGCGCTCGTGGTGGTGGCGAACGATTTTCTTGATCGCTTCAATCGCCTTGAATTTGAGCGGCGCCAGGATTCGCTCGCCCAGCGTGGTGTGGCTCTTCATCAGTTCATATTCTTCCGGCGTCAGGCAGGAGGGCTTGTTGAGGAGACTTTCCGGGACGCCGATCTTGCCGATGTCGTGGAGGATTCCGGCCAGGCGGACCTCCTCGAGTTCATCCTTATTGAGACCGATTTCCTGCCCAATCTGCGCCGCCAGGCGCGAGACCGACTGCGAGTGGCCCTGCGTGTAGTGGTCCTTGGCGTCGATGGTAAAGGCGAGCGCCGTCACCGTATCCATGAGCGAAGTATGGTCGTTGTCGCCGGTCGCCGCCTCGAAGCGCTCCAGATACTGATTAAATACTTCGGGGCCGGTGGCGAACATACGCTTGACGGCAACGCCCAGGTAAGCCTGGAGGAGTTGCTGGTCCCAGCCGCTGGCCGCGGTATCGGCGGAGTGCGAAGCGACGCGGACGCGGTTTCCCTTTTCGTGCTTGGCGAGATACATGCCCGACTCCGCCACGCGCACGATTTCCTCCGTCGTCACGCCGTGGACGGGAAAAGTTCCGATGCCGAAACTGGCGGTGACGCCGCGGCTGGAAAGATAGGAATCCGCAATCAGGCTGGCGCGCAGGCGTTCGGCCAGGCCTTGAGCCTGTTCGACCGTGGCTTCGGGCACCAGGACCGCGAACTGGTCGCCGCCATATCGGGCCACGGTGTTGGACTGGCGGGAACTCGCTTCCAGCACGCGCGCCACGGCGGTGAGCACCTTGTCGCCCTCGAGGTGCCCCTGACGCTCGTTGAGCTGCTTGAAGGCGTCGAGGTCCATGATGATGAGCGAGAAGGGCTTTCCGGAACGCGGCGACCGCCGCCACTCGGCGTCAACGGCCTGCATGAAGAAACGGTGCGTCTTGAGCGACGTCAGGCCGTCGGTGATCGCCTGCTCCTGCGCCACCCGGTAGGCCTGAGCGTTCTTGAGCGCGATGGCCAGTTGGTCGGCGAGCGTGCTCAGCGTCAAAACGTCCTGCGAGCTAAAACTCTTCGGCTTCAAACTTTCGATGCTCAGCACGGCCAGCAGTTCCTGGCGGTATTTCATGGGAAGATGCAGGGCGGACCGGACGCCGGCATGGAAAGGCAGATACCGGTCGCTGGTGAGAACGTCGTCGGAGAGATAGGGCTCCTGAGTTTCGGCGGCGATGCCGGCAAAGCCCTGCCCGAACTTCGTGCGGCGGCCCGCAATGCTCGGCCCGTAGCCAACCTCCGCCGCGATGACGAGTTCTTCCTTTTCGCGATCGAGGGTTTCCACGCGCACAAGCTCAAAACCAAAAGACTGGTGCAGCTCGCCGCAGATGTGTTCGAGCAGTTCCTGCGGGTCGAGGACGGCGGTCGCCTTGCGCGTCAGTTCGTTGAGCAGC
Organism: uncultured Bordetella sp.; assembly: GCA_964616875.1. Classification (GTDB taxonomy): domain Bacteria; phylum Pseudomonadota; class Gammaproteobacteria; order Burkholderiales; family SG8-39; genus RBG-16-66-20. The sequence goes on along the minus strand of CAZTSJ010000029.1, from coordinate 230 downwards.
GCCAGATGGCCCGCACGCTTCTGCTCCTGCTGGAACAGCCGCGCGTTCTCGATCGCCACCGCCACTTCGCCGGCCAGAACTTTGAGCAGTCCGAACCTTCGGCCGTTCACCCGGTCCTCGTGCTCGTAATCGGTGATGGTCAGAACGCCTGCGGTCTTGTTTGAGAAATGAATGGGCACGCCGGCCCAGCTTCGAATGCGCGGGTCGACCGAGGTCACGCCCAGTTTGCG
>CAZTSJ010000028.1:0-1803 GCA_964616875.1 uncultured Bordetella sp. | reverse complement strand
CCCACATGCGGATGAAGCTCGCGGGCAGTCCCAGTGCGCGCACGCGGTCCAGGTTGGCGAACAGGTTCTCGCGCCACAGGCGCAGGGTGGTCGCGTAGTGCGGGCCGATGTCCTCGAGGTTCTCGATGCGCAGCGTGCTCGATCCGGTCATCGCCTGCGCCAGCGACGTAACGGAGGGAATGCAGCACCCCGGGAAAATGTAGCGCTTGATGAAGTCCACCTCGTCGCGCGCGCGCTGGTAGTGCTGGTCGGCAATGGTGATCGCCTGGATCAGGGTCCGGCCGCCGGGCTTGAGAAGTGCGTCGCAGCGGCGGAAGAACTCGCCGTAGTACTGGTGGCCCACTGCCTCGATCATCTCGATGGAGACCAGTTTGTCGTAGGCTCCGCCGAGGTCGCGGTAGTCCTGCTGCAACAGCGTGACGCGGTCCTCCAGTCCGGCGGCGCCGACGCGCTCGGCGGCAAGCGCATGCTGGCTGGGCGAAATGGTGGTCGTTGTGACGCGGCAGCCGTAGCGCGAAGCAGCGTGCAGCGCGAATCCGCCCCAGCCAGTGCCGATCTCGAGGACGTGATCCTGCGGTCCGAGTGCGAGCTTGCGGCAGATCGCGTCCAGCTTTGCCGTTTGCGCTTCGGCGAGCGTCATGTCTTCCCGCTCAAACAGCGCGCAGGAATACATCATCGTCTCGTCGAGGAAGAGGCGATAGAAGTCGTTGCCGATGTCGTAGTGGGCCGAAATGTTGCGCCGGCTGCCGGCACGCGAGTTGCGGTGCAGCCAGTGGGCGGCGACGCGCAAAGGCGCCGCCAGGCGCGCGATGCCGCCTTCCATGGCATCCATGGCGCTGCGATTGCGCAGCAGCAGCCGCATCACGGCGGTGAGGTCGCTCGTGGCCCAGTGGCCGAGCATGTAGGACTCGCCGGCGCCAACCGAGCCGCCAAACGCGAGTTCGGCATAGAACGCCGGATCGCGCACCTGTACCTCGACGGCCGGCCCGCTGCCGCCGAAGCGGATGGTTTCAGCGCCTTCGCGCAGCACAAGGCTGCCTTGCGAAAGCGCTTCGAGGCGCGCGAACACGAGCCGCCGTGCGAAGCCGGAGAGGGAGCGGCCGCGGGCGCGGCTCCGGGATAGATGGATCAGGGTTGTATCGTTCATATTCATGTTCATGGGTGGGCGTGGACGGGGACGCGCTTGGCCCAGAGCCACAGGGCCTGCCAGTGGATCGCGCCCACCACCTGCAGCGTGAGGAAGGGATGGCGCGCGAGCGCGCCGGCGAGCGCGACCGAGCCGATCTCGCGGCGCTCCAGCGCGAGCGTGGCGTCGAACACCTTGCCGCGCTCATCGTGGTTTTCCATGTGCACCGCGAGGCGCGGGCCCGGCGCGCCGAAGCGCCAGTCGTACTGCTGCGCCATCGGCATGAAGGGCGACACATGGAACGACTTGCCGAAGCGAAAGCGCATCTCGTCGCCACGTACCGGCAGGACGTAGGCGTGGCGCTCTTTCCAGGGCGTGTTGGTGATCTCCGCAACCACCGTCTCGACGCGTTCGCCGCGCGCATCAAAGCAGTAGTAGAAGCTCACCGGATTGAAGCAGTGCCCGAACATGCGCAGGTGCGTGAGCAGCCGGATTGGCCCGCGCGGGCGGGTCCCGGTCTCGCGCCACACCTTTTCGCGCACTGCTTCATCCAGCGGGAGCGCCGCGTCTCCGAGGTAATCGGCGCGCTTGAACCAGGCCAGCGCCGGTCGGTGCGCCGACCAGAGCCAGCGGCCGCGGAACACCTCATCCAGTTCAGCGAGATCCAGGTACGCCAT
>CAZTSJ010000027.1:0-10635 GCA_964616875.1 uncultured Bordetella sp. | reverse complement strand
CTCGGTGGTGATCCCCGCCGCCTCGTGCCGCATGAGGTCTTCGCGCCGCAGCTGCAGCAGGCCGGGCGTGGCGCGTTCGGCCTCCTTGCGCCACTTCTCGAAATCAACGCCGTTGGTGATGCCCTCGGGCACCCGCGCGTCGTAGAAGGCGTAGATGAGCTCATCGTCCACCAGGATGTCCGGCCGGCGCGACTTGTGCTCCAGGCGCTCGATCTCCTTGAGCAGCTTCTGGTTATGCGCAAAGAATGGCGCGCGCGTTTCGAATTCGCCCTCGACCAGGGCTGAGCGCAGGAAGATCTCGCGCGACAGCTTCGGGTCTATCGGCCCGTAGTGCACGCGCCGGTCGGCATACACCGGCAGGCCGTAGAGCGTGCCGCGCTCCACGGCAACCACCTGGGAGCGCTGCTTCTCCCAGTGCGGCCGCTCGCGGTGGCGCTTTAGCAAGTGGCCGCCCAGTTCCTCGATCCAGCGCGGATCCACGCTCGCCACGTTGCGAGCGAAGAGGCGCGTGGTTTCGACCAGTTCGGCGGCCATGATCCACTTGCCGGGCTTTTTCGTGCCCGAGCCCGGGTGCACCCAGTACTTGATGCCGCGCGCGCCGGTGTAGTTGTTGTCCGGTTCGTCTTTCATGCCGACGTTCCCAAGCAGGCCGCAGAGCAGCGCACGGTGGAGTGCCCGGATGCCTTCGGGCTTTTCCAGGTCGGCGCTCGACATGCGCCATTCGAGCTCCTCCACCGCCTGGCGCAGCTGGGCGTGGATGTCGCGCCACTCGCGCAGCCGCACGTAGGAGACGAAGTTGTCCCGGCACTCCTTGCGCGACGCGGAGGCACCCTGTCCGAAGGCCTTCCAGAGTTTCAGGTAACCGAGGAAGTCCGAGCGCTCGTCGGCAAACCTGGCGTGGCGCTCGTCGGCCGTCGCGGCCTTGTCCAGCGGGCGGTCGCGCGGATCCTGTACCGAAAGCGCGGCAGCGACCACCAGCATCTGCTCGAGGCATCCTTCGGCGCGCGCCGCGACCAGCATGCGGCCGACGCGCGGGTCGAGCGGCAGGCGCGCGAGTTCGCGCCCGGTATCGGTCAATATATTGTCCTCATCCACCGCACCCAGCTCGTTCAACAGGGCATAGCCGTCGGCGATGGCGCGCGGGCTCGGCGGATCGAGGAACGGGAAATCCTCCACCTTGCCCAGGTTCAGGCTGAGCGCGCGCAGGATCACCGCCGCGAGCGAAGAGCGCAGCAGCTCCGGGTCGGTGAACGGCGGCCGCGCGTTGAAGTCCTCCTCCGAATACAGGCGCACGGAAACGCCATCGGCGACCCGGCCGCAGCGTCCCGAGCGCTGGCTGGCGGAGGCACGCGAAATGCTCTCCACCTGCAGCATCTCGACCTTGTTGCGATAGCTGTAGCGCTTGACGCGCGCGAGCCCCGTGTCCACCACGTAGCGGATGCGCGGCACGGTGAGCGAAGTCTCCGCGACGTTGGTCGCCAGCACCACGCGCTGCGCGCCGCCTGGCCGGAAAACGCGGTCCTGCTCTGCAACCGATAAGCGCGAGTACAGGGGAAGAATTTCAACACCACGAACGGCCTTTCCAATAACTTCCGCCGCTTTGCGAATCTCGCGTTCTCCGGGAAGGAACACCAGCACGTCGCCCTGCCCGCCGCGGCACAGTTCGGTCACCGCGGCGACGAGCGCCTGTTCCTCCTCCTCGCGCGTGGTGTCTTCCTTGTCGCCCTCGACCGGGCGGTAGCGCACTTCCACCGGATAGAGGCGCCCCGAAACCTCGATCACCGGCGCGCCGTTGAAATGCGCCGAAAATTTTGCCGCGTCTATGGTGGCCGAAGTAATGATGACCTTCAGGTCTTTTCTCTTCTCCAGCAGTTTTTTCAGATAACCCAGCAAGAAATCGATGTTCAAACTTCTCTCGTGCGCCTCGTCCACGATGATCGTGTCGTAGGCCCGCAGCTGCGGGTCGCCCTGCGTTTCGGCGAGCAGGATGCCGTCGGTCATGAGCTTGAGGACGGTGCCAGCGCGCACCCGGTCGTTGAAGCGCACCTTGTAGCCGACCAGGTCGCCCAATTCGACTTTCAGCTCCTCGGCGATGCGCGCCGCGACCGAGCGCGCCGCAATGCGCCGCGGCTGGGTGTGGCCGATGCGGCCAGCGCTGCCGCGCCCCATTTCGAGCAGGATCTTGGGTATCTGGGTGGTCTTGCCCGAGCCCGTTTCGCCGCAGACGATGACCACCGGATTTTCCGCCACCGCACGCGCGATCTCTTCGCGCTTCTGATTGACGGGAAGTGCAGGGTCGAAAGTGATCTGCGTCATGTGAGGGATGGATTCAAAGGCGCGCCGAGGATATAAGATTCCATTCAACCATGGCCGGACCGACACGCGAATTCTGGGAACAACGCTTTGCCGAGGGCAATACGCCCTGGGATCGCGGTGCGGCCAACCCGCAGCTCGATACCTGGCTGGCTGCGGGCGCGCTCAAGCCCTGCCGCATCCTGGTGCCCGGCTGCGGCTCGGGCTACGAGGTCGCCGCGCTGGCGCAGGCCGGATTCGACGTCACCGGACTCGACTACGCGCCGGTCGCGATAGCACGCACGCGCAATCTGCTCGCAGCAGCGAACCTGAATGCGGAACTGATAGAGGCGGACGCGCTAGCCTGGCAGCCGCCCCGCCCATTCGACGCCATCTACGAACAGACCTGCCTGTGCGCGCTGTATCCGGACCAATGGCGCGACTACGCCGATCAGCTGCATCGCTGGCTCGTCCCCGGGGGAAAGCTGTTTGCGCTCTTCGTGCAATTTCCGCGGCCCGGCTCCGCCGAGGGCGCCGTCGAAGGCCCGCCCTACCACTGCGACATCAACGCGATGCGCGCCCTGCTTCCGGCGCCGCGCTGGGCCTGGCCGAAACCGCCATACCCGCGCACCTCGCATCCAGCCGGCCTCGCCGAGCTCGCGGCCGTCCTGGGTCGCAATGCCTAGAATGCCGACTAACATGAGAATTCGCGCTTTGCTGGTACTGACCATTGCACTCGCGGTCCAGGCTGCACCCGCTGCAGCCCAGGAGCAACGGGCATCATTCAAAGGCGTGTCCGCCGTACGCATCGCAAACTACGGTGCTCCTTCGGTGCTGCTCGAGGGCCGGGAGCAAGTAAATGCCATCGTCGGTGAACTGAACGGACTGGCGAAAAGGGCCTGGCGTCGCGGCGACACCAAGCTCTCCTGCTATTCGACCATCGTGCTGCTCAAGGGAGCGAAACCGGTGGGGCAGTTGCGCGTCACCACGGAATTGGTTGTCGAGCGTCCGGTAGAAAAAGGACAGTCGAGCTACAGCCTTGCGATCGGTGAAGCGGACCTACCCGGGCTAAGGAAAATGTTGGCGGAAATCCTGCCGGCAAAGGGCTGCGATTGACGCCTGCCCGTCGCTACGCGCTGAGCATCCGCTCAAGGTAGCGGGCGACCAGGTCCACTTCCAGGTTGACCCTGGCGCCGCGCGCGAGGCGCTTCAGCGTCGTGACTTTGAGCGTGTGCGGGATCAGGTTCACTTCGAACGTGCCGCGCGCGACGTGGTTTACTGTGAGGCTCACGCCGTCGATGCAAATGGAACCCTTGCCCGCGATGAATCGCGACAGCGCCCTGGGAGCTTTTATCTGGAGAAAACCATTTAAATGCTTTAGGACAACCCCAACCCCGTCCACATGCCCAGTGACGAGGTGCCCGCCAAGCTTGTCGCCGAAGCCGAGCGATTTTTCGAGATTGACCTCGACCGCGCGGTCGAGGCCGGCGGTGACGCGCAATGTCTCGCGCGACACGTCGAACCAGAGTGTTCCCTTCGTCTTCTTCACCACAGTCAGGCAGCAGCCCTGCACGCAGATCGAATCGCCGATGCGCACATCCGCGAGCGGCAGCCGCCCGGTCTTGACCTGGAGCGGGTTGAGTTTTTCGATGCGGCCGACGGCCTGGACGATGCCGGTGAACATCAGAGCCTAGCGAGAATGCGGATGTCGTCGCCGATGCGCTCCAGCGACGCGATTTTCATTTTCACTCTTTCATCAAGTGAAGCAAACCCCGGCACGCAGACCATGCCCTGCGCTTCGTCACCGAGCAGGCTGGGATTCAGGTAGATGAGGAATTCATCGACGCAGCCTTCGCGCACCAGCGAGCCGTTAAGCCGGAAGCCCGCCTCAACGTGCAGCTCGTTGACGCCGCGGCGCGCAAGTTCTTTCAGCATTTGAGGAAGTTCGACTTTCCCGTCTGGATTGGAGAGTTTTTGAATTTCCGCTCTCAGTTTTCTTTCCGGCTCAACCCCGCAGAAAACCAAAACATTCCCGCCTTCGAAAATCCTGGCGTTATCCGGGATCTCCAGCCGGCTGTCCACCACGACCCTGAGCGGCTGGCGTGGCGTATCGACCTCGCGCACGGTCAGGCGCGGATCGTCTGCCTTCACGGTGCCGATGCCGGTGAGGATGGCGCAGGCGCGCGCGCGCCAGCGGTGGCCGTCCTTGCGCGCTTCCGGGCCGGTGATCCATTGCGATTTGCCCGCATTTGGACCCTTTCCCAGCGCAGTGCGGCCATCCAGCGTCGCGGCGATTTTCATGCGCACCCAGGGACGGCCGCGCGTCACGCGCGAGACGAAGCCGATGTTGAGCTCCTTCGCCTCGGCTTCCATGAGCCCGTGCGCGAAGCCGATGCCGGCCGCGGCAAGGGCTGCGCCACCGCCCGCGGCCTTGGGATTCGGATCGAGCATCGCTGCGATCACCCGGGTGATTTTATTTTTTTGAATTGACTCAATGCATGGAGGCGTGCGCCCCTGGTGATTGCAAGGTTCCAGGTTGACGTACAGCGTCGCGCCCGCCGCGCGCCCGCCCGCCCGCCCGATGGCGACCACCTCGGCATGCGGTCCGCCGGCCTTTTCGTGCCAGCCTTCGCCCACCACGGTTTCGCCCTGCACCAGTACGCAGCCGACGCGCGGATTCGGCGTCGTGGTGTAGAGCCCTTTTGCCCCAAGCTCGAGCGCCCGCGCCATCATGGCGTGGTCGAACGCGGTGAAAGGAGTCACTTCCTGCGTTTCTTGGTCTTTACTTCCTGAACCGCTTCGCGGAAATCGTCGGGCGATTCGAAACTGCGGTACACCGAGGCGAAGCGGATGTAGCCGATTTTGTCGAGCTTCGCCAGCTCGCGCATCACCAGGTCGCCGACGCGGCTGGTGGGAATCTCGCGCTCACCGAGCGCGCGCAACTTTTCCTCTATACGGTCCGCCGCGGCGTCCACGTCCCCGGTTGCCACCGGGCGCTTGCGCAGCGCGAGTGTCATGCTGCCGACCAGTTTGACGCGGTCGAAGTCGGTGCGGCTGCCGCCCTTCTTCACCAGGCGCGGCATGCGCAATTCGACCCGCTCGTAGGTGGTGAAGCGCTTGTCGCATTTCGGGCACTTGCGGCGGCGCCGGATGACGTTGGTGCCCTCGTTCGAGCGCGTATCCACCACCTGGGTGTCTTCACTGGCGCAGAACGGGCAGCGCATGGCGCTCGGCTAGATGTAGACCGGAAACTTCGCGCACATCGCCTTGATCTCGCGCGTCACGCGCTCGCGCGTCAGATCGCCGTGCGGATCCTCGAGCACGTCGGCCATCAGCTGCGACAACCGTTCCGCCTCCGCCATGCCGAAGCCGCGCGTGGTCAGGGCCGGCGAGCCGATGCGCACGCCCGAGGTCACCATCGGTTTTTGCGGATCGTTCGGGATGGCGTTCTTGTTCACGGTCATGTGCGCGCGGCCGAGCGCTGCCTCGGCGTCCTTGCCGGTGATGTTCTTCGCGCGCAGGTCGACGAGGAACATGTGGCAGTCGGTGCCGCCCGAGACGATGCGCAGGCCGCGCTGCTGCAGGCTCGCCGCCATGACCGCTGCGTTCTCCTTGACCCGCGCCTGGTACTGCTTGAATTCGGGCTTGAGCGCCTCGCCCAGCGCCACCGCCTTGGCGGCGATCACGTGCATCAGCGGGCCGCCCTGCAGTCCCGGGAAAATCGCCGCATTGACGGCCTTCTCATGCTCGGGCTTGCCGAGGACCAGGCCGCCGCGCGGACCGCGCAGGGTCTTGTGCGTGGTGGTGGTGACGAAATCGGCCACGCCCACCGGCGTCGGGTACAGGCCGGTCGCCACCAGTCCGGCGTAGTGCGCCATGTCGGCCATCAGCAGGGCACCGCACTTGTCGGCGATGGCGCGAAAACGCTGCCAGTCGATGACGCGCGAATAGGCGGAGGCGCCAGCGACGATCATTTTCGGCTTTTCCGCGAGGGCAATTTTTTCCGCCGCCGCGTAGTCGATTTCCTCGCGTTCGTTCAAGCCGTACGAAACGACGCGGTAGAGCTTGCCCGACAGGTTCACGGGCGAGCCGTGCGTCAGGTGCCCGCCGTGCGCGAGCGACATGCCGAGGATCGTGTCGCCGGGCTTGAGCACCGCGGTGTACACGGCCTGGTTGGCCTGCGAGCCCGAGTGCGGCTGGACGTTCGCCCAGGGCGCCCCGAACAGCCGCTTCGCGCGTTCGATCGCGATGTTCTCCGCGATGTCGACGTATTCGCAGCCGCCGTAGTAGCGCTTGCCGGGATAGCCCTCGGCGTACTTGTTGGTGAGCAGCGAGCCCTGCGCCGCCATCACCGCAGGACTGGCGTAATTCTCCGAGGCGATCAACTCGACGTGGTCTTCCTGGCGCCGCGCCTCCTGGCGGATGACGTGGCAGATTTCAGGGTCGGATTGTTCGAGGGACTGCGCGAGCGTCCGGGCGGCAAACATGAAGCGATTTTACCAGTCAGGCGATTTCCGGCTGCAGCGAGAAGCGCACCGAGTGGTCGCCGTGCTTCTCGGCGCTCTTGCCCAGGCCGATCCAGCCCCGCCCGCCCAGCACCGCCTCTTCCCGGCGCAGACGGATTTCGGATGACTGCGCGGTTGACTGCGCGCTCGACTGCTCGTCCACCAGCAGGAAGGTGCCGTTGGTGGAAAGGTCGGTCAGCACGAAATGCCCCTCGCGCGCCTGCACGCGCGCGTGCAGCCTGGAGGCAAACAGGCTCACGATCACGATATCGTTGCTGTCGTCGCGCCCCATCTGCAGCGCCGGCCGGGTGCGGTTGACGACGAAAATATTGGCCCGGTAAATCAGCTTCAGCGCCATCTGCGTGTTCTGCGCGAGGTGCGCGCGCGTCAGGTTGTTTTCGGTCACCGCCGGGTCGTAGCGCCAGCTGATGTCGCTTACCGGCACTTCCTCGGCCTTGCCCTTGATGCGGGTCGGAAACAACGCCCGGCAGCGCACGCGCAGGCCGGGCGAAAGCGCTTCGACGGTTTGCCCCGAGGTGAGAATCTGCTCCGGGTTCGCAAGTGTCACGAGGCGCGCGCAGACGTTCATGGTGTCGCCGTAGACATCTCCCCTGGACAGGACCACCGAGCCGTAGGTCAGCCCGGCCTTGATCTGCAGCCGGTTGCTGCCTCGCTGCGCGAGCGACGTCACCGAGGACTGCATCTCGCAGGCGGCGCGGAAACCATCGTCGGGACTGTCGAACACGCACACCATGCCGTCGCCCAGAGTCTTGACGACGCTGCCGGAAAACTTGGCGACGATTTTCTCCAGGTGGCTGAACAGGCCGTTGATGACCGCGAGCGCGACCGTATCGCCGAGGGACTCGTAGATCCGGGTGCTTTCCGTGACATCCACGAACAGCACGGCGCGTTGCGCGGTTTCCATGCGGAGACCGGCACTATACGATGCTCGGGGGCGCGAGATCTCCCGGTGTATCGATATCCCGTATCACGCCAGGGTCGCCGACGGGAATCTTCACCAGGTCTTTCTCGTCCGCCAAAATTATTTTTCTCGCCCCTGCGTCGCCCTCGAGCGCTTCAAGCGCGGGTCTGAATTTCGCGGAGAGGCCCACAGGGTGCCCGCGCCGCGCCCGGAAGTACGGCGCCGCCATCGCTGCACCCGCAACGAGCGCATCGCGCACCGCGGCGATGCTGCTGGCGCGGATGAACGGCATGTCGGCGAGCGCGACCACATAACCCTGCGCATCCCCCACAGCCCTTACGGCGCACGCAAGGCTCGCGCCCATGCCCTCGGCGGCGTTTTCGCACACCACCACCTTGCAGCCCTCTTTGCGCAGAAGCTCCGCAAGCGCTCCTGCTTCGGGACGGGTCACGACAAAAACGTTTTCTTCAAAAACAGCTTTGAGATGCCGCGCGGCCTGCACGGCAATCGGTACCTCGTGCGGCAAAGCGTGCAGCAGTTTGTCGGAACCGAATCGCTTCGCCGAACCCGCCGCCAGCAGGATCGCGACGACGTTCAAGCCTTATGCGACGAAGATGCGGGGGCTACTTCACAAGCCGAAGGGTCAAATCTGGGCGCTGGTTTCGCCGCCCAGCTTGGCTCGGCGACGCCGTGGCGCACCGCGGTCATCTCCGCCAGGATCGCGACCGCGATCTCGGGCGGCGTCTTGGAACCGATGTACAGGCCCACCGGGCCGCGCAGGCGCGCGATCTCGCCCTCCGCGAGGTCGAACTCCTTCAGGCGCAGGCGGCGCGCGTCGTTGTTCTTCTTCGAGCCGATGGCGCCGACGTAAAACGCGGCGGACTTGAGCGCTTCCATGAGGGCGAGGTCGTCGAGCTTGGGATCGTGCGTGAGCGCCACCACCGCGCTGTGGCCGTCCAGGTTTGCCGCCGCGATCACGTCATCGGGCATGCCGCGATCGAGCGGCACCGCCGCGAGATCCCAGCCGGCGGCATACTCCTCGCGCGGATCAATCACGCTCACGTGGTAATCGAGCATGTGCGCCATCTCGGCGAGGTAGCGCGTGAGCTGGCCGGCGCCGATCAGCACCAGCCGCCAGCGCGGGCCGTGCACGGTGGTCAGCACCTTGCCATCGAACTCCAGCACGTCCTGCCAGGTGCCGGACTTCAGCGTCACGCGGCCGCTATCCATTTCCAGCCGCCGGCTGACCAGCTGCTGTTTCGAGATGGTCTCGAGGAGCTCGCCGAAGGCGCTTTTCTCGGTCACCGGCTCCATCACCAGTTCGAGCGTGCCGCCGCAGGGCAGGCCCCAGCGCGTCGCCTCCTCGTTGGTGACGCCATAGGTAATGAGCTGCGGCTTGTCCTGCGCCACGCCGCCCGCGCGCACCTTGTCGATGAGGTCGTCCTCGACGCAGCCGCCGGACACCGAGCCCACCACCTGGCCGTCGTCGCGGATCACCACCAGCGCGCCCACCGGCCGCGGCGCCGAACCCCAGGTCCGCACAATGGTGCCGAAAGTGACGCGATGGCCCGCCTTGCGCCAGGCTTCGGCGCTGCGCAATACCTCGATATCGACGCTATCCATGGCGGGATTCTACTGCGGCACGCCCTTTGCCGCACCGCATCATTGCCCCAAACCAGTTGCTTGGATACGATGCACGTCCCCCCGAAAAAGAGAGCTCCCCAGGAGGCAGCATGGCGGTCAAGGTATCCCTCAGAGTCAACGGCAAATCGGTTTCGGCGGAAGTGGAGGAGCGCACGCTGCTGGTCACCGTGATCCGCGAAAATCTGCGCCTTACCGGCACCCACGTCGGTTGCGACACCGCGCAGTGCGGCGCCTGCACCGTGAGCATGAACGGCAGGGCGGTGAAGTCCTGCTCGATCCTCGCCATGCAGGCCGAGGGCGCGGAGGTCATGACCATCGAAGGCGTGGCCAAGGCCGACGGCACCCTGCACGCGATGCAGGCGGCGTTCAAGGAGCACCACGGCCTGCAATGCGGTTTCTGCACCCCGGGCATGGTGATGAACGCGATCGACTTCGCGAAAAGCCATCCGAATCCCTCTGAAACTGAAATCCGCGAAGCGCTGGAAGGCAATCTGTGCCGCTGCACGGGCTACCACAACATCGTCAAGGCCATCCAGTACGCCGCCGAGAAGATGGCGGGGAAGTGAGGCGCGACCATGGCCACCGCCCGTCTGCTCGGCGCGAGCATCAAGCGGCGTGAGGATCCCCGGTTCATCACCGGCAAGGGGAACTTCACCGACGATCTGAAGCTGGCCGGCATGACCCACGCGGTGTTCGTGCGCAGCCCGCACGCCAACGCGAAGATCCGCAAGATCGACACCGCCAAGGCGTCGAAGGCTCCCGGGGTGGTGGCGATCTTCACCGGCAAGGACATGGTCGGCGTGAACTCGCTGCCCTGTGGGTGGCTCCTGCCGGAGCTGAAGATCCCGCCCCACATGCCGCTGGCCAGCGACGCGGTGCACTACGTGGGCGACCCGGTCGCTATCGTCATCGCGGAGAGCCAGTCGGCGGCCAGCGACGCGGCCGAGATGGTGGCGGTGGACTGGGAGGTCCTGCCCTCGGTGACCAGCACCGAGAAGGCGGCGGCCAAGGGCTCGCCGCAGATCCACGAGGTGGCCCCCAGCAACGAGGCCTTCAAGTGGCAGATCGGCGACGCGGCCGCCACCGACGCCGCGTTCAAGGCGGCCCCGGTCGTGGTGAGGAAGCGGATCATCAACCAGCGCCTGGTCGCCAATGCGATGGAGCCGCGGGCTTGCGTGGCGCGCTACGACGACTCCACCGGCGACTGGACGCTCTGGGTCACGTCCCAGAATCCCCACGTGCACCGGCTCCTCATGTCCGCGTTCGTGCTGG
>CAZTSJ010000026.1:0-18441 GCA_964616875.1 uncultured Bordetella sp. | reverse complement strand
GCGATCCTGCCGGTCTACCGCGGCGAGCTGCAGTGCCGGTCCCTCGGCATGGCGGTGGAGGTGTATGACGAGGCTGGTGAGTCGGTCGTCGGGCAGAAGGGCGAGCTCGTCTGCACCAAGCCGTTTCCGTCTGTCACCTTGAGTTTCTGGAACGATCCGGGCGGCAAGCGTTTCCACGAGGCCTACTTCGCGCGCTATCCGAACGTGTGGACGCACGGCGACTGGTGCGAGCTCACCGAGCGCGGCACGATGGTCGTTTACGGCAGATCGGACGCTACGCTCAACCCGGGAGGCGTGCGCATCGGCACGGCGGAGCTCTACAGCCAGGTCGAGCATATCCACGACGTGGAGGAGTCCGTCGCCATCGGCCAACTCTGGCCGCCGGAGCAGCCCACCGACACGCGCGTGGTTCTGTTCGTGCGGCTGCGTCCCGGCTACACGCTCGACGCCGCGCTGGAAGAGCGCATCCGCAGCCGGATCCGGGACAATGCCACGCCGCGCCACGTGCCGGCGAAGATCGTGCAGGTGCCCGATATTCCGCGCACCAAGAACGGCAAGGTCGTCGAACTCGCGGTGAAGTCCGTGGTGCACGGCATGCCGATCGGCAATACCGACGCGCTCGCCAATCCCGAGGCGCTGGAACTGTTCAGGAATCTGCCCGCGCTGGTCGAATGATTCGGTTCCTGACGCTTGCTGGCCTCACGCTTGCCGCCGGCTGGGCGCTGGCGCAGCCGGCGGTCAAGACGAAGCAGTTTGCGATCGCCGCCGCCAATCCGCTCGCGACGCAGGCCGGGTACGACATCATCAAACGCGGCGGCAACGCGCTGGATGCCGCGGTGGCGGTGCAAATGGTGCTCAATCTGGTCGAACCGCAGAGCTCGGGCATCGGCGGCGGCGCGTTCATCATGCACTACGACGCCAAGGCGAAGAAACTCGCCGCCTACGACGGCCGCGAAACCGCGCCCGCGGCCGCCCGGCCCGACCGATTCCTCGGGCCCGATGGCAAGCCGATGCAGTTCTACGACGCGGTGGTCGGCGGCAGATCGGTCGGCGCGCCGGGCACTTTGCGCGTGCTGGAGATGGCGCACCGCAGGCACGGCCGCCTGAAGTGGGAAAACCTGTTCGAATCGGCGATCCGGCTTGCCGAAAACGGCTTTGCGGTTTCGCCGCGCCTCGCTGCCTCGATCGCCGCCGACAAGTTTCTGGCTCGCCAGGAGGCCGCGAGAAAATATTTCTACAACGGCGACGGTTTGCCGCTCAGGGCCGGCCAGACGCTAAAGAACCCGGAGTTCGCCGCGGTGCTCAGGCGCGTGGCGAAAGAGGGGGCAGATGCGTTCTACAAGGGCGAGATCGCGCGCGACATCGTGCTTGCGGTGAAGAATGCGCCGAACAATCCCGGCGACCTCACCGAAGCCGACATCGCCGGCTACCAGGCGAAGCAGCGCGACCCGGTCTGCGGCAATTACCGGGCGCACCGTGTATGCGGCTTCCCGCTGCCGAGTTCCGGCGGCATGACCGTGCTGCAGATCCTCGGCATGCTCGAGAACTTCGACATGTCGGCGAGCAAACCTTCCGGCAACGCCGCGACGCTGATGGGCGTGCACCTGTTCGCCGAGGCGGGCAAGCTCGCCTACGCCGACCGCGGCCTCTACATGGCGGACCCGGATTTCGTCCAGGTACCCGTCGCGGGCCTGCTCGACAAGGCTTATCTCGCCGGGCGCGCTGGCTTGATCAGGTATTCAGGCGCGATGACCGGTGCGGCGAAACCCGGCGTGCCGCAAGCACTGAGCAAGCTCTCGCTGGGCGCCGATAGCGCGCTCGAGCAGCCCTCGACCAGCCATATCGCCATTGTCGACAAACAGGGCAACGCGCTGTCGATGACGACGACGATCGAGGATGCCTTCGGCTCGCGCCTGATGGTGCGCGGCTTTCTGCTCAACAACGAACTGACCGATTTCTCGTTCGCGCCGGAAGAAAACGGCAAGCCTGTGGCCAACCGGGTCGAAGCCGGCAAGCGCCCGCGCAGTTCGATGGCGCCGGTGATCGTGTTCGACCAGGCCGGCCGCGTGCAGCTCATCGCCGGTTCGCCGGGCGGCTCGGCGATCATCAATTACGTCGCCAAGACGCTGGTCGGGGTGCTCGATTGGGGTCTCGACGTGCAGCAGGCGATCTCGCTGCCTAATTTCGGCAGCCGCAATTTCGGCGGCGCGACCGAGCTCGAACGCAATACCGGCATCGCCGCGCTGGAAGGCGGCCTCAGGCTGCTGGGCCACACCGTACGCGTGATCGATCTCACCAGCGGCCTGCAGGGCATCCATCGCAGCCGCGACGGCTGGACGGGCGGCGCCGATCCGCGCCGTGAAGGCCTCGTGCTCGGCGATTAGTAAGCCCGTCAGCCGAAATGGCCGACACCCCGCGCCATCAGCGCGGCGCAGAGAATCAGCAGCACGACCAGGGCCAGCTCGGTGTGGATGATCGCGCGCAACATTCGCCGCTTGCCGGCGCTTAGCACGGGTATTTGCCCATCCCGCACCGGTTTTATCCAGGACAGGAACGTAATCGTCGGATAGATCGACAGCAGCGCGATGACGCTGAAGAGCGTCATCTTCGCCAGGAATGGCGCGCTGTGGAGGTAGTAGTCGCCGCCTTTTTCGAAATAACCCACCCGGAACATGCCGACGACGAGCACCACGCCCGCGGAGGCGCCGGCGACGAGGTCGACGAGCGGCAGTTTGCGTGCGGTACCTAGCGTCAGCTCGTCACGGATGAGGACGAATTCGACCACCAGCGCGGCGACGAACGCGAAGGCCGCGATGTGATGCAGGAAGGCGAGAAGCGACGACACCCCAGAGTCTCTGAGACGCCTAGTGCAGCGTCGCGCGGCGCCGCTCGTAGATGCCCTGCAGCAGGCGCAGGGAACCGCGGCAGATAGCCTCGTGGGTGAGGGCGTGTCCGAGGTCTTCGATAATGTCTAGCGTCACGGGCACATGCAGCCCCGAGAGGGCGCGCTGGGCGCGCTCGGCGTAGACGCGGGAGACCACGGAGTCGTATTCACCGTGCACCAGATGAATTCGCGTGTCCATGCGCGTGCCGGGCCGGGGCAGGCTCGCGAAGCGCGCGGCGTAGGCGACCACGGCGCCCGCGAGCTCGGGCATCGCCTTGACGGCTTCCAGCGCGACCGTGCCGCCCTGCGAGTAGCCGATGAGGACGGTGTGCTCGGGTTTGACACGGTGGTTGGTCTGCTCGCGCCGCACCAGCTGCTCGATGCGCGGCAATATGGCGGACACCCGATCCATGTGGTTATCCGAGGAAAGGTCCTTGGTCGAGAACCATTGCTTGCTTTCGGGTGTTTTTCGATACAAGGAAAAACCGCTTGGCACCACGAGCGCGGCGCTGGGGAAGCGGCCCTGGTACTTGAAGGCCGCCGGGATCATCGAGCGCGCGTCGGCGCCGCTTGCGTGCAGGAAAACGAAAAGATGTCGGGCGGGTTGAGGTGGCGCAGGTCCAAAGCGGGCGGGGCCGAAGCGGTAGACCTGCTGCATGAGGTCATTCTCACCCCGCCGGCGCGGTTCTGTAAACTGCCCGCGGCATCGATCGACCGACCCTGAGGTAACTCCATGCAAGAGAAAAGATTCTTCGCCACGCTGTGGGCGCTTACCCGGCCCTATTGGGCCTCCGACCAGCGCGCCACCGCGCTCACCCTGCTCGGCACCGTGGTGGGCCTGGCCCTGACCCTGGTCTGGCTCGAAGTCCAGTTCAACACCTGGAACCGGGATTTCTATAACACCTTCGAATCCAGGGACCAGGACGAATTCTTCCGCCAGCTCGGCACCTTCACGCTGCTGGCGGTGATCTTCATCGTTACCGGCGTTTACAAGCAGTATTTCCAGCAGATGCTGATGATCGAGTGGCGGACCTGGATGACCGAGAGCTACCTGGGCGACTGGCTGAAGGGCCGGGCCTACTACCGGCTGCAGCTGCTCGACAAGGGCACGGACAATCCCGACCAGCGCATCGCCGACGACCTCAACATCTTCGTCGACCTGACGCTGTCGCTCGGGCTGGGGCTGATGTCCGCGGTGGTGACGCTGGTGTCCTTCGTCGGCATCCTCTGGTCGATTTCAGGCGCGGCGACCTTTTTCGGCGTCGAGATACCCGGCTACATGGTGTGGGTGGCGCTGGTGTACGCGATCGCGGGCACCTGGATTACGCATTGGATCGGCCGCCCGCTGATCAACATCGGCTTCGAGCAGCAGCGCTACGAGGCGAACTTCCGTTTTTCGCTGGTGCGGTTGCGCGAGAACGCCGAGGGCGTGGCGCTGTACCGGGGCGAGGCGGGCGAGCTCGCCCATTTCCGCGCCCGCTTCGCCGACGTGATTTCGATCTGGTGGACCAAGATGCTCAAGCAGAAGCAGCTCGGCTGGTTCCAGTCGTTCTACGGCCAGGTGGCGATCATCTTCCCGTTCCTGGTCGCCTCGCCGCGTTTTTTTTCCGGCGCCATGCCGCTCGGCGGCATATTCCAGATTGCGTCGGCCTTCGGCCAGGTGCAGGGCGCGCTGTCCTGGTTCATCAACGCCTACGGCAGCTTTGCCAACTGGAAGGCGACCGTCGAGCGCTTGACCGGTTTCGCCGAGGCGCTGGAGCGCGCGCGCCTTGAGGCGGAGCGCCTGGACGGCGATCGCGCGGAGGGCGCCGACGCCGATCTATCGCTGGCGGGTGTCGAGCTGCACCTGCCGCAGGGCAAGCCCTTGCTCGCACCCGCCACGCTGCGCCTGAAGCAGGGCGAGTCGGTGCTCGTGACCGGCCCCTCGGGCGCCGGCAAGAGCACGCTGTTTCGCGCGCTCGCCGGCATCTGGCCGTACTGGCAGGGAAGGATTTCACTGCCGCAAGGAGCGAAGCTGCTGTTCCTGCCGCAGAAGGCGTATCTGCCGATCGGAAGCCTGAAACGCGCGGTTGCCTATCCGATGGATGCCGGGAAGATCAGCGACGCGGCGGCGCGCGAAGCGCTCGCGGCGGTCGGCCTGCAACAACTGGCAGACGACCTCATGCGCGAGGAAAACTGGGCGCAGCTATTGTCCGGCGGCGAGCAGCAGCGCCTCGCCATTGCGCGTGCGCTGCTCAACCGGCCCGATTGGCTGTTCATGGACGAGCCGACCGCAGCACTGCCCGACGATGCGCAGGCGGCGCTCTACCGGTTGCTGAAGGACAAGCTGCCCGGCACCACGCTGATCTCGATCGGGCATCGCGAAGAGCTCGCGCAGTTCCATCCGCGCCGCCTCGCCTGGGCGGACCTAACGGGGCGGTGAGGACGCCCCGTTCCTTCACGCGAGGTTGATGCAGGTGGTGGCAGGCCGTGTTTCGCCGCTCGCTAGATGCGCTGTTGCTTCGCGAACTCCACTTTCAGGGTGTTGCCTTGCGATCCCGTCACCTTGCCGAACTTGATGTTCCTGGAGAATTCCTGCACGTCGATGATGGGGGAAAGCTGCATGGTCAGCGTCTCGCCGGTCCAGATAGATTCGGTGTAACGTACCGACCCGCCCACCATTTCCTTCAGTAATTTTTCAATCCGCTCGCTTTCCGCCTTGTCAGGGATGCCGGTAACGACCACCGTAACGGTCAGTTTTGGATCGTTCCCCGGGCTGCAGCCACAGACGCCGGCCGCCAGCAGAACAGCCACGAAGGCCTTGAAGATTTTTCGCATCCACTCCGCCTCGCCCTGGCAGAACCTCAGCCGAGGATGATACAGGTGGTGGTGCCGTGGGCGTAGAGCTTGCCCGCGGCGTCCTCCAGACGCGCTTCCGCGGTCGCGGTCTTGCCGCCCATGTGGATCACGCGGCCGGTGGCCTTGATGGCGCCGGTCTTCACCGTGATCGCGCGCACCAGGTTCACCTTCACTTCGAGCGTCGTGTAGGCGCCGCCGGCCGGCAGGCGCGTGTGCACGCAACAACCCATCGCGGAGTCGAGCAGCGTCATCGCCAGCCCGCCGTGCACCACGCCAATCGGGTTGTAATGCTGCTCGCCGGGTTTGCACTCGAAAATTGCGAGGCCTTCTGCGACCTGCGTCAGGCGATAGCCGAGCAGTTTCATGATCGGCGGCACCGGGATGCGGCCTGCGATCATCTCCTGCATGTAGGCGAGGCCGCTCAGGCTGCGTCCCGCGCCGTGCGCGGCGAGCGGATCGTCCCAGGTTACCGTGAGCGAGCGGGTCATGTCGTGGTCAGCTCCGGAAAAGAAGTAATTTTTGATTTCGATTTTTTCAACACGCGCCTGAGTGCCAGCCCGGTTTGGCTGTCCGGGTTCGCCGCCACCTGCTCGGGCGTGCCGGCGGCTACGATGCTGCCGCCGCCGTCGCCGCCTTCGGGTCCGAGGTCGATGATCCAGTCGGCGGTTTTGATGACATCGAGGTTGTGCTCGATGACCACCACCGTGTTGCCCGCATCGCGCAGCCGGTGCAGCACGTGCAGCAGCAGGCCGATGTCGTGGAAATGCAGGCCGGTGGTGGGCTCGTCCAGGATGTAGAGCGTGCGGCCCGTGTCCCGCTTGGACAGTTCGAGGGACAGCTTGACGCGCTGCGCTTCGCCGCCCGAGAGCGTGACCGCGCTCTGGCCGAGCTGGATGTAGCCCAGGCCGACGTCGGAGAGCGTCGCGAGCTTCTTCGCGATCGTGGGCACGGCGGAGAAGAAATCCACCGCCTCGACCACGTTCAACTGCAGCACTTCGTGGATGTTCTTGCCCTTGTAGCGGATCTCGAGTGTCTCGCGGTTGTAGCGCTTGCCGTGGCAGACGTCGCAGGCGACGTAGATGTCGGGCAGGAAATGCATTGCCACCTTCGTCACGCCGTCGCCCTGGCAGGCTTCGCAGCGCCCGCCCTTGATGTTGAAGGAAAAGCGCCCCGGGTCGTAGCCGCGCGTGCGCGCTTCCGGCACGCCGGCAAAGAGTTCGCGGATCGGCGTGAACAGGCCCGTGTAGGTGGCGGGGTTGGAGCGCGGCGTGCGGCCGATCGGGCTCTGGTCGACGCTCACCACCTTGTCGAAGTGTTCCAGGCCCGCGATCGATTCGTGCGGCGCCGGTTCGGCGGCCGAGCCGTACAGGTGGCGGGCGACCGCGGCGTACATCGTGTCGTTGACCAGCGTGGACTTGCCCGAACCGGAGACGCCCGTGACGCAGACGAACAGGCCGACCGGCAGGTCGAGCGTCGCCCGCTTCAGGTTGTTGCCGCTCGCCTCGCGCACCACCAGGCGCTTGGCGCCCGGCCTGTTGCGCAGCCGCGGTATGGCGATGCTGATCGCATGCGCGAGGTATTTGCCGGTGAGCGAATCCGCGCTCGCAATGATCTGTTCGGGCGTGCCCTCGGCGACGACGCGCCCGCCCGCATGTCCCGCGCCGGGACCCATGTCGACGACGTAGTCCGCGGCGCGAATCGCCTCCTCGTCGTGCTCGACCACGATCACGCTGTTGCCCAGGTCCCTCAGGCGCTTGAGGGTATCGATCAGGCGCGCGTTGTCGCGCTGGTGCAGGCCGATGGAGGGCTCATCCAGCACATACATGACGCCGGTGAGGCCCGAGCCGATCTGCGAGGCGAGCCGGATGCGCTGCGACTCGCCGCCGGAGAGCGATCCGGCCGCACGGTCCAGCGCGAGGTAGTCGAGGCCTACGTTGACGAGGAACTCGAGGCGGTTCGCGATCTCGCGCACGATGCGCTCGGCGATCTGTTGCCTTGCGCCTTCAAGTCTTAAAGACGTAAAGAAATCCCTGCAAAGGCGCAAAGGCAAGGCGGAAATCTCGAAAATAGTCCTTGCCGCCACCCTGACATGGCGCGCTTCGCGCCGCAGGCGCGTGCCGCGGCATTCCATGCAGGTCTGCGTATTGCGGAACTTGGCGAGTTCCTCGCGCACCACCACCGAGTCGGTCTCGCGGAAGCGCCGCTCCAGGTTCGGTAGCACGCCCTCGAAGGCGTGCTCGCGCACCTGGCTGCGGCCGCGCTCGGTGAGGTACTGGAAGGCGATCTTCTCCTTGCCCGAACCGTTCAGGATCAGAGCCTGGGTCGCGTCCTCGAGCATCTCCCAGGGCGCTTCGATGTCGAAGCCGAAATGCCGCGAGAGCGACGTCAGCATCGAGTAGTAGAAATGGTTGCGCCGGTCCCAGCCCTTGATGGCGCCGCCAGCAAGGCTCAGGTTCGGGTGCGCGACCACGCGGCGCGGATCGAAGAATTCCACCGCGCCCAGGCCGTCGCAGCGCGGGCAGGCGCCCAGCGGATTGTTGAAGGAGAACAGGCGCGGCTCCAGTTCGGCCAGCGCGTAGTCGCATTTCGGGCAGGAAAATTTCGACGAGAAGAGGATTTCTTTTTTATTCTCTAAATCAATAACAAGCGCCCTGCCGTCCGCGTGGCGCAGCGCGGTTTCGAAGGATTCGGCAACGCGCTGCTTGAGCTCGGGCCGCACGCGCAGCCGGTCGACCACCACTTCCACCGTGTGCTTGGCGTTCTTCGCCAGGCGCGGAGCGTCAACCATGTTCTCCAATTCATGCACGCGGCCGTCGACGCGCACCCGCGTGAAGCCCTGCGCGCGCAGTTCCTCGAACAGTTCGGCCTGCTCGCCCTTGCGGCCGGCGACCACGGGGGCGAGGATCATGAGCTTCGCCTCCGCGGGCAGCGCGAGCACCTGGTCCACCATCTGCGCCACGGTCTGTGCTTCGAGCGCGAGGCCGTGGTCGGGGCAGTAGGGCGTGCCGACGCGCGCGTACAGCAGACGCAGGTAGTCGTGGATCTCGGTCACGGTGCCTACCGTCGAGCGCGGGTTGTGGCTGGCCGCTTTCTGCTCGATGGCGATGGCGGGCGAGAGGCCCTCGATCAGGTCGACGTCGGGTTTCTCCATCAGTTCGAGGAACTGGCGCGCGTAAGTCGAGAGCGACTCGACGTAGCGGCGCTGCCCTTCGGCATACAGCGTGTCGAAGGCGAGCGAGGATTTGCCCGAGCCCGACAGCCCGGTGATCACCACCAGTTTTTCGCGCGGCAGCTCGAGATTGATGTTCTTGAGGTTGTGCGTGCGTGCGCCGCGGATGCGAATGGTGGCGCCGGTGGGGCCTGCGGGACGGTTATCCAAGAGCGATTTTCGGCAAGGGAAACTTGCTACTATAGCCTTTCCCCCCTGCTCACTCCACCCTTTCATGCGGACGGTACGGGGGGACTGTCAACCCGGCGCGCGGCCAAGCGTTGTATATTTGTACAGTACTCGACCAAGGGGATCGTGATGGCATCCGTAAACAAAGTAATCATCGTGGGCAATCTCGGCCGGGATCCGGAAACGCGCTACCTGCCAAGCGGCGAGGCGGTCACCAACATCAGCGTCGCCACGACCGACACCTGGAAGGACAAGACGAGCGGCGAGAAGAAGGAAGCCACCGAGTGGCACCGGGTGGCGTTCTTCGGCAAGCTGGCCGAGATTTCGGGGGAGTACCTGAAAAAGGGCTCGCAGGTCTACGTCGAGGGACGCTTGCGCACGCGCAAGTACCAGGACAAGGAAACCGGCAAGGACCGCTACAGCACCGAGATCATCGGCGACCGCATGCAGATGCTCGGCTCGAGAGCTGGAGCGGGCGAAGCCCGCGGGGCTGGAGCGGGCGAACCGCGGGGCGAAGCGCACGCCGAGGCAGGTGCGAAGGGCGAAGCCAAGCCGGCTGCCAAGAAACCGGCCGGAAAATTCGACGACATGGAAGACGACATTCCATTCTGAGGCAGCACCGTTGGCGGTATAATCCAAGCCAATTCAGGAACTTGAATCACGACGATGCCGATCTACGAGTACAAATGCTCGACCTGCGGCCACCAGGAAGACCATCTCCAGAAGCTGAGCGAGGCGCCGCTGACCAAGTGCCCGGCCTGCGGCAAGAAGAAGTACGCCAAGCAGCTGACCGCGGCAGGCTTCCAGTTAAAGGGCTCGGGCTGGTATGCCTCCGACTTCAAGGGCGGCGGCGCGAAGAAGGCGGACGAGACGAAGCCCGAAGCCAAGGCTGAAGCGAAGACGGAAGCAAAATCCGAGACCAAGACAGATACCAAGACCGAAACTAAGACCGAGACCAAGACGGAAAAAAAGACGTCGGTCAGCACCGTCAATTGATCTTCAAAGGGCCACGCAACCGGCCCGGCGTTTTGCCGGGCCTTTTATTTTGAAGCCATGAAAAAGCACCTCATTACCGGACTGCTCATCTGGATCCCGCTCGTCATCACGCTCTGGGTGCTCAAGCTCATCGTCGACGTGCTCGACCAGACCCTGTTGCTGCTGCCGCTCGCGTTTCGCACCGAGAATTGGCTCGGCCTGCACGTGCCGGGCATGGGCGTCATCATGACGCTGGTGATCGTGTTCCTCACTGGCCTGCTCACGGCCAACCTGCTGGGCGCGCGCCTGGTGCATTTCTGGCACGATGTCCTGCACCGCATTCCGGTGGTGAACTCGATCTATTCGAGTGTCAAGCAGATATCCGACACCCTTTTCTCTTCCAGCAGCCAGGCGTTTCGCAAGGCGCTGCTGGTTCGCTGGCCGCACGAGGGGATGTGGACAATCGCTTTCCTTACAGGCAGGCCCGGCGCCGACATCGCCGCCCACCTGCCGGGCGATTACATAAGCGTCTATGTGCCGACCACACCCAACCCGACCGGCGGCTACTTCGTGGTGGTCGCGCGCAAGGACGTAATCGAGCTCGACATGAGCGTCGACGCAGCGCTCAAGTACATCATCTCGATGGGCGTGGTGCCGCCCAACGGCAAGATCCCGCCAGGCGCGAGCGGAAAATAAGCATGCGCACGCATTACTGCGGGGAGCTTAGCGCCGCGCAGATCGGCCAGCGCGTCAGCATCACCGGCTGGGCGCACCGCCGCCGCGACCATGGCGGGGTGATCTTCATCGACCTGCGCGACCGCGAGGGCCTGGCGCAGGTGGTGTGCGATCCCGACCGAGCCGAAGCCTTCGCGCTCGCCGACAAGGTCCGCGGAGAGTTCGTTCTCAGGATCACCGGGCTGGTGCGCGCGCGCCCCGCGGGCACCGTCAACCCGAACCTGCGTTCGGGCGAAATCGAGGTGCTGGCGCACGAAGTCGAGATTCTCAACGCCTCGCTCACGCCGCCGTTCCAGCTCGACGAGGAGGGCCTGTCGGAGTCGGTGCGGCTCGAGCATCGCATCCTCGACCTGCGCCGCGACGTGATGCAGAAGAACCTGCGCCTGCGCCACCAGGCGGCCAAGGCGACGCGCGGTTTTCTCGATGCGCAGGGCTTCATCGACATCGAGACGCCGGTGCTCTACAAGTCCACGCCCGAAGGCGCGCGCGAGTTCCTCGTGCCCTCGCGCCTCAGCGAAGGGCATTTCTACGCGCTGCCGCAGAGCCCGCAGCTGTTCAAGCAGATGCTCATGATCGCGGGCTTCGACCGCTACTACCAGATCGTGAAGTGCTTCCGCGACGAGGACCTGCGCGCCGACCGCCAGCCCGAGTTCACGCAAATCGACGTCGAAACCTCGTTTCTCGACGAGCTGGCGATCCGCAAGCTGATGGAGGCGCTCGCACGCCACTTGTTCAAGGAAGTGCTGGGCGTCCAGTTGCCGGACCCGTTTCCCGTAATGGCATACGAGGATGCGATGCGCGACTACGGCGTCGACAAGCCGGACTTGCGCGTGCCGCTCAAGTTGACCGAGTTGACCGACGTCATGAAGGATGTCGAATTCAAGGTGTTCTCGGGACCCGCCAATGCGGTTGGCGGCCGCGTCGCCGCGCTGTGCATCCCCGGCGGTGCGACGCTTTCGCGCAGCGAGATTGACGCCTACACCGAGTATCTGCGTACCCTGGGTGCTAAGGGTCTTGCTTGGATCAAGGTCACTGGTGGAGATGGATTGCAGGCATTGCAGTCACCAATTCTGAAATTTTTGACTGAAACTGTTACAACCGAAATTGTAAAAAGAACTAGTGCGAAACCAGGCGACCTGATTTTCTTCGGCGCCGACAAGGCCGAGGCCTGCAACGCCCACCTCGGCGCGCTGCGGCAGAAAGTCGGGCACGACCGCGGCCTTGCCGAAAAGGGCTGGCGGCCGCTGTGGGTGGTGGATTTCCCGATGTTCGAGTACGACGAGGACACGAAGGAATGGAAGGCGCGCCACCATCCCTTCACCAGTCCGAAAGACGGCCACGAGGCGTTCATCGAATCCGACCCGGGCAAGGCCTACGCCAAGGCCTACGACATGGTGCTGAATGGCTGGGAAGTGGCCGGCGGCTCGGTGCGCATCCACCGCGAGGAAATTCAGCAAAAAGTCTTCAATGCATTGAAAATTACAAAAGAAGATCAGAGCGCGAAATTCGGCTTCCTGCTGAAGGCGCTGCAGTACGGCGCGCCGCCGCACGGCGGCATCGCTTTCGGTTTCGACCGCCTGGTGGCGCTGATGGCGGGCGCCGAGGCGATCCGCGACGTGATCGCGTTTCCGAAAACCCAGCGCGGCCAGGACCTCGTCACCGGCGCGCCTTCAGCGGTGACCGAGCGCCAATTGCGCGAGCTGCATATCCGCCTGCGGAACACGACGCCGCAGTGAGGTTTTTTGCCGGGTTCCTGGCACTTGTTTTTTCTCTCGGTGCTTTTTGTTTTTCTGAAAGAGAAATAGAGCAGAAACAGCTTCCCAGGGAAGCCATCGAGACTGTTGCCCTGATCCGGCAGGGCGGCCCGTTCCCCTACCAGCGCGACGGCGTCACGTTCGGCAATCGGGAAAAAATCCTGCCGCCGCGCGAGCGCGGCTGGTATCGCGAGTACAGCGTGAAGACGCCTGGCGCGCGGGACCGCGGCGCGCGCCGCATCGTGGCGGGCCGGGATGGTACGCTGTACTACACCGACGACCACTACCGCAGCTTCAAGCGCATCCTGGAGTAGACCATGGGCAAGCTCCTGCAGCGGTTGAGCGATGCCGCGAAGTCCGGCGTGTACCGCGCATCCCGGGTGGACGAAATCCTCGACGCGACAAAGGGCAGCGCTCTGCAGGTCGCGCGCATCGACCTGGCCGGCGCGGCCGGCAAAGAGGTTCTGATGGAGCGCGTCGCGCGCGCGTTGGGATTTCCACCATGGTTCGGCGGCAACTGGGATGCGCTCGAAGATTGCCTGTGCGACCTGTCCTGGTCGACCGCGGTCGGACATGTGCTGCTGATCGAGGGCGGCGCGGATGTCGGCGGCGACGAGCGCGGCAATTTGATCGACATCCTCGCTTCCGCGGCGGCCTGGTGGGCGGATCGCAAGCGCCCGTTCTTCGCGGTGTTCGTGAATGGTTCGCCAAACTTGCCCGAGCTCTACAAATCTCGGAAGTGACGCCAAAGTTTCCGGTTTCAGTTCTTGTCGTCGTTCATTCCGTGGGCGGCGAGGTGCTGTTGCTCGAGCGCGAGGCGCGACCTGGGTTCTGGCAATCGGTCACCGGATCGCTCGAGCATCAGGGCGAGCTTGCCGCCGAGGCGGCGCGGCGCGAATTGCGCGAGGAGACGGGAATCGAGGCCCGCCCGGCCGAGCTCAGGCGCTGGAACCTCGCCTACACCTTCGAGATCTTCGCGCAATGGCAGCACCGGTTCGCGCCCGGAACCACGCACAATACCGAGCATGTGTTCAGCCTCGAACTGCCGGCGCGCGTGCCGGTAGTGCTCTCGCCGCAGGAGCACGTCGCCAGCCGCTGGCTGCCGTGGCGCGAAGCTGCGGCGCAATGCTTTTCGTGGTCCAACCGCGATGCCATCCGCATCATCGCTGCAGGTCCCGGCCAATGCGCGCGCTGAGGTTCGCGGCGTTTGCCTGCCTGCTCTCGTTCACGGGCCCGGCGCGCCCGGCGGAGGAAATTTCGGTCGAGGCGCGCCGGCGCGACGAAGCTCTCGAGGTGGTGTGCCGGGTGATGCTCGATGCGCCGCTCGATCTCGTCTGGCAGACGTTGACGGACTACGAGCGCCTCGCGCAGTTCATCCCCGGCATGCGCCGCAGCCGCGTGCTCGAGCGGAGCGGCGCAGTGGCAGTGGTCGAGCAGCTGGGCGAGGCAGGGTTCCTGTTCTTCACTTTCCCGATCGAAGTCACGCTCGCCTCGACCGAGCGCCCGCCGCACGTGCTTGAAGTAAGCATGCTGAAGGGAAACCTGAAGCGGCTCGAAGGCGCCTACCGCATCGAGCCGCAAGCCGGCGGGCGCCTCCTGCTCAGCTGGAGCGGGATCGTCGAAGCGCTCTCCATGCCGCCGCTGCTCGGTGAATTGGTGATGCGTTCGAACATCGAGGACCAGTTTCGCGGCATGGTGCGCGAAATCGAGCGCCGCGACGCGCTGCGGCGCGACGGGCTGCAGCGCGAGCGGGAGAGGGAGCCGAAGCGATGAGGTCGCGCTTGCGGTTCGACCTGCGATGACGACCAGGCTGCGCGTCGTCACGCTCAACATCCACAAGGGCCTGTCGCAGTTCAATCGCCGCATGGTGATCCACGAACTGCGCGAGGGCCTGCGTGCGCTCGCGCCGGACCTGGTTTTCCTGCAGGAAGTGGCGGGCCTGAACCAGCGCCACGCACTGCGCTTCGCGGCCTGGCCCGGCGAAGCGCAGCACGAATTCCTCGCCGGCGACGAACTGCAGCACGTCTATGGCCGCAACCGCGTGCACCAGCACGGGCACTACGGCAACGCGCTGCTGTCGCGCTATCCAATCGTGTCCTCGGAAAACGAGGATGTCTCGGATCATCGATTCGAGCGCAGGGGCCTCCTGCACACGGTGGTCAAGGTGCCCGGCTGGCGGCGCAACCTGCACTGCGTCTGCGTGCATCTGTCGCTGCACGAGCGCGGCCGGCGCCGGCAGCTCGATGCGATCACCGCGCGGCTCGAGGAACTCGCCGGCAAGCGCCTGCCGATCATCGTCGCGGGCGACTTCAACGACTGGCGCGAGCGCGCCAGTCCGATCCTCGAAGAACGACTCGGCCTCACCGAGGTGTCGGTGGCGGCGGGCGGACGGCACCTGCGCACCTTTCCGAGCCTGCTGCCGATGTTCGGCCTGGACCGCATCTACGTGCGCGGCTTCAAGGTGCTCAGTTCGAAGGTGCATCGCGGCGCGCCCTGGTCGCTGCTCTCGGACCACCTCGCCGTGAGCGCGGAGCTCGAAAGTGCTTGAGTACACCGGCGGCAATCGCCTCACGCTGCTGAGGAACGGCGAGCAGTACTTCCCGGCGCTAGTTGCCGCGATCGACGCGGCCATGGCGGAGGTGTTCCTCGAGACCTACATCTTCGCCGATGACCAGACCGGCAGCCTGGTCGCCGACGCCCTTGCGCGCGCCGCCGCGCGCGGCGTCGCCACGCAGCTGCTGATCGACGGCTTCGGCGCCAAGGAATTCGCCCCGCGTTTCCGGGACATGCTATCGAAGGCTGGCGTCGAAGTTCTTGTATTCCGCCCTGCCGTCAGCCCATGGCCTCCCTGGCGCCAGCGCATGCGCCTGCGCCGCATGCACCGCAAGCTGGCGAGCGTGGACGGCGCAATCGGATTCGTGGGCGGCATCAACATCATCGACGACTACGACACGCCGCATCAGACGCCGCCGCGCTACGACTACGCGGTGCGCATCGAAGGGCCGCTCGCGGCGCGCGTGCGCGCGGAGGCCTCGACGCTCTGGTCGCGGGTCGCCTGGGCGACGTTCGGCAAGCGCTGGCGCCGCTGGCCCGGGTTTGCGGCGTTCTCGGGCCGCGCGCCGCGGCATTCGGTGCCGCGTGAGGGGCCGGCGGCGGAAGACCAGAGGGCGGCGCTCGTGGTGCGGGACAACCTGCGGCACCGGCGTGACATCGAGGAGGCCTTGCTCGAGCAGATCGACGCGGCGCGCGAGGAGGTTGTGCTCGCCAGCGCTTATTTCTTCCCGGGCCGGCGCTTCCGCATTGCGCTCGCGCGCGCCGCGCGTCGCGGCGTGAACGTCACGGTACTGCTGCAGGGAAAGGTGGAGTATCGCCTGCTGCACTACGCCTCCCGCGCCTTGTATCGCCCCTTGCTGCTGGCAGGGGTCAGGATCCAGGAATACCACCGCAGTTTCCTGCACGCAAAGGTTGCGGTGTTCGACCGCCGCATTGCGAGCGTCGGTTCGTCCAACATCGATCCGCTCAGCCTTTTGCTCGCGCGGGAAGCAAATGTCTTCGTCGACGACAGGGCATTTGCGGCCGAACTGCGCGCGAGCCTGCACGACGCGATTGAAAATGGATCCTTGGCAATTCCACGGCGCAGGCGGCGCCTGCCGTTCCTGCTCAGTGCGCGCATCTGGATCAGCTATCGCATCGCCCGCCTGCTTCTCGCGTTCTACGGCTACGACCGCCAGCACTAGCTACGCGCCGGGCTTTGGCGCGCCATTGCTGCGCCGGCGGAACATGCTCCAGCCTTCCATGGTCATCACCATTTCGCCGCGCTGGTTGCGCGCTTCCCAGAGCGAATGCACCAGGCCGATGCCGGGCTTGCTCTCCGAGGGCCGCACCGCGGTGGTGGTGCGCCGGTAGGCGACGGTGTCGCCGGCGCGCACCGGCGCGAGCCAGCGGATGTTGTCCAGGCCCGGCGAACCCAGGCTCGCCGAGCGCCCGACATACTTGTCCACCATCAGGCGCATGGCGATGACGCAGGTGTGCCAGCCGCTCGCGATCAGGCCGCCGAAGAACGAGCTCTTCGCCGCCAGCGGGTCGATGTGGAAGGGCTGCGGGTCGAACTGGCGCGCGAAGGCGATGATCTCCGCCTCGGTAAAGGTGTGGCTGCCCATCTCCATGGTGTCGCCCACCGGAAAATCCTCCCAATAAAGCAGGTCGTCGGCCATCGCGGAGCGAAGTGTAGTATGGCCCGCGCGATGGATGAGATCGTTGCGCGCAGCATGGCGAAATGGCCCGACGTTCCCGACGTCTACGGCTGGCTGTCGCTCGATCGGCGCGGCAATTGGTTGCTTAAGGGCGAAAGAATCGGTAACGCGGCGTTCAGAGAGTTTATTTCCAGGAACTACGCCACTGACGCGCAGGGCCGCTGGTTCTTCCAGAACGGCCCGCAGCGCGTGTTCGTCGCGCTCGCCTACACGCCGCTGGTGCTGCATTTCGAGGCCGAAGCACTCGTCGATCACTGCGGCAGGCCCTTCGCAGCGCAACAGGCTTTCGTGGACGAGGAGGGCTCGGTCCTGATGCTGGGGAAGCCCGGGATCGGCCTGCTGGACGACCGCGACCTAGCCGCCTACGCCGACCGGGCGCACGGCCTGCCCGGGATCGCCCGCCTGGCGGCCCCGGGACGCTTCGGTTTCGTGGCGCATCCCACCCCATGAAACCTTGCGCCGCGGCAAAATCTTCTTTATAATCCGGCCTCTTTTTTACACCCCTGGGCGGCTACGCGTGCAGCAGACGTGGCCGCCCGGTTCGTTTCTGGAAACGCTCGAACAAGCGGAAAACATGCCTACGGTCAATCAGTTAATGCGCCACGGGCGCGACGCCAAGAAGGCCAAGTCCAAGGTTCCGGCCCTGGCTGGATCGCCGCAAAAGCGGGGGGTCTGCACGCGCGTCTACACCACCACACCGAAAAAGCCCAATTCGGCCCTGCGCAAGGTCGCCAAGGTGCGCCTGACCAACGGCTTCGAGGTGATCGGCTACATCGGCGGCGAAGGCCACAACCTGCAGGAGCACTCGGTGGTGCTGATTCGCGGCGGCCGGGTGAAGGACCTGCCTGGCGTGCGCTACCACATCGTGCGCGGTTCGCTGGATACGCAGGGCGTGAAAGACCGCAAGCAGAGCCGTTCGAAATACGGCGCCAAGATGGCGAAGTCGGCCTGATCGTAAGAAGCCACGAGTACAAAAGAGAAAACGCATGCCCCGCCGCAGAGAAGTCCCGAAACGCGAAATCCTTCCCGATCCGAAGTTCGCCAGCATCGACCTGGCGAAGTTCATGAACGTGCTCATGACGCGCGGCAAGAAGTCGGTCGCCGAGAGCATCGTCTACGGCGCGCTGGCGATGATCAAGTCCAAGTCGGGCAAGGATCCGATCGAGGTGTTTTCCCAGGCGGTGCAAAACGTCAAGCCGGTGGTCGAGGTGAAAAGCCGCCGCGTCGGCGGCGCGAACTACCAGGTGCCGGTCGAAGTGCGCCCGGTGCGGCGCATGGCGCTGTCGATGCGCTGGATCCGCGAGGCGGCGCAGAAGCGCGGCGAGAAATCGATGATGGCGCGCCTGGCGGGCGAACTGGCCGAAGCGGCCGAGGGCCGCGGCGGCGCGATGAAGAAGCGCGAAGAGGTTCATCGCATGGCGGAAGCAAACAAAGCCTTCTCGCACTACAGGTTCTAAGGACATAGTCAGGTAAATGAACGTGGCCCGCAAAACCCCCATCGAGCGATACCGGAACATCGGAATTTCGGCGCACATTGACGCCGGAAAGACGACCACGACCGAGCGCATCCTGTTCTACACCGGCGTCAATCACAAGATCGGCGAG
>CAZTSJ010000025.1:0-11215 GCA_964616875.1 uncultured Bordetella sp. | reverse complement strand
AAGCTCAGCTTGCCGTGGGCGCCCGCGCCGATGCCCAGGTAGTCGCCAAACTCCCAGTAGTTCAGGTTGTGCCGGCAGCGATGCCCGGTGCGCGCGAAAGCCGAGGTTTCGTAATGCCCGAATCCGGCCTGCGCCAGCGTTTCCTCGGCCATGACCTGCATGTCCGCGGTTGCTTCGTGCTCCGGGAGCTGCGGCGGATGGGAGAAAAACACCGTGTTCGGCTCGAGCGTGAGTTGATAGGCCGAGAGGTGCGGCGCGCCCGAGCGTGCGCCTTCCTCGATGTCGGCGTGCGCCATTGCGAGCGTCTGGCCCGGCAGGCCGTACATGAGATCGATGTTCACATTGCCGAAGGTTTCCAGCGCCATGCCGATTGCACGGCGCGCCTCGTCCGCACCGTGGATGCGCCCGAGCGCCTTGAGCATCGCGTCATCGAAGCTCTGCACGCCGACCGACACGCGATTGACGCCCGCGTCGCGGTAGCCCCGGAAGCGCCCGGCTTCAGCAGTACCGGGATTGGCTTCCAGAGTGATCTCGGCGTCGGGCACCAGCGGCAGCCTCGCCCTGACCCCCGACAGCAGCTCCTCGATGGCGCCGGCAGAAAAAAGGCTCGGGGTTCCGCCACCGATGAAGATGGACTGGATTGATCTGCCCCACACCGAAGGCAGGGAGGACTCAAGATCGGAAAACAAAGCCCGCAGATAATCGCCCTCCGGAAGGGTCCCCTTGCGCTCATGCGAATTGAAATCGCAATACGGGCATTTGTGCACGCACCAGGGCAGGTGCACGTAGAGCGACAGGGGCGGCAGCGCGCTGAACCGTACCCTGCGAACATCGCGCAGAACAGCAGCGCTCATGATCTCTGCAGCAGAGCGAGCAGCTTCTGCAGCGCCTGTCCACGGTGGCTGATGCGGTTCTTGTGATCCGGTTCGAGCTCAGCGGCGGTCCGGTCCAGATCCTTCAGGTAGAAGTACGGGTCGTAGCCGAATCCGCCGCCACCGCGCGGCACGCGCGCAATCGCGCCGTGCCACTCGGCCTGGGCAACGAGCGGCTGGGTATCGCCGGGACCGCGCATCAGCACCAGCACGCAGACGTAATGCGCGCTGCGATCCTCATGCGCGGACATGTCGTCGAGAAGCTTTTCATTGTTTCTCTGATCTGATCTTGGTTCACCCGCGTAACGCGCCGAGTGAACCCCTGGAGCGCCAGCCAGGGCATCCACGCACAGGCCCGAATCGTCGGCAAGCGCGGGCAGGCGCGTCGCGATGCAGGCGTGGCGTGCCTTGGCGAGGGCGTTCTCGAGGAAGCTGTCATAAGGTTCTTCGGCTTCGGTGATGCCCAGCTCCACCTGCGTGATCACGCGGGTGCCGAAAGGCTTCAGGAGTTGCTCGA
The DNA here is from genome assembly GCA_964616875.1 of uncultured Bordetella sp. GTDB lineage: Bacteria > Pseudomonadota > Gammaproteobacteria > Burkholderiales > SG8-39 > RBG-16-66-20. The sequence continues at coordinate 9,826 of CAZTSJ010000025.1, read as the reverse complement.
TTTCGGCCTTCTTGCCCGGATTGCCGGACGCAAGAACAATGCTTTTCACAGATCTGCTGTTACAACCCCAACGCGCGACGCTGGTGCGCCACCAGCTCGGAGATGCCGCGCGCCGCGAGCCCGAGCAGCTTGTCCAGCTCGGCGCGCGCGAAGGGTTCGCCCTCCGCGGTGCCCTGCACTTCGACGAAGCGGCCGCCGCCCGTCATCACCACGTTCATGTCGGTCTGGCAGGCCGAATCCTCGGCATAGTCCAGGTCGAGCACTGCCTCGCTCGCGTAGACGCCCACCGACACGGCGGCGACGAACTCCTTCACCGGCAGCGTGGCGATCATTCCCTTGCCGCGCATCCAGCTGAGCGCGTCGTGTACCGCAACGAAGGCACCGGTAATCGCAGCGGTGCGCGTACCCCCGTCGGCCTGCAGCACATCGCAGTCGAGGTGAATCGTGTTCTCGCCCAGCGCGCCAAGATCCACCACGGCGCGCAGCGACCTGCCGATCAGGCGCTGAATCTCCTGCGTGCGCCCCGACTGCTTGCCGCGTGCCGCCTCGCGGTCGCCGCGCGTGTGTGTCGCGCGCGGCAACATGCCGTACTCGGCGGTGACCCAGCCACGCCCCTTGCCGCGCATGAAGCCCGGCACCTGTCCCACGACGCTCGCGGTGCACAGCACCTTGGTGTCGCCGAATTCCACCAGTACGGAGCCCTCCGCGTGCCGCGTGTAGCCGCGAACGATGCGCACCGCGCGCAGCTCCTCCGCCTGCCTGCCGCTGGGCCTCACTTTTTCACCGGTTCGTGCTTCTTCAGCGCTTTCTTGATCTCGGTGATCTGGCGCTCGATGTCGGCGTCGGTCATGTGCATGAAATCCGGATCGGTGGCGCTGAAATCGCGCACATCGGTCGGCATGTCGTCCATCGGCACCGTGAGCGGCTCCACCGGCGCCGGCACCGCCTTGTCGTGCCACTGGACCGCCAGCACGGAAACGTTGTCGCAGCGGGCCCCCGCGCGGGTCTCGGCAAGATCGATCAGCTCGGGAAATGCCTTCTTCATGTCCTTGCCGAGCACCCCGGCAAGCAGCTGGCGCTGCGTGAGCGGTCCCCAGAAGCCGTCCGAGCACATCAGCACGATGTCGTTCTGCAGGAGGCGCGCATGCCCGGTCGGCTCGACGCGCGGCGCACGCGGACCGCCCAGGCACTGCAGCAACTTGTTGCGGTCCGGGTGCGTCGCCGCCGCCTCTTCGCGGATCTTGCCCGCGTCGATCAGCATCTGCACCGGCGTGTGGTCGCGGGTGCGCGTCACGACGCGACCCTCGCGGATGAGGTACAGGCGCGAGTCGCCGACAAAGGACCAGAAGGCATAGCCGTCCTGCACCAGGCACGCCACCACAGTGGTGCGCGGCGAGTTTGCCTGGTCCTGCACGAGCCCCTTGCGCTGCGTCTGGTGCAGGATCATGGCATGCGCGCGGCCGACTCCGCGGAAGAGGAAATTGTCGGGATCCGCGACCTTCGGTTTTGCCTCGTTGCGAAAGGCGCTGCCCAGGCAATCCACCGTGACCTGCGCCGCCACGTCGCCGTGCGCATGTCCGCCCATGCCGTCGGCGACCACCAGGAAGAGCGCCTCTTTCGTATGCCAATGCGCGATGCGGTCCTGCTGGTAGGGCCGCTTGCCGATGCGCGTGTCCTCGAAAATCGTGTATTTCACGTTCTGCCGCTCGCTCCGTGGCTCATCAGCGTTTGATCTTGCGCAGGATCGCGTCTTTCCATTGATCGAGTATCGGCGCCTCGCCGCGGAACCCCGGCTCCTTCTCCCCCGTCAGCGCCTTCTGCAACGCGAACACGCTCTGCGGCCGCTCCATGTAGTCCAGGCGCAGGCACCAGTCTATGGTGTCCAGCAGATCTACGGAATACTTGCCCGCCCAGCCCTTGCGCGCGCTTGTCATTTTGTCCTTCTCCACGCGCTGCGTCGCAACAGGCGGGCCGGCGCCGGCCAGGCAGGCGTACATGGAGGCGCCGATGGAGTAGATATCGCTCCAGGGACCGAGCTTGGCGCGCTCCCGGTGGTGCTCGAGCGAGGCGAATCCCGGCGTGTACATCGGCGGCAGCTTGAGGCCGTCCACCGTGAGCGTCTTGCGCGCGGCGCCGAAATCGATCAGCACCGGATTGCCGTTGTTGCGCACGTAGATGTTGCCCGGCTTGATGTCCAGGTGCAGCAGCTTGGTGGAGTGCACCTCGCGCAGACCGTTGAGCAACTGCACGAAGGTGTTGCGCAGCCATTCCTCCTTGATCGGGCCGCTCTTCTTTTGGATGTGTTCCTGCAGCGTGCGGCCGCGCTCGTAACGCATCACGAGGTACACGGTGTCGTTGGCGCGGAAAAAATTGATGACGCGCACCACGTTCGGATGCTGCAGCGTCGCCAGCGCCCGGCCTTCCTCGAAGAAGCACTTCAGGCCGTAGCGGAACGTCGGCAGATTCTCTTCCGGCACCACCGGCGCCGGACTGTCCTTCGTACGCAGCGCAAGCGTCGCGGGCAGGTATTCCTTGATCGCGACGGGCACCTCGTTCTCATCGTGCGCGAGATACACGAACGAGAATCCGCCCGAAGCAATCAGGTGGAGCACCCTGTAATTTTCGAGCTGAAAGCCTTCCGGCAACGGCTGGTTGGCTTGCGCGGACATCTCCCCTATGATACCTGCATCCCCATGATCTACAGCATGACCGGCTACGCCGTTGCGAGCGCCGAATTGCCGCGCGGCGCCCTGACTCTGGAGCTGCGCTCGGTGAATTCGCGCTTTCTCGATCTGCAATTCCGCGTCGCCGAGGAACTGCGCGCCGCCGAACCGATGCTGCGCGAATTGATCAGCGCGCGCGTCGCGCGCGGCAAGGTGGATTGCCGTCTTTCCGTCGGCCCAGCGGCAAAACCGGAAACGCCACGTTTGAATGCTCCGGCACTGGAACGCCTGAAAGTCCTTGAAAAGGAAATAGCGAAAACCTTTCCAGCTGCCGCGGCGCTGAGCGTCGCCGAGCTGCTGCGCTGGCCCGGCGTGCTCGCCGAACCCGCCGCGGACGAAGAGCGCACGCGCGGCACGCTGGATAAGCTGTGCCGCCGGGCGCTGGATGAGCTGTGTGCGGCGCGCGGCCGCGAAGGCGCCAAGCTCGCGCTCATCATTCTTGAGCGCGTCGCCCGCATGCGCAAGCAGCTCGCGGATGTCGCGCCGCTGGTGCCCGAGGCGGTGGCGGCGCATCGCGCGAAAATCTCGGAGCGGCTGCGCGAAGTGCTCGGCGGCGGCGACGACGATCGCGCGCGCGTCGAGATCGCCCTGTTCGCCGCCAAAAGCGACGTCGACGAGGAACTCTCGCGCCTCGCCACCCACCTCGACGAGGTCGAGCGCGTGCTCGCGGAAGGCGGCGCGCGCAGTTCACCCGCTGGCAAGCGGCTGGATTTTCTCGCCCAGGAGCTCAACCGCGAGGCAAATACCCTTGCATCCAAGGCGGCCGGGCTGAAAATAGCGGACTGCGCGCTTGAATTGAAACTCCTCATTGAGCAGATTCGGGAGCAGGTACAAAACATCGAATGAGCGCATATAAAGGAACCCGATGAGCGGGTTGCTCTTTGTCATTACCGCCCCCTCCGGTGCGGGCAAAAGCTCGCTGATCGACGCGCTGCTCGCCGAGGATCCGCACCTCAAGCTCTCGATCTCCTACACCACGCGCGCGCCGCGCCCGGGCGAAATCAACGGACGCGAGTACCACTTTGTCGACGAAAAAACCTTTCTTGCCATGCTCGAGCGCGGCGAGTTCCTCGAGAGTGCCGAGGTGCACGGCAACCGCTACGGTACCTCGCAGTCAGTGATTCGCGAAGCACTCGCGCGCGGCCAGGATCTGATGCTGGAAATCGATTGGCAGGGCGCGCAACAGGTGCGCCGGCTGTACCCGCAATCCATCGGCGTGTTCATCCTGCCGCCCGAGGTGGCGGAGCTCGAGCGGCGCATGCGCGCGCGCGGCCAGGACTCGGATGCCGTGATCAGGCGCCGGCTGGCGAGCGCGGAAGAAGAGATATCGCACGCCCCGGAGTTCGATTACGTTATAATTAACAAAGACTTCGATGTCGCCAAGCGGGATTTGCAGGCGATCATCCGGGTCGAGCGCCTGCGCAAAGCGCGCGCTGCAACCCCGTAGCCGAACCAACATTGCTGAAAGTGCCCCATGGCCCGCATTACCGTTGACGATTGCCTCAAGCGCATCCCGAACCGTTTCCAGCTCACGCTGACGGCCACCTACCGCGCGCGCCAGCTCAGCCAGGGCGCCTCGCCCCTGGTCGAGCCCAACCGCGACAAATTCACCGTAATCGCGCTGCGCGAAATCTCCGTGGGCAAGATCGGGGTTGAAGTCCTGCGGCGCAACCAGCCGCCGCAAACCGCCGCCCCCGCAGCGGTTGTCGCGCCGGTGACGCCGGAGACGCCCACGCTCTAGCTGTCGTTCCCGGGGGGAACTGCGCTAACCTCCCCCCATGTCCGCGGTTCCGCTGCTGGATGCGTCCCGCTTCGGCTATCTGAAGCCGGCCGACGTCGCGCGGCTCGCCGAGGCCTACCGCTTCTCCGGGGCCGCGCACGCGGGACAGACGCGCCAATCGGGCGAGCCCTACATCTCCCATCCGCTGGCGGTGGCCGAGATCCTCGCCGACTGGCACCTCGATGGCCAGGCGCTGGTTGCGGCGCTGCTGCACGACGTGATGGAGGACACCTCGGTCACCAAGGCCGAGATCTCCGACACCTTCGGCAAGCCCGTCGCGGACCTGGTCGACGGGGTATCCAAGCTCGACAAAATTGAATTCCAGTCGGCCGAGGACGCGCAGGCGGAGAACTTCCGCAAGATGCTGCTCGCGATGGCGCGCGACGTGCGCGTCATCCTGATCAAGCTCGCCGACCGCCTGCACAACATGCGCACGCTCGCCGCGGTCGCGCCCGCCAAGCGGCGCCGGGTCGCACGCGAAACGATGGAGATCTACGCGCCGATCGCCAACCGGCTCGGCTTGAACGCGCTGTTCCACGAACTGCAGGAACTCGCCTTCTCGCACACCCACCCGCTGCGCTACCGGGTGCTCTACAAGGCCACGCGCGCGGCGCGCGGCAACCGGCGCGAGGTGGTCGGCAAGATCGAGACCGCGATCAAGGCGCGCCTGGCAGAAGCCGGGGTCGCCGCCGCGATCACCGGCCGGGAAAAACACATCTATTCGATCTACCGCAAAATGATCGAGAAGCACCTGTCGTTCTCCGAGGTGCACGACATCTACGGCTTTCGCGTGGTGGTGAAGGACAACCCCACCTGCTACCTCGCGCTCGGCGCGCTGCACGGCCTGTACAAGCCGGTGCCGGGCAAGTTCAAGGACTACATCGCGATACCGAAGGCGAACGGCTACCAGTCGCTGCACACCGCGCTGATCGGCCCCTACGGCGTGCCGGTCGAGATCCAGTTGCGCACCGAGGAAATGCACCGCCTCGCCGAAGCCGGCGTCGCCTCGCACTGGATGTACAAGAGCGACGCGGATTCGCTCTCCGAGCTGCAGAAGAATACGCACCAGTGGCTGCAGTCGCTGCTCGAAATCCAGAGCCAGTCGGGCAATTCGCAGGAGTTCCTCGAGCACGTCAAGGTGGACCTGTTCCCCGACGAGGTCTATGTCTTCACGCCCAAGGGCCGCATCATGTCGCTGCCGCGCGGCGCCACCGCGGTGGATTTTGCCTACGCGGTGCACACCGATATCGGCAACAAGTGCGTCGCCGCGCGCGTCAACGGCGAACTCGTCGCCCTGCGCACCGAACTGCGCAACGGCGATCGCATCGAGATCGTCACCACCGGCTATGCCAAGCCCAACCCGACCTGGCTGCAGTACGTGCGCACCGCCAAGGCGCGCTCCAACATCCGCCATTTCCTGAAAACCATGCAGTACGACGAATCGGCGGCGCTCGGCGAGCGGCTGCTCGAGCAGGCGCTCAAGGCCGCCGGCCACGCGCAGGCGGTGATCGACGAGGAAAGCTGGGCGCGCGCGGTGCGCGACTCGGGCGCGCATTCGCGGCGCGAGGTGCTCGCCGACATCGGCCTCGGCCGGCGCCTGCCAGCCGTGGTCGCAAGACGGCTGCTGCGCAAGACCGAGCGCGACGGCGCGAAGGGCGGCCAGCCGAAGAATGCCGCCGCCAGCGTCGTGATCCGCGGCACCGAGGGCATGGCGGTGCAACTTGCGAGCTGCTGCCGGCCCATCCCCGGCGATGCGATCCTCGGCTCGATGAAAAAAGGCCAGGGCCTGGTGGTGCACACCGACGAATGCAGGCAGGCAAAGCGCTCGCGCCGCATCGAACCCGACCAGTGGATCGACGTCGAATGGGACCGCCGGCCGAGCCGCATGTTTCCGACCGCGTTGCGGGTGGTGGTGACCAACCAGCGCGGCGTGCTGGCCAAGGTCGCCTCGGAGATCGCCGAGGCCGGCTCCAACATCGATTCGATCAGCATGGAGGAGGACCGCGCGGTCTTCACCACCATGCTTTTCGTGATAGAAGTGGGCAACCGCGCGCACCTTGCGCGCGTCATTCGCGCTCTGCGGCGCCTGCCCGAAGTCGAAAAACTCGCGCGCGCGCGCGAATAAACGAACAAACAGCCCCCGGTCTGCTCGAGGGGCGTTCGTCTATTTGTAGTGGTAGGCCGTGCCGGATTCGAACCGGCGACCAACGGATTAAAAGTCCGCTGCTCTACCAGCTGAGCTAACGACCCATGGGAAAATTGCTGGAAAGGGGGCGAATTTTATCAGGCCTCGCGGGTCATTCGCCAGTACTGCCACTTCATGGTCGCGGCCGAGCCGGCAATGATCGCAGCGAAGGTCATGATGGAGCCCAGGGCGAGGGTGGAGAAGCCCGAAATCCCCTGCCCGATGGTGCAGCCGAGCGCGGTGATGCCGCCGAATCCCATCAGCACGCCGCCGATCATGTGCATGCCGGTGTCTTCGGCGTTGCGAAAGCCTTCCCAGCGGAATTTCCCTGCCGCGAGCGCGTAGGCGGCCGATCCGGCGATCACTCCCGCGGTAGATGCAATGCCGAATGTGATGATCTTCGTCTTGTCCGTCCACAGCATCAGGTACTCGAGCGAGTAGGCAAGCGGCGCGACGAACGAGAAGGCCTCCATGCGCCCGCTGTTGGTTCCGGCGAACGCTTCCTCGAGGGTCTTCGGATCCTCGGCCAGATGGCCCAGATGGCCGCTCACCAGCCAGCCGCCCACCACCACCAGCCCCGTGACCACGCCGCCCAGCGTATAGTCGAAATTGCTGCGGAAGTCCTTCGCGGCGTAGGCGAAGGCGATCAATCCGCCGCCTATTACGAGGGCGAGGAGCCATAGCAAGGCATTTCTGGAAAGACCGGAAGCAGAAGCAAACAGCGAGGGCAAATCCTGGCCTGTGGATAAGTTCATCGCGGCCTGCTCCAGCACGCCGACTCGGAACGCGCCCAGGATGCCGCGCAGGGTCATGTAGGCGGCAATTCCGGCCACCAGAAACACCACCACCGATTTCAGGTTGCCGCCGCCGATGCGGATCAGGGTCTTGGAACCGCAGCCCGAGGCGAGCGTCATGCCGACACCGAACAGGAAGCCGCCCACGAGATAGGACAGCCAGGTGAAATTGCGCCCTTGGTAGATGGACTTGGAAAGATCCACCACGCCCGCGAGCTGCAGCGCGCTCGCACCGAGGATCGCAACGCCGATCGCCAGCAGCCACATGCGCATGCGGTTGAGGCTGCCCATGTTGACCCAGTCCGATACCGCGCCCATGGTGCAGAAATCGGTCTTGTTGGCGACCGCCCCGAACACGAACGCGAGCGCGAATGCGGCCCAGGCGACGTAGGGCGCGAGTTGCGCTGCCGTTGGTTCGGCCACCAGGGCTACTTCTTGGCCGCGCCTTGCGTGAGGCGCTGCTTGGCGCTCGCGGCGGCGGGAGCCTGCGGGTATTTTGCAAGCAGTCCCTCGAGCGTCTTCTGCGCGCCGCGCCGGTCGCCCAGTGCGTCCTGCGCGGAGGCGATATTGAGCAGCGCGTCAGGCGCCTTGGCGTCCTCCGGCCAGGCCGAGAGCACCCGCTGCTGCGCCGTAATCGCCTGCTTGTAGTCGCGCTGCGCGAAGTAGGCGTTGCCGATCCAGTACTGCGCCGAGGGCGCGAGCTTGCTGGAGGGATAGGTCACCAGAAAGCCCTGAAACGCGGACACCGCGAGCGGATAGTTGCCCAGCTTGAACTGGTTGAGCGCCGCTTCGTAGGCCTTCGCTTCGGCCGCCGGCGCCCCGGCATCCGCGGGCGGCTTCTCAGCCGCAGCGGCTTCCTTCGGCTGCTCGAGCTTGCGCAGCCGCGTGTCGATGTCCACGTAGAGGTCCTTGCCGCGCTTGTCCGCCGTCTCGATCTGGTTCTGCAGCACTTCGAGCTGGCCGCGCATGCGGGCGATTTCGCTCTTCAGGGATTCGATCTGCGCCGCGAGATCGACCAGCGCGCGCCGCTCCAGGGTATTGGCCTCGATCTTCGCCAGGCGCTCCTCGACCAGCTTGGCCGCAGCTTCGACTTGCCTGCGCAGCGCCTCGATCCTGTCGCGCGCGACGTTGTCGTCGAAAAGCGCGAACGCCGCGCCCGGCAGCGCGAGAAGCGCTGCGCAAACCGCGGCAAGCGCCGCCCTGCGCATCAATACTCGCCCTGGTACAGGATGTCGCTGCGCCGGTTCTGCGTCCAGGCCTGCTCGTCATGGCCCTCGGAGCGGGGTTTTTCTTCGCCCAGGCTCACCGATTCGACCTGGTCCTCTCTCGCCCCGAGCAGCAGCAGCATGCGCTTCACGCCCTCCGAGCGGCGCTGTCCGAGTCCGACGTTGTATTCGCGGCTGCCGCGCTCGTCGGTATTGCCCTGGATCAGCATCTTGGTTTTGGGATTGTCGCGCAGGTACCTGGCGTGTGCTTCAACCAGGTCCTTGTACTGCTCCTTCACGTCGTAGGCATCGAGTTCATAGAAGATGGAGCGCCGCGACAGGATGTTGCGCGGGTCCGTCAATATGCTTTGGGCGCTGGGCTTCCCGGTCAGGTCCACTTTGGCGACCTGACCCTGCGGCACCGGCTTGGTCGTCGTGCCGCCGGCCGTGCCCGAAGGCGTGCGTTCCTCCACCCCGGCGGGCGATTGTTCCGAAACCGGTCCGCCCCCGCAGGAGGCGAGCGTGGCGAAGGCAAGCACGGCGGCTGCGCGCGTGCTGAGGAAAACGAGCCGGTTTGTACGCATGTGATTTCTCCGCTTCATCGATTGAATGGCCCCCAGGCTGGTTCCCGTACGTCGCCCGACGCGGTGGTCAGGCGTTGCTTGATGCGCCCGTCGGCCGAGACCGCCGAGAGCACGCCGCGGCCGGAATTGACGGTCGCGAGCAGGATCATGCGGCCGTTGGGCGCAAAGCTGGGCGACTCGTCCTTGTCGCTGTCGGTGAGTATTGTCGTCTGGCGCGTGGCCAGATCGAGGGTAGCGACCTGGAATTTGCCGCCGTTGCGCGCGATGTACGCGAGCCGCCTGCCATCGGGGCTGATGCGGGGTGACACGTTATAGGTTCCTTCGAAGGTCACGCGCTGTGCCTCGCCGCCGTTGGCCGGCATGCGGTAGATCTGCGGGCTGCCGCCCCGGTCGGAAGTGAAATACAGGTTTTGACCGTCGGGCGAGAACACCGGTTCCGTATCGATGCCCCCCGACTGCGAGATGCGGCGCACGTTGCTGCCGTCCGGATTCACCAGGTAGATTTGCGAGCCGCCATCGCGCGACAGCGAGACCGCGAGCCGCGCGCCGTCCGGC
>CAZTSJ010000024.1:0-5234 GCA_964616875.1 uncultured Bordetella sp. | reverse complement strand
GTCGAAGTCGTCGCCGCCCAGGTGGGTGTCGCCGTTCGTCGCGAGCACTTCGAATACGCCGTCGCCGATTTCGAGGACGGAGACGTCGAAGGTTCCGCCGCCGAGGTCGTACACGACGATTTTCTTATCGGTGTGGAGCTTGTCGAGGCCGTAGGCGAGGGCCGCGGCGGTTGGCTCGTTGATGATGCGCTTCACTTCGAGTCCCGCGATGCGCCCGGCGTCCTTGGTCGCCTGGCGCTGCGAGTCGTTGAAGTAGGCGGGCACCGTGATCACCGCCTCGGTGACTTCTTCGCCGAGGTAGTCCTCGGCGGTTTTCTTCATCTTGCGCAGGATTTCCGCCGATACTTGCTGCGGGGCGATTGTCTTGCCGCGCACCTCGACCCAGGCGTCGCCGTTGTCGGCCTTGGCGATGGCGTAGGGCATCAGGTCGATGTCTTTCTGTACTTCCTTCTCGCTGAACTTGCGGCCGATCAGGCGCTTCACGGCGAACAGCGTGTTCTTCGCGTTGGTGACCGCCTGGCGCTTGGCCGGCGCGCCGACGAGAATGTCCGCCTCGTCGGTGTAAGCGACGATGGAAGGGGTGGTGCGCGCGCCTTCCGAGTTCTCGATCACCTTGGGCTTGCCGCCCTCCATGATCGCGACGCAGGAATTGGTGGTGCCCAGGTCGATGCCGATGATCTTGCCCATGTCAGTGCCTCAATTCGAGTTCAGATTACTGTCAGATATGGGGTTTCCGCCCGAGTTTTCAAGTGCCTTGGCGACCGTCACGAGCGCCGGGCGGAGGATCCGGTCGTGCAGCAGGTACCCCTTCTGCATTACGGCGACGATCGAGTTCGGCTCCGCGTCGGCCTGCTCTACCGCGGCCACCGCCTGGTGACGGTGCGGGTCGAACCGCTCTCCCGCTTGCGGATTGATTTCCTGGATGCGGGCCCTGTCCAGCGCCGCCTTCAACTGGCGCAGGGTGATTTCGATGCCACTCACGTCCTTCGACTGCAACGCCGCTTCAAGGCTGTCCATCACCGGCAGCAGTCCTTCGGCGAAGCGCTCGACGCCGTACTTGTGCGCGGCCGCGACGTCGACCTGCGCGCGCTTGCGGATGTTCTCGGCTTCGGCGACCGCCCGCATCCAGGCGTCGCGCTGCTCGTCGAGCCGGGCCTGCGCCTCGGCCAGCAGGGCGTCGAGGGTTTTCTCGCCGGCGGCTGCGGAGGCGCTCTCTGGTTGCGAATCAGGGGTATCGGACATATAGCGGCTAACAAATGGGGGCGCGCGCCCCGGCTTCAAGGGGCCTGGTCGGCTATTTTCGCCAGCGCCGTGATCCACTCCGGCGTCTCGTTCAGGCAGGGCAGGGCATGGAATTCCCTGCCGCCTGCGCCAAGGAAGGCCTGGCGGCCTTCGAGCGCGATTTCCTCCAGCGTTTCCAGGCAGTCCGAAACGAACCCGGGGCAGACGACGTCGACGCGCTTCGCGCCCTGCCTTGCGAGCTCGATGAGCGTTGGTTCCGTGTATGGCTGCAGCCACTCGGCGGCACCGAAGCGGGACTGGAAGGCGATCCTGTAGTCAGCCGGCGCGATGCGCAGCGACCCGGCGAGGATCTTGGCGGTGGCGAGGCATTGCGCCTGGTAGGGATCCCCCTGGTCGACGGCGCGTTTGGGCAGGCCGTGGAAGCTCATCACCAGCTTGTCGCCCTTGCCGTGCGCCGCCCAGTGGCGCTGCACCAGCGCGACCAGAGCGCCGATGTAGGCGGGATGGTCGTGAAAGCTCTCGACCATCCTTGCCTTTGCGCCGATCACATCCCGAACGCTTTGCGTTGTACTGCGTGAAAACTGCGGATAGAGCGGCACGACGACGATCTCGCAACCGGCAAGGATTTTGAGGCCAGCGGCGATCGAGGGTTGCCCGTAGCGCATCGCGTGCGCAACTTTGACGTTTCTTTCTGCAAGGATTTTTCCAAGCAGAAGTGACTGACGCCGCGTATGCACGGCGAGGGGAGAACCCTCGGGCGTCCAGATGGCGGCGTATTTCTTCGCGCTGCGCGCGGGCCGGGTGCGCAGGACGATGCCGTGCAGGATCGGCAGCCAGATCCAGCGCGGCAGCTCGACCACGCGCGGGTCGGCGAGAAATTCGGCGAGAAAGCTGCGCACCGCGGCGGCTGTGGGCGCCGCCGGCGTGCCGAGATTGACGAGGAGAATGCCGTTCAGGGCTGGCGAGTTACGGCGACTGGGTTACGGCTGCGACAAGGCGCTGGAGAGCAGCTTGGCGGTGACGTCGACGATCGGCACGACGCGGTCGTAGGCCATGCGCGTCGGTCCGATGACGCCCACCGTCCCCACCACTTCGCCGCCCACCTTGTAAGGCGCGGTCACCACGCTCACTTCGTCGGGCGCCGTGACGCCGGACTCGCCGCCGATGAAGATCTGCACGCCCTCGCCGCGCAGCGACAGGTCGAGGATCTGCACCAGCGAAGTCTTGTGCTCGAACAGTTCGAACAGCTGGCGCATGCGGCTCATGTCCTGCGACAGGTCGCGCACCGCGAGCAGGTTGCGCTCCCCCGAGATCACGTACTGCTCGCTGCCCTCGGCGACCACCTTGCTGCTCGCTTCGAGCGCCGCGCTCATGAGCGACATCATGTCCTGGCGGATTTCGCGCAGTTCGTCGTGCACCAGGCGGCGGATTTCCTCGAAGCTGTGCCCCGAGTAGTGCTGGTTGATGTAGTTCGCGCCGGTCACCAGTTCCGAGGGCGTGTAGTCGCGGTCGGTAAACAGGATCCGGTTCTGCACGTCGCCGTCGGGCGTGACCACGATCAGCAGCACGCGCTTCTCGGACAGGCGCAGGAATTCGATCTGGCGGAAGGTGAGGGCGCGGCGGCGCGGCGTCATCACGATGCCGGCGAAATTGGTGAGCTGGGACAGCAGCTGCGAGGCCGCCTGGATCACGCGCTGCGGGTTGTCCGGGTGCAGCTGGTCCTCGAGCTGGTGCAGCTCGCCCAGGCCGAGCTGCTTCACCACCAGCAGCGTGTCGACGAAGAACCGGTAGCCCAGCGGCGTCGGCACGCGCCCGGCCGAGGTATGGGGGCTCGCGATGAGTCCCATCTCCTCGAGGTCCGACATCACGTTGCGGATCGTGGCCGGCGACAGGTCGAGTCCCGCGTGACGCGACAGCGTGCGCGAACCGATCGGCTGGCCTTCCGCGATGTAGCGCTCGACCAGCGTCTTGAGCAGGATCTGCGAGCGTTTATCCAGCATGCCGGGATTCTACCGTTAGAATCGCGCGATGCCCCCCGCCTTCAAGCGCGTTGCGCTCATCGGCAAACAGACGCCCGAAGTCGCCCAGTCGCTGCGCGCGTTGCGCGATTTCCTGCGCCAGCGCGGCTGCGAAGTGATGCTGGAACGCGACACTGCGGCCGGCGTGGGCGAGAAAGGCGCCGCAGGTTGCAATGCGGCCGGATACGATGAGATCGGCCGCGGCGCCGACCTCGCGATCGTGGTGGGCGGCGACGGCACCATGCTCGCCGCGGCGCGCAACCTCGCGCACCACCGTGTACCGCTCGCCGGCATCAACCTGGGGCGGCTCGGGTTCATGACCGATATCGCGCTGCACGACATGAGCCAGTCGGTGGGCGCGATCCTGGAGGGCCGCCATACCGTCGAGGAACGCGCGCTGATCGAGGCCGAGATCCTGCGCGGCACGGATTCGGTGCTGCGCACGGTGGCGCTGAACGAAGCCGTGCTCACCAAGGGCTCGCAGGCGCGCCTGATCGAATTCAAGCTCACCATCGACGGCGAATACGTCTATCGCCTGCGCGCCGACGGCGTCATCGTGGCCACGCCGACCGGTTCCACGGCTTACGCGCTCTCCGCGCAGGGCCCGATCCTGCAGCCCACCGTACCCGCGTTCGCGCTGGTGCCGCTCAATCCGCACGTGCTCTCGGCGCGGCCGGTGAGCGTGAGCGACCGCAGCGTGATCGAAATCACCCTCATGCACGCGGTCGATGCGCGCGCGCACTTCGACGGCTTCGCGCTCACCGACCTGCAGGAGGGCGACCGGCTGGTGCTCAAGCGCTCGGCCGATTCGATCCGCTTCGTGCACCCGCCCGGCTACAGCTACTTCACGATGCTGCGCGAGAAGCTGCGCTGGAGCAAAGCGGTGGGCAACAAGCCCGAGGAATGAGTCAGGGCTGGTTTGCCGCCAGCCAATCCACCGCCAGCGTCGCGAGCGACTTCACGCCGAGCTTGAGGCTGGCTTCGTCGACGTAGAAGCGCGGGCTGTGGTTCGCGTCCGCTTTCCTGCAGTCGCGGTCCTGCGGCGTGCAGCCGAGGAAGAAGAAGAAGCCGGGCACCTCGCGCTGGTAGAAGGAGAAGTCCTCGGCGCCGCAGGTCTTCGGGACGATGCCTACCGCGCCTTCGCCCGCAACGCGCTTGAGCACCGGCACGGCCCATTCCGTGAGCGCCGCATTGTTCGAGGTCACCGGATAGCCGCGGTCGATCGTCACCTCCGCGCGTGCGCCGCCCGACTGCGCGATCAGCGTCGAAATCTGGTGCACGCACTCGTGCAGATGGTTGCGGTGACTCTCGTCGAAGGCGCGGATCGTGCCCTCCATCCGTGCCTCGTCCGGGATGATGTTGCCGCGGTTGCCGGCCTGGAAGCTGCCGACCGTCACCACCGAGGGCTCCTGGGTGATGTTCATGCGCCGCGCGACGATGGTCTGCAGGCCGAGCACGATCTGCGAGCCCACCACGATCGGGTCGACGCCAGCCCAGGGCTGCGCGCCGTGCGTCTGCCGTCCGCGCAACGCGATGTAGAACGCGTCCGAACTCGCCATCAGCGGCCCGGAGCGGTAGCCGATGACGTTGACGTGCTGGCGGGAAGTGATGTGCAGGCCGAAAATCGCGTCGACCTCTGGATTCTGCATGCAGCCCTGTTCGATCATGATGCGGGCGCCACCCTCTTCGCCCCGCGGCGGGGCCTCCTCGGCGGGCTGGAAGATGAATTTCACCGTGCCACGCAGCTCGCTGCGCATCGCGGCGAGAATTTCGGCCACCCCCATCAGCATCGCCACGTGCGTGTCGTGCCCGCAGGCGTGCATCACGCCCGCCTCGGCGCCGTTCCAGGGCGCGCGCACGGTGCTCTTGAACGGGACATCGGTTTCCTCGGTCACCGGCAGCGCATCCATGTCGGCGCGCAGGGCGACGCAGCCACCCGGCTTGCCGCCCTTCAGCACGCCGACGACCCCGGTG
>CAZTSJ010000023.1:0-19634 GCA_964616875.1 uncultured Bordetella sp. | reverse complement strand
AGCCGCTTCAACCCGGACGACTTCCCCATCATTTCGGTTGCGGTGCAGTCCTCCAGCCGGTCATTGCGCGAACTCACCACGCTCGCCGACCAGGTGATCAAGAAGCGCCTCGAGAATGTCGGCGGCGTCGGCCAGGCCACGCTGGTGGGCGGCGTGAAGCGCGAAATCAAGGTCTACCTCAATCTCGAATCGCTGGAGGCGCAGAAGGTCGGCGCCGACCAGGTGATCCGGGCGCTGCAGAGCGAGAACCAGGAAATTCCGGCCGGCTCGATCGTCACGCCGAGCCAGGAAAAAATCGTCCAGCTGCGCGCGCGCTTGAGCGGGCCGCAGGACTTCCGCAATTTGATCGTGGCCCGCCGCGGCGCCGGGGGTCGGACTACGGCAGTCACGCTGGGCTCGGTCGCCGAAATCGAGGACGGCCAGCAGGAAGAGGAGAACGCTGCGCTGGTGAACGGCCAGAGGGCGCTTTCGATCGACATCATCAAGGCGCACGGCGAGAACACGATAGCGGTGGTGGACGGCGTGCGCCGGGTGGCGAAGGAACTGCAGTCTTTCCTGCCTTCGGACGTGAAGGTCGACATCGTGCGCGATGCCTCCACCGGCATCCGCAACTCGGTGGCCGACGTCAAGAAGACGCTCATCGAGGGCGGGCTGCTGACGATCGCGATCGTGTTCCTGTTCCTCGCCTCCTGGCGCAGCACCGTGATCACGGGGCTCACGCTGCCGATCGCGCTCATCGGCACTTTCCTGTTCATCTACGCGTTCGGCTTCACGCTGAACGTGCTCACGCTGATGGCGCTCTCGCTGTCGGTGGGCCTCTTGATCGACGATGCGATCGTGGTGCGCGAGAACATCGTGCGCCACATCGCGCTGGGCGCCGACCACCGCACCGCGGCCCTCGAGGGCACGCGCGAAATCGGCCTCGCAGTGCTCGCGACGACGTTCTCGATCGTCGCGGTTTTCCTGCCGGTCGGCTTCATGGGCGGCATCATCGGCAGGTTCTTCCACCAGTTCGGCTTGACGGTGGTAAGCGCGGTGCTCATTTCCATGTTTGTTTCCTTCACGCTCGACCCGATGCTCTCGTCGATCTGGCACGATCCGCAAGCCGAGGGCAAGTACAGCTCAGGACCCCTGGGACGATTGCTCGCGTGGTTCCACGCGCTGATGGAGCGTGTCTCGAGCAACTACGAGCGCTTGCTCGGCTGGAGCCTCGAACACCGCAAGACGGTCATCGCCATTGCCGTGGCGAGTTTCCTCGTCAGCTTCCCCTTGATGAAATTCGTCGGTTCGGAATTCGTGCCCGAACCGGACCTCTCCGAACTGCAGGTGCAGTTCAAGACCCCGGTGGGCGCCTCGCTCGAACTCACCTCGCAGAAGGCGCGCCAGGCGGAAGCCGCGCTGCGCGAGTTCCCGGAGGTGAAGTACACCTACGCCACCGTCAACACCGGCTTCGTCCAGGGGAAAAACCGCGTCAACATCTTCGTCCAGCTGGTGCCGAGGAAGGAGCGCAAGCGCTCCCAGAACGAACTTACGCGGCCGATGCGCGAACGGCTCGCGCGCATCGCCGGCATCGACCTGCAGCAGATCGGCGCCTACAAGTCGGTCTCCAGCGGCAAGCCGCTCCAGGTTTCGCTGCTCGGCCAGGACCGAAAGGTGCTGGCCGAGCTCGCCGCGCAGGCGATTGCGGCAACGCGTGAGGTGCCCGGCGCAGTGGACGTCGAATCCAGCGACGAAGCGCTGAAGCCGCAGGTGTCGGTGGAGCTGAAACGCGAACTCGCCAGCGATCTAGGCATCGGCGTTGGCCAGGTGGCCGCCGCGCTGCGGCCGCTGCTCGCCGGCCAGGCGGTGGGCAACTGGCGCGGGCCCGACGACCAGTACTACGATGTGCAGGTGCGCCTGTCGCGCTCAGACCGCGCGCGCGCCGAGGACCTGCAGCGCGTGCCGCTCGCCTCCAGCCTGCTCGATGGCAACGGCGCGCCGCGCATGGTGCGCCTGCGCGAGATCGCTTCGATCGTGCCCTCCGGCGGCTCGCAGCAGATCAACCGCAAGGAACAGCTGCGCGAGGTGCTCATCACGGCCAACGTGTTCAACCGCCCGGCCGGCGATGCCGCCACGGAGCTCAAGGGCAAGCTCGATCGCATCGTGATGCCGCCGGGCTACCGTTACACCATGGGCGGCTCGGCCAAGGACATCCAGGAGTCGCTCGGCTTCGCCGTCCAGGCGCTGGCGCTGGGCGTGATCTTCATCTACCTGATCCTCGCTTCGCAATTCGGCAGTTTCATCCAGCCCGCGGCGATCATGATGTCGCTGCCGCTGTCGCTGATCGGCGTGGTGCTGGCGCTGATCGTGTTCCGTTCGACGCTCAACATTTTTTCCATCATCGGCTTCATCATGCTGATGGGCCTGGTGACCAAGAACGCGGTCCTGCTGGTGGACTTCGTAAATCAGGAACGGCGCCGAGGCGCAGCGCGCGTCCCCGCGATTCTTGCCGCCGGCAGAATCCGGCTGCGGCCGATCCTCATGACCACGCTGGCGATGATCTTCGGCATGCTGCCGCTCGCGCTGGGCCTGGGCGAAGGCGGCGAGCAGCGCTCCCCCATGGGGCAGGCGGTGATCGGCGGAGTCATCACTTCCGGGCTGCTCACGCTGGTGGTGGTGCCGGTGATCTACACCTACCTGGACGATGTTGCCGCCTGGGCAAAGCGCTTTGGTAAGATTGCCCCATCGCAGGAAAAACCCGCCGGCAGCCCCGCGCAGCTTCCTTAGAAACGCAATGAACCTCGAGCAGGCCCGCAGCAACATGGTCGAGCAGCAGATTCGCACCTGGGAGGTGCTGGATCAGGACGTGCTCGATCTGCTCTACACCGTGCCGCGCGAGGAGTTCGTGCCGCAGGCCTACCGCAACCTTGCCTTCACCGACATGGAAATTCCCTTGGGGAAGAATGCGGGCGAGGAGCAGAAGATGTGGCCGCCGAAGATGGAAGCCCGGGTGCTGCAGGAATTGACCGTGAAGAAGACCGACCGCGTACTCGAAATCGGCACCGGCAGCGGCTATCTGACCGCGCTGCTCGCGCACCGCGCCGCGCAGGTGTACTCGGTGGAGATTCATCCGGCTCTGGCCGCCTTCGGCAAGGCGAACATAGCGCGCCACGGCGTCGAAAACGTCACGCTCAAGATCGGCGACGGCGCACGCGGCGTGCGGCCGGGTTTCCCTTACGAGGGCCCTTACGACATCGTACTGCTCACCGGTTCGGTACCCGTGCTGCCGGCTGCGATTCTCGAATCGCTGGCACCGGGCGGACGCGCCTTCGCGGTGGTGGGCGATGCGCCGGCGATGAGCGCAAAGCTGGTCACCTGCACGGCGCCGGGCGCATTTCGCACTGTCGAATTGTTCGAGACGCTGCTCGCCCCCCTGGCGAATTGCGCGCAGCCTTCCCGCTTCAAGTTCTGATAAGGTCCATTTGATGCGCGCGCTCCTGCTGGCCCTTTCGTTCCTTGCGCTGCCCGCGCTCGCGCAGGACCTGCAGCAGGTCTATCGCGATGCGAAAGCCTACGACGCGCAATACGCCGCTGCGCGCTTTTCCCTGCAGGCCGGGCTGGAGAAATTTCCGCAGGGCCGGGCCCTGCTCCTGCCCACGCTCAACCTCACAGGCAGCGCCACCAACTCGCGCACCGAGACCGAGCCGCACGACAGCAGCAACCCGACGACGCTGCGCGATGCGCGCTCCTACGGCTATTCGCTGTCGTTCTCGCAGCCGATCTTCCGCATGCAGAACGTCTATCAATACAACCAATCCGAGTACCAGGTGAAGCAGGCCGAGGCGACCTTCGGCCAGGCTGGGCAGGACCTGATCGTGCGCGCGGCGCAGGCGTATTTCGACGTGCTCGCGGCGCAGGACACGCTTGCCCTGCTGCAGGCGCAAAAAACGGCCATCGGCGAGCAGCTCGCGCAGGCCAAGCGCAATTTCGAGGTCGGCACCGCCACCATCACGGACACGCACGAAGCGCAGGCGCGCTTCGATCTGTCCGCATCGCAGGAAATCGCGGCACGCAACGATCTCGAGACCAAGCGCAGCGCGCTGCAGCAGATCTCGGGCAAGGCGTACCCGGCGTTGAAGCCGCTGCGCGCGCAGGTCAAGCTCACGCCGCCCAACCCGGCCAACATGCAGAACTGGGTGGATCTGGCTGAGAAGCAGGGCTACGCGGTGCTGATCCAGGAGACCGCGACCGAGATCGCCGGCCTGGAGGCGAAGCGCGGCTCGGCCGGACACTATCCAACGCTCGATTTCGTCGCCAGCTATGGCCGGTCGTCGCGCACAGCGTCAGAGCTGTCCACGATTCCCAGCAACGTCACCAGCGGGAGCTTCGGCCTGCAGCTCGGAGTGCCGATTTTCCAGGGCGGCTCGCTCAATTCCAGGGAACGCGAGGCGGCGGCGCTCTACGAGAAATCCAAGCAGGACCTGGAGAACGCCCGGCGCAGCACCGCGCTCAGCGCGCGCCAATCCTATCTTGGCGTGACCAACGGCATCGCCCAGGTCGGCGCGCTGGAGCAGGCGCTGGTGTCCTCGCAGAGCGCGCTGGATTCGAACAAGCTGGGCTACGAGGTGGGCGTGCGCATCAACATCGATGTGCTCAATGCGCAGCAGCAGCTGTTCTCCACCCGGCGCGACCTCGCCGTAGCCCGCTACAACACGATCACCAGCCACCTGCGGCTGAAGGCTGCCGCCGGCAGCCTGCGCGAAGACGACCTCGAAGAGGTCAACCGCGCCCTGGACCAGTAAGCAGTTCCTCGCACAGCAGCAGGTGTTTTCTCGTAGCACCCCGATGCGCGTCGCAAAGCTGTCTGCCCGCCACGCCCATCGATTTTCTTTCTTCAGCATTCAATAACAGCCGCAAGGCCTCCCGGATTGCGCCCGCCGCGTCTGGCGCCTGGATCGCGGCGCCGGCCTCGAGCGCGAGGCGCGCCGCCTCGGCGAAATTGAACATGCTGGGGCCGAGCACCACCGGCACGCCGGCCGCGCAGGCCTCGATCAGGTTCTGCCCGCCGCGCGGCACGAACGAACCGCCGATCACCGCGACGTCCGCGGCCGCGTAGTAGAAGTCCATCTCCCCCATGGTGTCGCCCAGGTGCACACGATCCTGCGGCGCCGGCGCCGGATCGCGGCTGCGCCGGGACTGGGAGAGAAGAGCGACTTCATCGAAACGCCGGGGATGCCTGGGGACGACAAGCACCAGCAGCTTCTCGTCCCGTGCGGGCATCGCATCCAGCAGCATTTTCTCCTCGCCTTCGCGCGTGCTTGCCAGCAGCAGCACGGGGCGCGCGAGACGCGCGCGCCAGGCGGCGCCTTCGGCACGCTTCTGCTCGTCCGGAGCGCTGTCGAACTTCAGGTTTCCCGCGACCTCGACCCTGCGCGCGCCCAGCGCGCGCAGGCGTTGCGCGTCGTCCTCGCTCTGCGCGCAGACCGCCGCCAGCGAAGCGATCGCCGGCCGCGCCAGGCCCTCCGAGCGCCGGTAGCCGAGCGCCGATTTTTCCGACATGCGGGCGTTCGCCAGCAGCACCGGTACGCCGTAGCTGGTGCAGGCGGCAAGCAGGTTCGGCCAGATTTCCGTTTCCACCAGTACGCCCAGGCGCGGCCTGAAATGCTCAAGGAATCGGCGCACCGCGCCCGGATAGTCGTAGGGCAGCCAGGCAACGCGCACCGACTCGCCATGCAATTCCTTCAGGGTCTCGCGGCCCGCGGCCGTCATGCAGGTGAGCACGAGGTCGTGGTCGGCGTGCGCCGCCGCAAGCGCGCGCACCAGCGCCGCACTGGCGCGCGCCTCGCCCACCGATACCGCGTGCAGCCACAGCACGGGCCGGGTGTGTGAACCTTCACCGTAGTAACCGAAGCGCTCGCCGACATGCCTGCGATAGAGCGGCTCGCGCCGCCCCCGCCACCAGAGCCGGGCAAGGATGAGCGGGGCCGCCAGCCGGATCGCGAGCGTGTAGAGCAGACGCCACATCAGAGCAAGGGCTCCACGGCTTCCATCACCTGCGCTACCGTGGGCGGAGCCCCGGTGTTACCCATGTTGCGAACCCACTTCCCACCATACAAGCCCGTCAGCGCCGGGTCCGAACCGCAGTACAGGCCGATCACCGGCACCTCGAGCGCTGCGGCGAGGTGCGTGAGCCCGGTGTCCACGCCAACGACGAAACGCGCCTTGCGCGCGAGACTTGCCAGCTCGGCCAGGGACATATGCCGCAGCACCACCGCGCCGCCGATTGCGGCGGCGATGCGCACGCAGCGGCGCCTCTCCTCCTCGGTCCCCCAGGGCAGCAGGCATTGAATTTTGCGCCCCGCCAGCGCCCCGCCCACAGACCGCCAGTGTTCTTCCGCCCAGAGCTTGTCGTCCCGGCTGGACATGGTGAGCAGCACAGCGTATGGGAAAGATGCGGGCACAGCCTCCACGAGCGGAGCGGCCGCGGCGGGATTCAGGCCGTAGTCGCAGGCATCGTCCAGCACATAGCCCAGCGCCGCAGCCGCGAGCTTGCGGCTGCGCTCCACGGCGTGCAGTCCGACCGGCACCGCATGCCGCACATCGTAGAAGTGCGCGGCAAAGCGCTCGCGCGAGCTATGCCGGTCGAAGCCGTGGCGCAGGCCGCGCGCCATCCGGGTGACGAGCGCGCTCTTGAGCAGCCCCTGGCTGTCGATGACGTGGTCGTAGGGCTCGGAGCGCAACAGACGCCGCAACGCCGCGAGTTCGGACCACGTGGAGGGGTAGGCCAGCGCGCTGCGCCAGCGCCTGATGGCGACCGGAATTACGCGCCGCACCGCGCGGTGCATCGCCACGACTTCGGCGAAGGACTCCTCCACCACCCAATCGATCGTGGCATCTGGCACGCGCCGCGCGATGTCGGCGACCGCCGGGCAGTTGTGCACGACGTCGCCGAGCGAAGAGGTTTTTACGATCAGGATGCGCGGCAAGAAGGGAGGCGCCCGCTGGGCTTGGGAGAATTTGCCCGCGAGGGCGTGGGCTAGAATACCGCTTTGATTTCACGCGATTTTAACTCGGAACCTGCGCGGAAACCCTTTGCCTCTATCGGTCGTCCTGATCACGCACAACGCAGCCGGGCAACTTGCAGAGTGCCTGGCCAGCGTCGCGTTCGCCGATGAAGTCGTGGTGGTCGACTCCGGCAGCACAGACGGCACGGTGGCGCTCGCCGAACGTTACGGCGCGCGCGTGGTGACGAAAGAATGGCTCGGCTTCGGCCGGCAGAAGCAGTTCGCGGTGGAACAGGCGGCGCACGACTGGGTGCTGTGCCTGGATGCGGACGAACGCGTCTCGCCCGAGCTTGCCGCCAGCCTGGTGCGGGAGATGCAGGCGCCCGCCGCGCCGGTATACCGCATGCCACGGCGCAACCGCTTCCTTGGCCGCTGGCTGCGCCATGGCGAAGGTTATCCGGACTGGAGCGCGCGCCTCTTCGACCGCCGGCAGGCGCGCTGGAGCGACGACGTCGTGCACGAGAAGGTGCTTTACACCGCGACGCCGGGAATGCTGGCGGGCGACCTGCTGCACGATTCGGCCGAGGATCTCGGCCGCTACCTCGAGAAGCAGAACCGCTACACCATGCTCGCCGCGGCCGAACTGCACCGGCGCGGGCAGCATGCGGGCGCCATGGAGCTCATCTTCTCGCCCTTGATGCGCTTCCTGAAGTTCTACGTACTGCGCTTCGGGTTCCTCGACGGCCTGCCGGGGCTGGTGCATATTTCGATCGGCTGCATGAACAGTTTCATGAAATATGCGAAGCTGGTCGAATTGCGGCGGGCGGAGGGGAAATGATTTTGCGCAATCCGGGCAGGCCGGGGCCAACTCAACCTTGCAAATCGTCCGTAGCGTGGTAGATTTGCACGGATGATCGGGCGCGCCCTCAAGCCGGTTGTGGCAGGCATGCTCCGCCGGCATCCCGCCGTCGGGCTGCTGGGGCCGCGGCAGGCGGGCAAGACCACGCTCGCCCTCGATATCGCCGCGGGCAGGCCGCACGTCTATCTGGACCTGGAATCCGCACCGGACCGTGCCCGGCTCGAGGACCCGCAGGACTATCTCTCGCGGCACGAGGACAAGCTCGTCATCCTGGACGAGATCCAGCGGGCGCCGGGGCTGTTCCAGGCGCTGCGCGGCCTCATCGACGCCGGCCGCCGGCGGGGCCGCAGGAGCGGGCGCTTTCTCATCCTCGGCTCGGCGTCGCTCGATCTCCTGCGGCAGTCCGCCGAGAGCCTCGCGGGCCGCATCGTGTACGCCGCGCTTGGCCCGCTCGGTGCGCTCGAAATACGCGCCGCGTACCGTGGCCTCGACCGGCTCTGGCTGCGCGGCGGCTTCCCCGACAGCTTCCTCGCGCGCAGCGGCGCCGCGAGCCTCGAATGGCGGCGGGGGTTCGTGCGCACCTATCTCGAGCGCGACATCCCGCAACTCGGGCCACGCATCCCCGCCGAAACCCTGCGGCGGTTCTGGACCATGCTCGCGCACGCGCAAGGCTCGACATTCAACGCTGCGCGGCTCGCGTCGGGCCTCGGCCTGAGCGGGCAGACCGTCGTGCGCTACCTCGATCTGCTGGCTGACCTTCTGCTCGTGCGCCGGCTCGAGCCCTGGAGCGCAAACGTGGGCAAGCGCCTCGTGCGCTCACCCAAGATCTATATCCGCGACAGCGGCATCGCGCACGCGCTGCTCGGGATCGGCGACCTTGAGACTCTGCTCGCGCACCCCGTGGCGGGCCCAAGCTGGGAAGGCTTCGCGATCGAGAACCTGATCGCGGCCGCGCCGCCGGGAACACAGGCCGCGTTTTATCGCACCGCTGCCGGAGCCGAGATCGACCTGGTGCTCACGCCCACGCCCGCCCGGCTCTGGGCGATTGAAGTCAAGCGCAGCCTCGTGCCGAAGCCGGAGCGCGGCTTCCACCAGGCCTGCGCCGATCTGGGCGCGCACCGGCGCTTCATCGTCTATCCGGGCGAAGAGCGCTTTTCCGCCGGCGCGGGCGTCGAGGCGATCGGTCTTGCCGGAATGATGCTCGAGTTGCGCCGCGTCCGGAGCCAGGGCAGACCTAATCCTGGGTAGCGCGGGCCTTATCGGTAGCGCTTGCCCGCCCGCGCGACCCCCCGTTGGCATGATTGACAACAGGCGCGTGTGTTGGCATAGTTGCCAACAATGAAGGCGCGCCTGCTCTACGAATTCAAGCAGCGCCATGACGACGGCGCGATCATCGAGATGGTGCTCTGGGAATTGCCGCAACCCGTCGCCGGCAGCGCGCACCGTTGCAAGTACCGGCTTTTCTACGGTTTCCCGGGCCGGCGCATCGTAGGTTATGACAACGAATCGGGCAAAGGCGACCATCGCCATACAGGCGCAAGTGAATCGAAGTATGCGTTCGTATCGCCGGAATCCTTGATAGAGGATTTTCTGGCGGACGTCAGGAAAAGGAGAAGAAAATGAGCAGAACAGCCACCATTCGCATCGAGAGCGACTCCGGTTCGGCGCTCGCGCGCGGGGCGCGCCGGTTCGAACGCGCGTGGCGTACAGGCAAGGATCAGGGCAGTGACTTCACCTTCGAATCGCCCGCCGCGCTGTTTCGCTCCCTGACGCCGGCACGCTGGGAGGCTATCGAGCGTCTGCAAGCGCTTGGACCCTCTACGCTACGCGGGCTTGCACGCGCACTCGACAGGGACGTGAAATCGGTACATCGCGACATCCACGCCCTGATTGAAATCGGGCTTGTGACAAAGGACAGCAAGGGCAGCGTGCTGGTGCCATTTTCCCGGATCCGCACCGAGTTCGATCTGCGGCCGAAGCAGGCCGCGTAACCGATAAAAGGAGAACCAGGATGCTTGCGGTAATCGGGGGCAGCGGTGTCTATGGCATCGAGGGGCTGAAGAACGACCGCTGGATCAAGGCCGAGTCGTCCTTCGGCCGCCCGTCGGACGAATTCCTGATGGGCGAGCTTGGCGGCGAAGCCGTCGTCTTCCTGCCGCGGCATGGCCGCGGCCACCGCATTCCTCCCACGCAGATCAATTACCGCGCCAACATCGACGCCCTCAAGCGGCTCGGCGTGACGGACATCGTCTCGGTCAGCGCGGTAGGGTCGTTGCGCGAGCAGCTTGCGCCCGGGATGTTCGTCATCGTGGACCAGTTCATCGACCGCACCTTCGCGCGTGAAAAAAGCTTCTTCGGCGAGGGCCTCGTCGCCCACGTCTCCATGGCGCACCCGGTGTGCGCGCGCCTCGGCGCGCACCTGCAGGCGGCGGCCGCTGCGGCGGGCATCAACGCCGCGCGCGGCGGCACCTACCTCGTCATGGAGGGGCCGCAGTTTTCCTCACTCGCCGAATCCCAGCTCTACCGCAGCTGGAACTGCGACGTCATCGGCATGACCAACATGCCCGAGGCCAAGCTCGCGCGCGAAGCGGAGATCTGCTACGCGACCGTCGCGATGGTCACCGACTACGACTGCTGGCATCCCAACCACGACGCCGTCACGGTCGAGGCGATCATCAAGGTGCTCACGGAAAACGCGGACCGGGCGCGCACGCTCATCCGCCACGTCGTGCCGCGCCTGCCGCAGGACAGCGGCGCTGCGGCCTGCGCCTGCCGCAGCGTCCTCGACCACGCGCTCATCACCGCGCCCGAAGCGCGCGATCCCCAGCTCGCGCAGCGGCTCTCCGCCGTCGCCGGCCGCGTGCTCAATCGCAACGTCTAGAGGCCGCAGCCATGCCCATCAAGTCCCTTATCCGGACGATCCCCCACTACCCCAAGCAAGGGATCATGTTCCGCGACATCACCACCCTGTTGAAGGATCCCGTGGGGATGCGCCTGACCATCGACGAGATCGTGAAGCGCTACAAGGGCCACAAAGTCTCCAAGGTGGCCGGCATCGAGTCGCGCGGCTTCATCATCGGCGCGCCGGTCGCCTATCTCCTCGGGGTCGGTTTCATTCCGATCCGCAAGAAGGGGAAACTCCCGGGCGAGACCATCGGCCACGACTACGAACTCGAGTACGGCGCCGACCGCATCGAGATCCACACCGACGCCATCGCGAAAGGCGAGCGCATCCTGCTCGTCGACGACCTGATCGCCACCGGCGGCACTGCCGAGGCCGCGGCGACCCTGATCGGCAAGATGGGCGGCGAGATCGTCGAGTGCTGCTTCGTGGTGGACCTGCCCGATATCGGCGGCCGCAAACGCCTGGAGAAGCTGGGGCTGAAGGTATTCACGCTGTGCGAGTTCGAGGGCGAATAGCGGCGGCGGCGCTCCCGCGGCTCCGGGTAGACGAGCTGACCGGTGCGCCCGGGTCGCGCCCGTATCATTGCAAATTTAAAGATTGCGTTTAGATTTGCAAGGATGATTCCCCGCGGGCATCGAGGCACTGCCCGTCGAGGAGCTTCAGCGCGTGCTTGGCGCGGCAAAGCCCCGGCCCAAATAGCGCCTTCCTCAAGCCTGGATGTCGGCACGGCGCGCGAGTTCTTCGAACGGGGACGAAATTATGCAAAGCGCGCCCGCCAGAGCCCGAAGAGCACTTCGGAACGCTGCTGCTATTCAAACAGTTCCGAGTGCGTGCCGGTGCGAACGAAGATGACTTCCTCGCCATGCGGTGTCTCATTGATCCGGTAAATCAGGACCCAGTCGCCGCGAACGTGGCAGTCCCGGCATTCAATCCACTCGCCCTTGAGCGCGTGGTCGAGATACTCTGGCGGCAGCGGTCCGCGATTCTCGATCAGGAGCTGCATCACGTCCTTGAGCTCCTGCATCGGGTAGCGGCCACTGCGCTCCAACCGCTTCCAGTCCTTAACGAACCGCTTTGCGAGCCCGCTTCTTCTTGGCGCCTTTGCCTTCGAGATCATCGAACAGATCCTTCGCGGTGTCGTAGCGCGCCCGAGTCTGCCGGGCTTCGAGCATCGCGGCCTGCGTCGTCGCGTTGGGAATTTCCCGTACCTCGAACGGCAAGCCCCGTGCCACGACGACCTGGCGCAGAAAGAGGCGGATCGCATCGCTGATGTTCAGGCCGACGCGGCTGAGCACGGCCTGGGCCTCGTCTTTCAGGTCCGGTTCGATCCGGGAGCGAATTTCGGAAGTCAGCATGGTTTATCCACGAACTACATTGTCATGAATGTAGCTACATCGTAGCGTCAACGACGGCCCATGTCAATCCCCAGCCTGGTCAAGTCGCCGAAAGTGTACGTGCGCGATTCGTGCCTCCAGGGGACTGCTCACCGCCATGCAGGACCTTGGCCTGAAGAAAGCGCATGTCATATGCCCCGTGCGCGAAAGATTCACGCTCGCCGCGGGCGTCGAGGCGCTGCCTGTCGAGGAGCTTCCGCGCGTGCTTGGCGCGGCAAAGCCCCGGCTGAAATAGCGCTCTCGGCGCCGAACAGCGGCGTTTGAGTAATTTAAGCTATAAGCTTAACATTGTCATATGCGTCATATTCCCCGCCTGCTCGCGCCCGAGGTCCGCAAGGCGGCCCGCGCCTTCGCGGCGGTGATCGTGACCGGCCCGCGGCGCGCCGGCAAGACGACCCTGCTGCGCAGGCTCTTTCCCGCCGCGAGCTACCACCTGCTGGAGGATCCGGACCTCGTCGCCCGGGTCCGGGCCGATCCCAGGCTGTTCGTCGAGGAGATGCGCACGCCGGCGATCCTGGACGAAATCCAGAACGTCCCGGAGTTGCTGGGCTACATCCGCACGCGCATCGACGCGCGCCCGTCGCGCAAGGGTCTGTGGCTGCTGACAGGCTCCCAGGAAGCGCCCCTGATGCGCGGCGTAAGCGAATCCATGGCGGGGCGGGCGGCGGTGTTTCACCTCCTGCCGCTCTCAGTACCGGAAACACCCAAGGTATCGCCTTTCCTGGGCGGCTTTCCCGAGGTGCTCGCGCGCCCTGCCACGGCGCAGCTCTGGTTTCGCTCCTACCTGCAGACGTATCTCGAGCGGGACGTGCGCGCGGTCGCCGCGATCCGGGATCTTTCGGCGTTCCGCCGGTTCCTCACGCTCGCCGCCACGCGCAACGGGCAAATGCTCAATCGCAGCGAACTCGCCTCGCCTCTCGGCGTATCGGTGCCCACCATCTCGGAATGGCTTTCGATCCTCGAAATCACCTCGCAGATCCTGCTGGTGCCGCCCTTTTTCGAGAACTTCGGCAAGCGCCTGATCAAATCGCCGAAACTTTACTTTGTCGATCCGGGATTGCTGTGTCATCTCCTCGGCATCGATTCCGCGGCAATGCTGGACCGCTCGCCATTCCTCGGGCCGGTGTTCGAGTGCTTCGTCGCCTCGGAAATCGTCAAACACCAGCTGAACGGCGGGCGGGCGCGCGCGCTCTACTATTTCCGCGACCAGCAAGGGCTGGAGGTCGATTTCGTGGTCCCCACGGGCGGCAAGCGAATTTTGCTGATGGAGGCCAAGGCTTCACGCACGATCCACCCGGCGCAAGCGGCGCCGCTCCTGCGGCTCGCGGCGGCGATGAAGGGCTACCAGACCCGCTCGGTACTCATTCACAGGAGCGGCCGGGACAAATCGGTGACCAGGGCATTGTCCGGAGGCGCCAGTGCGGTCCCGGCTAACGAGCTGGCCAGCGCGCTCGGTCCCAGATAAGAATCACGATAGCCGATGACCGCGAACCTCATCCCCGTCATCCGCTGCGGCGACCGCGAACTTTGTAAATTGGCAATTCAATTTACAATGTGTGTGACAGGCGCTAGACTTGCGCCGTGATTCCCCGCCACGCCGCGCCCACCCTGCGCGCGCTCGCCCGGCATTACCCGGTGATCGCACTCACCGGTCCGCGCCAGTCGGGCAAGACCACCCTCGCCCGCGCTGCGTTCCCCGACCGGCCCTACGCCAGCCTCGAGGACCTGGACCTGCGCGAGTTCGCCGCCGGCGATCCTCGGGGTTTCCTCGCCCAGTATCCAGACGGTGCCGTGCTCGACGAGGCGCAGCGCGCTCCGGGCTTGTTCTCGTACCTGCAGACCGAGGTCGACCGCGACCGCCGCGCGGGACGCTTCGTGCTGACCGGCTCGCAACAATTTGGGTTGCTGGCCGGAATCAGCCAGTCCCTCGCGGGCCGCGTGGGCCTGGTTCACCTTCTTCCGTTTGCGCTGGGCGAACTGCCCGACGCCAAGGTTCCCGCGGATCTCGAAACGCTGCTCTGGTCCGGCCTGTATCCCCCGGTGATCGATCGTGGCATCCCGCCGCCGCAGTGGTACGGGGATTATCTGGCGACGTATGTCGAGCGCGACGCACGCAATCTGGTGAACGTGCGCGACCTCGGATCGTTCCGCCGCTTCGTGAGGATGTGTGCCGCGCGCACCGCACAGGCGCTCAACCTCTCGGCGCTCGCAGCCGATTGCGGCGTTACCCACAACACGGCGCGCGCCTGGATTTCTGTGTTGGAGGCGAGCTACATCGTTTTCCTTCTACCGCCGCACCACCGCAATTTCGGCAAGCGCCTCGTCAAGACGCCGAAGCTCTACTTCTACGACACGGGACTCGCGGCGCGGCTGCTGGGCGTTCAGTCGCCCGGCGAGCTTGCCATCGGCGCGGCGCGCGGCGCGCTCTTCGAGACCTGGGTCGTGTCCGAGCTGCTCAAGCGCCGCTGCCATCTGGGCCTTGCCCCGGAACTTCACTACTGGCGCGATTCGAGCGGCATGGAAATCGACCTCCTGATCGAGCGGGCCGGATCGCTCTATCCGCTGGAGGCGAAAGCAGGCCGCACGTTCGCGGCGGATTGGCTGGCGCCGCTCGAGCGTTTTCTTGACTGGGCCGGCGCGCGCCAGGGAGCGCTCGTCTTCGGCGGCAAGGGAATGCAGCGCCGCGGCAAGGTGGACATTGCCGGCTGGCGCGAGATCGGCACCGTCCTTGAAAAAGCGCTGCCGGCGCCGTAATGGGGACGCCGTAACATAGCGCGATGCAACCACCCCTGATCCCCGTCATCCTCCGCGGCGGCTACGTCCCGCCCTATCAGGCCCGGCAATTGATCGAAATGCTGGACAAGCATGGAGGCTAATACGATGCGTTATCCGATCGAGGTTTTCTGGAGCGGCGAGGACGAAGGATTCATCGCGATCGCGCCGGACCTTCCCGGCGCTTCGGCGTGGGGCAGGACCGAGGCGGAAGCCATCAAGGAATTGCATACCGTGATCGGCCTCTGGATCAAGGCGGCTAAAAAGGCAGGCAATCGCATACCCAAGCCGAGCGACCGCGCGGATGTCAATTACAGCGGCAAATTCCTCATGCGTGTCCCGAAACGGCTGCACGCCGAACTTGCCCACGCCGCCAAGGCTCAAGGGGTGAGCCTCAACCAGTACGTGCTCTATATGTTGACCAAGGGACATGGGGAGCGCACCAGGCGGGCGGCCTGATCGCGTTCCCCGGCCTGGAGCAGGAGCCCCCCTATGCCCCGCAGCCTCGTCCCCGTCATCCTCTGCGGCGGCACGGGCAGCCGCCTGTGGCCGATGTCGCGCAAGCTCCTGCCCAAGCAGTTCCTGCCGCTCGTCACCGAGCGCTCGCTGCTGCAGGATACCGCGCTGAGGCTCCGTGGGCTGAAAGGCGCCGGCGCTCTTGCCGGTGATACAATTTTCTGCACTTCATGGGAATTCGCATGCGACCGATTGCACTGACTGCCGCACAGCAGCAACGCCTGCAACGCCTTGCACGTAGCGCCGGGCGTACCCCCAAGGCAATGCTCAAGTTCGTTTTTCGCGATGGCTTTGAAGCTTGCGAAGAGGACGTGCGCGAGAACCTTTTTGCAGACGCCGAGTTCGCGTCTGGTAACAGCGTGTCGCACAAGGAAGCAATGAAACGAGCCCGGGCCGTTGTCGAATCGCATGCACGCGGGCACAAGCAAGCCGCCTAGATGGTCGCGGCGCGCGCTTGCGGCATTCGAGAAAACGCTGAGTTACATCGCGACGGATGACCCTGGCACCGCTGTTGCGGTGGTGGGGCGAGTGGACCGATCCGTTGCATTAATCCAGTCCCAGCCGGGGATCGGGACTGCGACCGCCACCCCCGGAGTTCGCCGCTATGCGTTGCCCGGCACGGGCCACGTAATCACGTACCGGATCGTCAAAGGGGAGATTCGGATCTTGCGATGGTTCCGCGCTCGTCAGGACAAGCGCGGAGCCGGCCGCTAGCCCTATGCCCACGCCCCTCGTCCCCGTAATCCTCTGCGGCGGCTCGGGCAGCCGCCTGTGGCCGATGTCGCGCAAGCTCCTGCCCAAGCAGTTCCTGCCGCTGGTCACCGAGCGCTCGCTGCTGCAGGACACCGCGCTCAGGCTGCGCGGCCTGAAAAGCGCCGGCGCGCCGCTGGTGGTGGCGAACAACGAGCACCGCTTCCTCGTCGCCGAACAGCTGCAGGAGATCGAGGTGCGCCCGCGCGCGCTGCTGCTCGAGCCGGTGGGCAGGAACACCGCCCCGGCGATCGCTGCGGCGGCGCTCCTTGTGGCGAAGGACGATCCCGACGCCGTGCTCCTCGTCCTGCCATCGGACCACCTGATCGGGGATGCGCGCGCATTTCGCAGCGCCGTAGCAAGCGCTGCAGCGCTCGCCGCGCAAGACCATCTCGTCACCTTCGGCATCGCGCCCACCGCGCCGGCAACCGGCTACGGCTATATCCAGGCGGGCGAGCGGATCGGAAAGGGTAAGGACGCGTTTCGCATCAAGCGCTTCGTAGAAAAGCCCTCGCCTGCCAAGGCGCGGGCGTTCATCGCCCGCGGCGGCTACCTCTGGAATAGCGGCATGTTCGCCTTCAGCGCCCGCCGCTATCTCGAAGAGCTGGGGCGTTTCCGTCCGGCGATGGTCGCCGCGGCCCGCAAGGCGCTCGATGGCGCGGCGCGCGATCTCGATTTCCTGCGCTTGGACGAAAAAGCCTTCGCCGCCTGCCCGGCCGATTCGATCGACTACGCGGTGATGGAGAAGACCCGCGCCGGCGCCGTGGTGCGCGCCGCGATGCGCTGGAGCGACGTCGGCTCCTGGTCGGCGCTATGGGAAGTAGGGAAGAAAGACGCGGCGAAGAACGTCGCGCGCGGCGATGTCTGGCTGTACGGCGCCAGGCGCTGCTACGTGCGCGCGGACGGCCGCCACGTCTCGGTGCTCGGTGCCGAGGACCTGGTGATCGTGGAGACCGACGACGCCGTGCTCGTCGCCGCACGCGGACGCTCGGAGGAGGTGAAGGAGGTGGTCGCGCGCCTTGACCGCCACGGCCGCGGCGAGCACGTCTCGCACTCTCGCGTCTACCGCCCCTGGGGCTATTACGAGTCGCTGGACGCGGGCGAGCGCTTCCAGGTGAAGCGCCTGATGGTCAAGCCCGGGCACTCGCTCTCGCTGCAGCGCCACCAGAAGCGCGCCGAGCACTGGGTGGTGGTCTCGGGCAGCGCTCGCGTCACGCGCGGCGAGGAGACAGTTACGCTCGAGGAGAACCAGTCCACGTTCATCCCGATCGGGATGAAGCACCGCCTCGAGAACCCGGGCGCGGCGCCGCTTTTCATCGTCGAGGTGCAGTCGGGCGGCTACCTGGGCGAAGACGACATCGAGCGGTTCGAGGACCGCTACAACCGCAGCTGACTGGAAATCGGGGCCCGAGCCCGATTCTTCAGGCGAGCGTCGCGAGCAGCTCGAGGGCGGGAGCGACCCGGATCCCCTCCCGCGACACGTAGTCGCGCCGGCCCGAGGCTGATACCTGCCAGGCTTGCGCCGCCGGAAAGCGTTGCTTCAGGTATCTGAGCGACGGGCTGATCTCGCGATCCGACGACTTGCACTCCACGAGCAGCACCGGCCTGCCATTCTCTGCGACCACGAAATCGACCTCCCGCCCCTCGATGTCGCGGAAGTAGCGCAGCTCCGTCCGGTGCCCTGCCGCGTCCTCGCGGTAGTGCGCCCACTTGAGCAAATGCGAGGCGACGAGGTTCTCGAAGCGGGCCGCGGAATCCGGCACCAGCGACCAGTCGAAATGATAGTGCTTGCGCGCCTTCTTGACCGCCTTCACCTTCGGCGACCCGTACGGAAGTACCACGAAGATCGCGTACAGCCTCTCGAGAATGGCGAGCCACTTGCTCACGGTCTTGTGGCTGATCTGGATCTGCTCGGAGACGCTGTTGATCGAAAGCGGGCTTCCCACCAGCTCGGGCAGCCGCGTCATCAGCAGCTCCATGCTGCCGAGGTCCTGCACCTGCTCGAGGCTGACGAGATCCTCGCGCACGAGCCGGCTTCGGTATTCGTTGGACCAGCGCCTGGCCTCCTTTTCCGAGCCGCCGAGAAACGGCTCCGGGAAGCCTCCCAGGGCGAGCAGGCTCGCGAGATCCCTGGCCGACGCCATGCCGAGCTCGGCGGCGCTCAGAGGATGAAGCCGCAGGTAGTGATAGCGCCCCTGAAGGGAATCGCCTCCAAAGCGGTAGTAATCGAGCCTGGCGCTGCCGGTGACGAGAATCTGCTGCCCCGGCGCACGGGCGTCGAACACCCCCTTCAGGTAGTTCCGCCACTTCCGGTACTTGTGGATCTCGTCGAACACCCAAAGGCTTGAGCGGGGGAACGTCTGGCGCAGGATCGCATCGCGCTGCGCGGGGACGTCCCAGTTCAGAAGCCCGGCGGTGGATTTCCCCAGGATGTCTCGCGCGAGCGTCGTTTTGCCGACCTGTCGCGGACCCCCGACAAAAACCATCTTCCGCTT
Source organism: uncultured Bordetella sp. (assembly GCA_964616875.1). Lineage (GTDB taxonomy): Bacteria > Pseudomonadota > Gammaproteobacteria > Burkholderiales > SG8-39 > RBG-16-66-20. The sequence continues at coordinate 960 of CAZTSJ010000023.1, read as the reverse complement.
CAGATCGCGCCGCACCTGCGCTTCGAGATAGCGTTTCATCCGTCGCCAGCATTCCAGATTTTTGGATACATGTAAAGAAACGCGGACAGATTCCTGGAGGGCGGTCCGGAAACCCGGAGTCCAGGCCCCGAAGCGGGTCCGACACGTTGTCGCAACAGGCACGAAGCACCGCCTCGAGAACCCGGGCGCCGCGCCGCTTTTCATCGTCGAGGTGCAGTCTGGCAGCTACCTGGGCGAGGACGACATCGAGCGGTTCGAGGACCGTTATAACCGCGCCTGAGGCAGGACTCGGGGAGGGCTTTTGGCAGTCAGACTTGCATATTAGAAGTGATCCCTCTAATATACAAGCCTTGTACGAAAGACTCCCTGCCCCCCGGCTGCTCGATCTGGCGCGCCGCTTTCCCGCGGTGGTCGTCGTCGGGGCGCGCCAGGTGGGCAAGACCACGCTGGCGCGCGCGGTGTTCCACGGACACCCCTACGTCGATCTCGAGGACCCTCGCACGGCGCAGCGCTTCCGTGACGACCCGCGGTTCGCCCTCGATGCGCTGCCAGGGGGCGCAATTCTCGACGAGGCGCAGGCCGTGCCCGAGCTCTTCGCCGCGCTGCGCGGCGCAATCGATGCCGAGCGCAGCCGCGTCGGGCGCTTCATCCTCCTCGGCTCCGCGCAGCCGCGCCTGATCCGGGGCGTCGCCGAATCGCTGACCGGCCGCGCGGCCGTGGTCGAACTCGATCCGCTTACCGCCTGCGAGGCGGCCACCGGGGAGCATGCCGCCGATTGGCGAACGCTCTGGCTGAAGGGCGGTTTCCCCGACGCACTTCGCGGCGACTTCCGCGAGTGGTGGGAGGCGTACCTGCGCACGCTGCTCGAGCGCGACCTGCCCCAGTACGGCGCCGCCGCGGACCCGCTGTTCGCGCGGCGCCTGCTGACCATGCTCGCGCACCAGCACGGGGGCCTGTTCA
>CAZTSJ010000022.1:0-9311 GCA_964616875.1 uncultured Bordetella sp. | reverse complement strand
ATCGTCTTCCCGCTGCTCTCGCCGACCACCTTCTTCCTGCTGGTGGTGAACATCGTATTCGCCTTCTTTTCTACCTTCGGCATCATCGATGCCACCACCCAGGGCGGCCCGGGGCAGGCAACCAACATCCTGGTCTACAAGGTCTACCACGACGGGGTCAAGGCGGCCGACCTGGGCGGCTCGTCCGCCCAGTCGGTGATCCTGATGTTCATCGTGATCGCGCTGACGGTCGCGCAGTTCCGCTACGTTGAAAAGAAAGTGCAGTACTGATGGTCGAGAATCGTCCCTGGCTGACGTTCTTCTCCCACGCCGTGCTGATCCTCGGCGTGCTGGCAGTGGCGTTTCCGCTCTATGTCACGTTCGTCGCCTCGACACTGAGCCTCGAGCAAATCATGCAGGCGCCGATGCAACTGACGCCCGGCGATAAGCTGATCGAGAACTACTCGCAGGTGCTCGCCAGCGGCTCGACCAGGGGCTCCACGGCAGCGGTGTCGTCGATGCTGGTCAACAGCCTGGTGATGGCGCTGGGGATTCCGCTGGGCAAGATCTTGATCTCGGTGATCTCCGCCTTCGCCATCGTCTATTTCCGCTTCCCGCTGCGCATGTTCTTCTTCTGGATGATTTTCGTCACCCTGATGCTGCCAGTCGAAGTGCGCATCATCCCCACCTTCAAGGTGGTCGCCGACCTGGGGATGCTCAACAGCTACGCCGGCCTGACGGTGCCGCTGATCGCTTCCGCCACCGCCACTTTCCTCTTCCGGCAGTTCTTCATGACCATCCCGGACGAGCTGGCCGAAGCTGCGCGCGTCGACGGCGCCTCACCGATGCGCTTTTTCTGGGACGTGCTCATGCCACTGTCGAAGACCACGATGGCGGCCCTGTTCGTAATCCAGTTCATCTACGGCTGGAACCAGTACCTGTGGCCGCTGCTCATCACCACCGATGAGTCGATGTACACCACGGTGATTGGCATCAAGCGCATGATGGCGGGCGGCGATTCGGCCAACGAGTGGAATCTGATCATGGCCACCGCCATCCTCGCCATGCTGCCGCCTGCGCTGGTGGTGATACTGATGCAAAAGTGGTTCGTGAAAGGCCTCGTGGAGACTGAAAAGTGAGAAAAGAATAATGGCCGCCGTATCGCTGCGGGACGTGCGCAAAAGCTACACGCCGGAACTGCAGGTGATCCACGGCGTGTCGATGGAGATCAAGAATGGCGAGTTCATCGTCATCCTCGGGCCCTCGGGCTGCGGCAAGTCGACGCTGCTGCGCATGGTGGCGGGGCTGGAGACCATCACCGCAGGTGAGATCGCGATCGGCGAGCGCGTGGTCAACAACCTCGAGCCCAAGGACCGCGATATCGCGATGGTGTTCCAGAACTACGCGCTCTATCCGCACATGAGCGTGTACGACAACATGGCCTATGGGCTGCGCATCCGGGGTCTGACCAAGGCGCAGATCGATACCCTGGTGCAGAAGGCGGCGGCGATTCTCGAACTGGGAAAGTTCCTGCAACGCAGGCCGCGCGAACTGTCCGGCGGCCAGCGCCAGCGCGTCGCCATGGGCCGCGCCATCGTGCGGGAACCGGCGGTGTTCCTGTTCGACGAGCCCTTGTCGAACCTCGACGCCAAGCTGCGCGTGCAGATGCGCGCCGAGCTGCAGTCGCTGCACCGGCGCCTGGGGACCACGAGCCTGTTCGTCACCCACGACCAGGTCGAGGCGATGACGCTGGCCCAACGCATGATCGTGATGAACGCCGGCCGCGCCGAGCAGATTGGCGCGCCGCTGGAGGTGTACGCGAAGCCCGCCACCACTTTCGTCGCCAGCTTCATCGGCTCGCCGCCGATGAACCTGATCCCCAAGGATGGCAAACTTCTGGGCATCCGCCCGGAGCACCTCGAACCCTGCGCCGCGTCCGATGCCATGCTCACTGCCGATGTCGATCTGATCGAGCCGCTGGGCGCCGATATTCTTGTCTACGGCCATATTGGCGATGCCGGCAGCGCGCGCGTGGCGGCGCGCTTGCCCGCCACGGCCGATGCGCGGGCGGGCAAGCTCGCGCTGCGCTACGCGCCGCAGAACGTGCACTGGTTCGATCCGGCCAGCGGCAAGCGCATCAACTAGCGGTCCCGTGACCAGACTGCTGGCCATTGTGCTGTCGTTTGTCGCGTGCGCCGCGCAAGCGCTCGACTTGCAGGGCCATCGCGGCGCGCGCGGCCTGTTGCCGGAGAACACCTTACCGTCGTTCCAGCGCGCGCTTGAACTGGGCGTGACCACTCTCGAACTGGACATCGCCATCACGAAAGACGGCGTTCTGGTCATCCACCACGACCCGACGCTGAATCCCAACATTACTCGGGATGCGTCCGGCCGGTTTCTCGACCAGCGGGGCCCGGCGATCTACTCCATGACCTGGGCACAGCTGCAGGCCTACGACGTCGGGCGCCTCAAGCCCGGCACCGACTACGCGCGCCAGTATCCCGAGCAGCAAGCCGTTGACGGCACGCGCATTCCGCGCCTCTCCGACCTGTTCGACCTCGTGAAGCGCTCGGGCGACGACAAGGTGCGCTTCGCCATCGAAACCAAGCTGACGCCGGACAAGCCCGATGAAACGCCCTTGCCCGAACCGTTTGCGCGCGCGGTGGTGGCTGAGATCCGCAAGGCCGGCATGGCTGCGCGCTCGCAGATCCTGTCCTTCGACTGGCGCAGCCTGCAGGCGGTGCAGAGAATCGCACCGGAGATCCAGACCGTGTATCTCACAGCGCAGCAATCCTGGCTGGACAACGTCGGCGCCGGGCGCCCCGAAGGATCGAACTGGACCGCGGGATTCCAGTTCCGTGACCATGGCTCGGTGCCGAAGATGATCAAGGCGGCCGGCGGCAGCCATTGGTCGGTGCATTTTCGCGACCTGGATGCGCAGAAGGTAAAGGAGGCCCAGTCCCTCGGCCTCAAGGTGCTGGTCTGGACCGTGAACGATCCTGCACTCATGGCGCGCATGCTCGAATTCGGCATCGACGGACTGATCACCGATCGCCCCGATCTCGCGCGCAAGCTGCTCGAAGCGCGCGGGATCCGCTGGCGCTAGGCGCCCATCTCGATGCGCTTCAGCGCCAAGCAACTGCGCAAGGGCATGAAATGGTGGCCGCCGTTTCTCGGCGCCGGCATCCGCGTGGAGAGTTTCTCGGACGACTTCCGCGATGCGGTGGTCGAACTCAAGCTGGGCCGCCTCAACCGCAACGCAGTCGGCACCCATTTCGGCGGTAGCCTGTACGCCATGACCGATCCGTTCTTCGCCATCATGCTCATGCACAATCTCGGCGGCCGCTACCTGGTGTGGGACAAGTCAGGTTCGATCGAGTACGTGGCGCCGGGGCGCGGCACGGTGCATGCACGCTTCGTGCTGACGGAAGAAAGGATCGCGGAGATTCGCGCCCAGGCCGAAGGCGGCGAAAAAGTGCTGCCCGAATTCCAGCTGGAGGTCCGCCACAAGAGCGACGACACGCTGGTCGCGCTGGTGCGCAAGACGCTGTACGTACGGCTCAAGCCCAGGCACCGGCAGGCGGCATGAACTGGCCCTATCCGAGGATCGTGGCGCACCGCGGCGGCGGTGCGCTCGCACCGGAAAATACGCTGGGCGCGATCCGCCTCGGTGCCTCGATGGGTTTCAAGGCCGTCGAGTTCGATGTGATGCTCGCCGGCGACGGCACCCCGGTGCTGATCCACGATGAGACCGTGGATCGCACCACCAACGGGCGCGGCGAGGTGCCGAAGATGACCTACCCCGAGCTTTCGAAACTGAAGATCGGGGAAAACGAAAGGATTCCGAAATTCGAGGACGCGGGGCGGCTGTGCCGCGAGCTGGGCATCTGTGCCAATGTGGAGATCAAACCAGCGATCGGGCATGAGCGGGCCACGGGCAAGGCGGTCGCGCCGTTGGCGCGCGATCTCTGGCGCGGGGCGGCGCTACCGCCGCTGCTGTCGTCCTTCTCGATCGAGTCGCTGGAGGCGGCGCTGGAAGCGGCGCCCGAGCTGCCGCGCGGCTATCTCGTGGTGAAAATTCCGGACGACTGGCGCGCCACGATGCAGCGCCTCGGCTGCGTTGCGCTGCACTGCAACTACAAATCTCTGACCGAAAAGCTCGCGGCCGAGATCCATGCGGCCGGCTACTCGATTCTGCTCTGGACGGTGAACGAACCCACAGAAGCGCGACGCCTGTTCAAGATGGGCGCGGACTGCCTCGTCACCGACGCCCTGGACCGGATCGGTCCGGATTTTCGGTAACAAGGCGTTACAACTCGGCGGTCCACCGGCGGGAAGCAGGAGCGTTATGCTGGGTGCAGGCATTTCAATTCATCCAAGGGGACCGAAACATGAAATTCGTCACAGCCGCAGTACTCGCCGCGCTTTCGCTACCCACGTTCGCGCAGACCACCAGCACGCCGCGCATCGACCAGCGCCAGACGAATCAGCAGCAGCGCATCGACCAGGGTGTGAAATCGGGCCAGCTGAACCAGAAAGAAGCGGCGCGGCTGGAGAAGGGCCAGGCGCGCGTGCAGAAGATGGAAGACAAGGCGGTCGCCGACGGCAAGGTCACCGCCAAGGAGCGGCGGCGCATCGAAACCTCGCAGGACAAGCAAAGCCGCAAGATCGCGCGCGAGAAGCACGACAAGCAGACCGCGAAAAAATAACTCCTACACGCAGCGTGCGCCGTCGACCTCGATGCAGCTGCCGCTGACCAGCGCAGCTTCATCGGAGGCGAGGTAGAGGCAGGCGTTGGCGACATCCAGCGGGGTGGAGAACCGCCCCAGCGGGATGGTAGCGAGGAAGGCCTTCTTCGCTTCGTCGGTGAGCGCGCCGCCCGCGAATTCCGCGGACAGGGCGGTATCAGGGCTGAACACCGGGTTGACGCAGTTGACGCGCACGTTGTCCGGCCCGAATTCGGCCGCCATGGATTTGCTCATCAGGATGACCGCGCCCTTGGAGCTGTTATAGACGGTCAGGCCCGGGCGCGGGCGCAGGCCCGCGGTGGAGGCTATATTGACGAAGCAGCCGCCGCCTTGCTTGCGAAACGCCGGCAGCGCATGGATCGCGGAGAGGTAGATGCTCTTCACGTTGACGGCGTAGACCTTGTCGAACTCCGCCTCGCTGACTTCGACATAGGGCTTGCGCCGGTGCGTCCAGCCGGCATTGTTGACCACCGCGTCGACCCGGCCGAAGGCGGATTGCGCTGACCCGATCAGAGTCGCCCAGTCCTGGCTGCGCGTGACGTCCGCATGCACGAATACGGCCTTGCCTCCTGCCGTCGATATCTCGCCCGCCACGCGCTGGCCCGCCGTAGCGTTGATGTCCGCGACCACGACGCCGGCGCCTTCCTGGGCGAAGCGCTTGGCGATGCCTTCGCCGAATCCGCTGCCTGCACCCGTTACGATGGCGACCTTGCTCTTGAGTCTCATGTGTTCTCCCGGGAAAAACAAATTATAGAGTGGGCGAAGAAGGCGGCGTCCTGAAAGGCGAGTGCTCGTTGAGTTCGTTGACGTAGCGCGTGATGCCCGCGCCCTCGCGCTTGAGGTAATCCTCGATCGCGCCTGCAAACGCCGGGTGCGCCAGCCAGTGCGCCGAGTGCGTCTCGACCGGCATCAGCCCGCGATACAGCTTGTGCTCGCCCTGCGCGCCGCCTTCGAAGAACTGCAGTCGCTCGGCGATCGCGTATTCGATCGCCTGGTAGTAGCAGCACTCGAAGTGGAGCAGGGGAATGTGTTCTTGTGCGCCCCAGTATCTGCCAAAGATTTTATTTTCATTTATTAAATTCAAAGTAGCTGCCACAGGCCTGCCGGCGCGCTCGGCGAGGATCATGAGGCAGTGCTGCGGCAGCGTCGCGCCGAGGCGGCGGAAAAATTCGAGGTTCAGGTAGGGGCTGGAGCGGTGCGCGGCGTAGGTGCGCCGGTAGCAGCGCTCGAAAAATTCCCAGTGGCCGGCTTCGATTTCGGCGCCGCGCAGCCAGCGGCAGGCGACGCCCGCGTCCTGCACGCGGCGCCGCTCCTGGCGGATGTTCTTGCGCCGGTGGCGCGTCATCCTGGCAAGGAAGTCGTCGAAATCCGCATAGCCATCGCCGGGCGCGTTTTCCCAGTGGAACTGGACCGTGCGCCGCATCAGCATTCCCGCGTCCTGCAGCAGGCGGGCTTCCGCGGCCGGTGGAAACAGCACGTGCAGCGAAGACGTCCCGCGCGCCATCTCAAGGGCCGCTACCGCGAGCTTCTCGCGATCGGCGCCCCGCGCCGCGAGAAGCCGCGGTCCTGTCACGGGCGTGAAGGGCACCGCGCACAGCAGCTTGGGGTAGTACGCGAGGCCGTGGCGCTGGTAGGCGTCGGCCCAGGCCCAGTCGAACACGTATTCGCCGTAGGAGTGCGACTTGAGGAACAGCGGCATCGCGCCGGCGAGCGTATCGCCTTTCTCCAGCAGCAGGATCTGCGGCCGCCAGCCGGTGCGCGCGCTGGCGCAGCCCGTGTCTATCAGGGCCGAGAGGAACTCGTGGCTGACAAAAGGATCACCTCCGGTGATGGGATCGCCTGCGGCAAGCGAATTCCAGCGCTCGGCGGATACGCCCGCGAGCGATTCCACCACCCGGAGGCGTTCCTTTGCCATGCAGGCATTATAGAATTAGGCCCAACCGGATTGGACCCAACCGCCTGATCTCCCGGAGGAGCCTTTGATGAAGAAGATCGAAGCGATCGTAAAGCCGTTCAAGCTCGACGAAGTGCGCGAGGCGCTCTCCGAAGTCGGCGTCACGGGCCTGACCGTGACCGAGGTGAAGGGTTTCGGCCGGCAAAAGGGCCACACCGAGCTCTACCGGGGCGCCGAGTACGTGGTCGATTTCCTGCCCAAGGTGAAAATCGAGGTCGTGGTCACCGACGGCCAGCTCGAGCAGGCGATCGAGGCCATCGTCAAGTCCGCGCGCACCGGAAAAATCGGCGACGGCAAGATTTTCGTCACCGCGGTATCGCACGTGGTGCGCATCCGCACCGGCGAGACCAACGAGTCTGCGGTCTAGCGTCTAGCTTTCAGAAGTACCAGCAGGGCCCCGCTGCCGCCGTCGCTTGCGGGCGCCTGGCAGAAGGCCAGGACTTCGTCGCGCTGCGGCAGCCATCGCCTGAGCTTGGCCTTGAGAATGCCGAGGCCTTTGCCGTGCACGATGCGCACGCAGCGCCGGCCGCGCGCCAGGCACTGATCGAGGAACTCGACCATCATCGCGGCTGCCTGATCGCGAGTCAGGCCGTGCAGATCGATGCCGTCCTGGATAGCCCAGTGGCCGCGCCGCAGTTTGCGCAGCGTCTCGCGGGCCATCCCCTCGCGCAGGTAGCTGAGTTCCTCACCCGTTTCGAGCGCATCGTCGATCGAGAGCGGTCCTGCCAGGCTCTCGGCCAGCGCCGCGGCCTCGTCGCGCCGGTGCTGGTGCGGCACAGGCTCGGGCGCGGGACTTTTCAGCGCAACGCGTTTCGAGCGCTTTAGCGGCTTGACGTCCGCAACGGCTTTGCGGAATTCATCCTGCATTTTCACCCTATCCCATCGAGAAATTTCTCCGCGTCGAGCGCGGCCATGCAGCCGGTGCCGGCGCTCGTTACTGCCTGCCGGTAGACGTGATCCTGCACATCGCCTGCGGCGAACACGCCCGGCACGCTGGTCGCGGTTGCGCCGCCCTCGCGTCCGCCGCGGGTGATGATGTAGCCGTTCTCCATGTCCAAGTGCCCGGCGAAGATCTGGGTATTCGGCGTATGTCCGATGGCGATGAACAGGCCTTTCAGCTCGAGAGTTTTATCTTTACCGGTTTTCAAATTCAAAATTCGAATTCCGCTAACTCCGGTCTTGTCGCCGAGCACCTCGTCCAGCGTCGAGTCGAGTTCGAGGCTGATTTTGCCCGCCGCCACGCGCTTCATGAGCTTGTCGATCATGATTTTTTCGGCGCGGAACTTGTCGCGCCGGTGCACCAGCGTCACCTTGGCGCAGATGTTGGCGAGGAACAGCGACTCCTCGACCGCGGTGTTGCCGCCGCCGACGACGGCGACCGCCTGGTTCTTGAAGAAAAAGCCGTCGCAGGTGGCGCAGGCCGAGACGCCCCGGCCCATGAACTGCTGCTCGCTCGGCAGGCCGAGGTATTTCGCCGTGGCGCCGGTCGCGATGACCAGAGCATCGCAGCTGTAGCTTCCCGCGTCGCCTTCGAGAACGAAGGGACGCTGTCCGAGCTTCACGCTGTGGACCTGGTCGTAGAGGATTTCGGTCTCGAAACGCTCGGCGTGCTTCTGGAAGCGCGCCATGAGATCCGGGCCCTGCACGCCCGCGTCATCGGCGGGCCAGTTGTCGACGTCGGTGGTGGTCATGAGCTGGCCGCCCGGCGCGATGCCGGCCAGCAGCACGGGTTTCAGATTGGCGCGCGCGGCATACACCGCGGCGCTGTAGCCCGCCGGTCCGGAGCCGAGGATCAACAGTTTGCTATGACGGGAATTTTTCCCCATTTTGAACGCTGGTCGGTGTCGTGGATGCGAAGGACGGGCATTATAAGGCCCGGGTTTTAATACGGGTTCTGCTACCATAGACTGGTCAAATGACGAGCGAACCGAAAGTCAGAATGCCCGGCGCAACGACCACGGTCTCGACCACGATATTGAAGACGGTGCCGCTGTTCGCGACCTTTCCCGACGAGCAGCTGCGCACCCTGGTGTCCGTCGTCACGCGCCGCAGCGCGCCGCGCGCCTCCGTGATCATGGCCGCGGGCGATCCGATCGATTCCCTGTACATCGTCATTTCCGGCCGCCTCAAGGTGATGATGGGCGACTCCGAGGGCAAGGAAGTGATCCTGAGCCTGATCGGCCCGGGCGAATTCTTCGGCGAAATGGGGCTCATCGACGACAGCCCGCGCTCGGCGAGCGTGATCACGATCGAGCCCTGCGAGCTGCTCTCGGTCACCAAGCGCGATTTCAAGAACTGCCTGGCCGGGAATTTCGAGATGGCGATGACCGTGATGCGCGGCCTGGTGCGGCGCCTGCGCGAGGCCGACCGCAAGATCGGCAGCCTCGCGCTGCTCGACGTCTACGGCCGCGTCGCGCGCCTGCTGCTCGACATGTCCGAGGAAGTGAACGGGCAGAAGACGGTGACCAAGCGCCTGCCCAAGCAGGACATCGCCAAGATGATCGGCGCTTCGCGCGAGATGGTGAGCCGCGTGATGAAGGACCTGCAGCTTGGCGGCTTCATCGAGGTGCGCGGTTCGACAATCGTTCTTCGCGACTCGATCCTGCTGCCTGAATAGAGCACCCGCCGTC
>CAZTSJ010000021.1:0-4214 GCA_964616875.1 uncultured Bordetella sp. | reverse complement strand
ACCTCGCAGGCGGCGAAGGCGAATGCCATGTCGAACCACCAATCCTCGCCGTAGGCTGGCGCCACGCTGTGCAGGATCTCGTACTGCTCGGGCTCGCGCTCCTGCCGGCCACTGAAGCCGATCAGGCCGAAGACGCCGGTGGCGGGGTTGAGCACCATCGCGTCGCGCGGGTAGCGGGCGACGTGCTCGCGCGTCGCCGCGAGCGCCTCGACTGGCTTGCCTTCGATGGCAAGGGAGATTGCGTTCACGTGGCCTTGCTCCCGCGCGGTCGCGCGCGCGACGAGCTCCCGCGCCCGCGCGGCCGAGGCGCGTGCCTCCGGCACCTTCGCCAGGAGGAAATGCGCCCGCGCCAGCGCCACATGTGCCAGCGCGAAATCCGGCTCGGCCGCGATGGCGCGGCCCAGGTGCTCTTCCGCACCCACGGTCGCGGCAAAGATGCAATCCACCGCGGCGACGTAGCTGTCGCGCACGGCGGCCGAGCCCGCGCTCAATTCCAATCCGTACCGGTCTTTGAACACAATGCTCCCTTTGTATGAAATGCTAGTCTGGCACAAGGCGCGCCGTGCAAACCAGACCCTCCCGGATTCTCCCCGCCATCGTCGCGTCGCAATTCGCGGGGACGTCGCTCTGGTTCGCTGGCAACGCCGTGCTCGGCGACCTGCAACGCGAATGGGGACTCGGCGTCGATGCGCTCGGCCATGCGACCTCGGCGGTGCAACTGGGTTTTATCGCCGGGACGCTGGTATTTGCGTTCTTTGCGCTGTCCGATCGGTTTTCGCCGCGTGCCCTGTTTTTCGCCTGCTCCCTGCTTGGCGCTGGCGCAAACCTGCTGGTCCTTGCGACGGGACCAAGCCTCTCTGCGCTCGTGGCTTGCCGCTTTGCCACAGGGTTCTTCCTCGCCGGGATTTATCCAGTCGGCATGAAGATCGCCTCGGGCTGGTTTCAGCGCGACCTGGGCAACGCCTTGGGGTTCCTGGTCGGTGCGCTGGTGCTCGGTACCGCGTTTCCGCACCTGCTCAAAGCGCTCGGGCAGGCCTGGCCCTGGCAGGCGGTGATCGCCGCCGTTTCCGGCGTCGCCGCGCTCGGCGGCGCGCTCATGTACCTGCTGGTGCCCGACGGACCGCATCTGGGCAAGGGCGCGCCCTTCGATCCGGGCGCACTGAGGGTGGTGTTCCGCTCGCCGGGATTCCGTGCCTCGGCGTTCGGCTATTTCGGCCACATGTGGGAGTTGTATGCCTTCTGGGCGTTCGTCCCGGTTGCGCTGGCAGCACGCGCCGAAGGCCTGAACGTGCCGCTCTGGTCGTTTGCCGTGATCGCCGGCGGCTTCCTTGGCTGCGCGGGCGGCGGGTTGCTGTCGCTGCGCACGGGCAGCGCACCGGTCGCCTTCGCCCAGCTCGGCGCCTCTGGCGCTTGCTGCCTGGCCTCGCCGTTCCTGTTTGCGGCGCCGGCGCCGGCCTTTCTCGCCTTTCTCGTCTTCTGGGGCATCGTCGTGGTCGGCGACTCGCCGCAGTTCTCGGCGCTTAACGCCGCGAACGCGCCGCGCGAACTCGTCGGTTCGGCGCTCACGATCGGCAACTGCATCGGCTTCGCAATTACGATCGCCAGCATTCAGCTGCTGACCTCGGCGTTGTCCTGGTTGCCGGTACAGTACCTGTTTCTCCTGCTCGCGCCGGGGCCGGCGCTTGGCCTGCTCGCACTGCGGCGACTCATGAGGCGAACATGAAAACCATCCAGCTTGCAGATCTGAACGTCAATCGTCTCGGCTTCGGGGCGATGCGCGTATGCGGTCCGAATGTCTGGGGACCACCGAAAGATCGTGCCGCCGCGCACGCCGTGCTGCGCAAGGCGATCGAGTTGGGCGTCAATTTCGTCGACACGGCGGATAGCTACGGGCCGCATGTGGACGAGGAGCTGATCGCCGAGGCGCTCCATCCCTATCCGCGGGGCCTGGTAATTGCAACCAAGGGCGGCCTGCTGCGCCCGCGCCCCTCGGCATGGGATACGGACGGACGCCCCGAGCACCTCAGGCGCGCCATCGACGGCAGCCTGAAACGCCTCCGCCTGGAACGCATCGACCTCTACCAGTTGCACGCACCCGACCCGGCGGTGCCCTTCGAGGATTCAGTCCGCACCCTGGCCGACGCGCAGCGCGCCGGCAAGATCCGCCACGTCGGCCTCTCCAACGTCAGCGTGAAACAGCTCGAAGCGGCGCGCCGCATCTGCCCTATCGTCTCGGTGCAGAATCGCTACAACCTTGAAGACCGCTCGTCCGAGAACGTGCTCAAGGCCTGCGAAAAACTCGGTATCGCGTTTCTTCCGTGGTACCCGCTTGGTGCGGGTTCTTCTCTCAAGACTGCACGGGTGAAGAAAATTGCAAGCACAATGAAGGCAACCCCGGCGCAAGTTACGCTTGCCTGGCTTCTCGCCAAGTCCCCGGTGATGCTGCCGATCCCCGGAACCGCGTCGATCCCTCACCTGGAGGAAAACGTCGCCGCTGCGTCTGTTCGCCTCTCGATCGAGGACCTCGCCTCGCTGGACTAGTTAGCGCGCCACGAAATCCGCTCACTCCCAACTCCGATGACCTTTCGACCCGAAACGTCATTCGGTTTCCCGCCATTGCAATTGATATTCAAGAAGACCGCTGACGCCTATTGGGTTGCCGACACCCGGGACGCCTGTTCGGCTATCGGCCATTTGGCTTGCAGCACGCGCAGCAGAAGGACGCAAACAACGACACTCGCCATGAGCAGCGCCGAGAGCAGCACGGGCGCCTTTGCGCTTCCGGTCCAGTCGCGCAGCCAGCCCGCGAGAACAGGCACCAGCGTCATGCCGACGTAGTACCAGGTGTAAAAAATGCCGAGTCCCGGTCCTCTGTTTTCGCGACTTACGGCCTGGGCCGACAGGGACATGAGTGCGCCCGCCGGTATTCCCGCAATGATCCCTAGCAGGATGAGGCCTGCCTCAGGCAACGTCCCGGTAGTGATGACAACGAGGATGGCCGATGACGCTAGCAGCAACGCCGCAAGCGCCGGCGTGACGTGCTTGACCGACTGCAGCAGTCGCCCGCCGAACGGAATTGAAACCATCATGGTCCACATGAACAGGCTAGTGACCGAACTGGCGGCGCCGCGCTCGTATCCCATCGAGACGAGCGCCCCTGGCGTGAAGCTGACCACGAGAATGAGAGCGGCGTTGTAAAGCGTCCAGGCCAGGCCGATTACGCTGGTGTGGACGAGCTGGCGCGATGGTAGCCCGTATCTCAGCGGCTCAACCGGCAGGTCAAGGGACGGGGGCGGTGCGCGATAAAAAAGCGCGGTCAGGAGCAGCGCCGCCAGTGCCGCGACCGCCGTAACGTACATCACCGAGTTCCAGCCGTAGGCGCTCGCGACCGGATCATGGATCAGCAGGCCGAGCGCAATGCCGATCGGCCAGGCCGTCAGCATGATGGCCAGGGCCAGCACGATTTCTTTGTCAATGAACCACTCGGTGACCATCTTCGTGAGAATCACGTTGAAGATCGTGCCGCCCACGCCAGTGACGAGCCGGCCGGCATAGAGCTCGGTGGCGTCCGTCGCGGATCCCATGAGGTAGGCGCCTACCGTCATCGTCACTGCGCCGAGCATTAGCAGGTTCTTGTCGGGGAACGCACGCGTCAGGGCGCCACTGGGAATTGCGATGAAGATCCCCGGCAACAGGAATAAGCCGATCAGCGTGCCAATCTCGGCGTAACTGAGACCGAACGTGTCGATGAGCTGCGCAGAGGTCGAGGCTACTGACTGGAACTGGAAGCCCATCGCGAGCCGGACGAGGAACAGAATGAGCAGCATCGTCCACCGCATGGGCACCTCCTTGGGCCCGCTCGGCCTGACTCTTGACAGAGTCTTTCACCGGGCCCCAGCGGTCCGACATGCTACTGCCTCGTGATCCGACGGACGCGAATCGATTGCTTCTGGCCGTGAGCCGTCGCTGGACCCAATCTGCTGAATTCTTGCCGCGCCGCAGCGAGCCGTGATCTGGTGTCGGGTTCCGACCCGAAGCCGACACTCAGCGGCGACGGAGTGGCATGGGTTCTATCGCGCTTTCCTGCATTGAGATAATCTTCGGATCGGCTTTCCTTAAGGAGCATTGACATGACCAAATGGGAGATTCAGGGCAGCGAGTTGGTCAACTGCAATTGTGCTTACGGTTGCCCATGTCAATTCAATGCCCTGCCC
>CAZTSJ010000020.1:0-15279 GCA_964616875.1 uncultured Bordetella sp. | reverse complement strand
CGATTCTTCGCGCCGATTGAGCTACCCCAAGCCGTTCGCCGAGCGGTACTGGCTGCCGTTTAACCACGCAGCCCACGCGGACGCGCGCAAGCGCGGCGCAATGCAGATGCTCACTGGCGCGCGCCGGTGGCTGCGGACGTTGGGCGTCGCGAGGAGTTGATAGTCTATGAAACGAAGAGCCTTTGTTCGATTGGTAGGTGGTGGTGTCGTCCTTGCCGCATTACCGAGCCTGACCGGTTGTTCCAGCGAAATTCCCGCCGAGGCGGTAGCTGCCTGGAAAGGTCCCGCTGCGGACGGGAATGTACGCGAATGGATCTTGAGCTACGCGATCCTTGCCCCTCACTCACACAACCTGCAATCCTGGATGGTCGACCTTCGGCAACCGGACCAAATAGTCCTCCATTGCGACCTCGGTCGGCTGCTTCCGGAAACCGATCCCTATTTCCGGCAAATTGTGATGAGCCACGGAACATTTCTGGAGTTGCTGGACATGGCAGCGAGAGAAAGGGGGTTACGGGCAGACATCGAGTTGTTCCCCGAGGGCGCCTTTGATGCAACGAAGATCGATCAACGCCCGGTTGCGAGAATTCGCCTTGCGGCGGACAAGAACGTCAAGAAAGATCCCCTGTTCGCAGAGATTACGAAACGCCGCACAAATCGCGAGGCCTATGAGACAAAAGCCATACCGCATGCGGCTATCAGGGGCATCACAGAGTCGGTCGCGGCTTATCCGATTCGGCTTGGCTTTGTCGGCAACGACACCCCGGACCTGTTGGCCAAGCATCGTACGATTGCCGCTGAAGCGTGGCGCATCGAACTCGTAACGCCGCGAACCATTTTGGAGTCATACAAGGTATTGCGTATCGGTCCGACGGAAATCGCAAAGTATCGTGACGGAATTTCTGTCAACAAGCCGTTCCTCCGACTAATCGCCAGCTTGGGCCTATTTGATCGGTCCAAGGCACCAGATCCTGATGACGCAGCGATCGCCAGCCAAATCAAGGAGTTCAATTCGAAGCTCGATTCGACACCCGCTTTCTTCTGGATGATCACCGAAGGCAATGACCGCAAGACTCAGGTCAACGCGGGCCGCGCCTACGTGCGGGCGCAGCTTGCGGCAACGCTGCATGGCCTTTCGATGCAGCCCATTTCGCAAGCCTTGCAGGAGTATCCCGAAGTGGCAAAGCCATACGCATCAATCCATAAGCTCCTTGACGCGCCTCCACCAGCTCATTCGGTCCAGATGTGGACAAGATTGGGATATGCACCAGCGGTCGGTCCAGCACCACGAAGAGGATTGAAGGAACACATCATCAGGACTTGATGGATAGATCAGAGATGACGCCCAACCCAGCGCTCAACCGGACGCTGCGCAATAAAGCCGCGCAGCGCCGGTTAGCTCTACGTTAAGCCCAAGGGGACTCTAAATGCCACATTTCCCGAAGTTGGTGCGTAGTCTGCCGCCATTTGACGGGCCTTTCGACGCGCATAGACTGGACGCAAAGGAGTGTCAGGTGCTGTTCGCCTCGTACCCGAAGGGAACTGCGATACCGCCGCATAGCCATGACACCGAGAACGTCGGCGTCATCACCCAGGGGGAATTGATCCTGACCATCGGCGGCAAGGAGACGCGCTACGGGCCCGGACACTGGTATCACGTTGCCGCGAAAGCGACGCACGCAGCGCGTTTTGAATCTGAAACATCGGAAATCGAGTTCTGGTTTCTTGCCGCGGACTCCACGCAGGCGCCATGAACCAACCAGCCGCAACAGGTTAAACTTCCCCGCCTGAGGCCCATTCATCCTGCCCACGGAGCGAACGATGCAGCAGCCAGATCCGAACCGCACCAAGGTCACGATTTTCACCAGCGCCTACCGCATCAAGGGCTATATCGAGCTGATACCCGGCGCGAGGATGACGGACTACATGGCCGAGGCGAAGGCATTCATCGCCGTCACCGAAGCGGAGGTATGGGAGCTGGAGATAGGCGGCCGCCAGCTGATTTCGGCGCCGTTCCTCAACGTGAGCCGGGAGCACATCCAGGTCGTCGCCCCCGGGTAGGCGAAAGTATCGGGGTCAGACCCCGATCGAAAGTATCGGGGTCTGACCCCGATTTTTCAGGGAATCGGGACGGCAGCCAAGAGCACAGCGCTGGCGTCGATGCGGCGCGTGGCGTTGTGCGCCGGAGGCAGCCGATGGCCGGCGACGCCGGGCAGCACGGCTTGCACGTCTTCCGGGATCACCTTGTCGCGGCCTTCGATCAGCGCCCAGGCGCGCGCGCAATGCACCAGCGCGAGCGCCGCGCGCGGCGACAGACCGATTGCGAATTCGGGCGAGCGCCGGGAGTACTCGACGAGCGCCTGCACGTAATCGAGCAGCGCGGGCGCGACATGCACGCGCTGCGCGTCGCCCTGCAGTTCCACCAGTTCGCCTGGCGCCATGCAGGCGTCCAGCCCGGCGAGCAGGTCCCTGCGGTCGGTGCCGGAGAGCAGCGCACGCTCGGCGTTGTGGTCCGGGTAGCCCAGCTCGATGCGCATGAGGAAGCGGTCGAGCTGCGATTCGGGCAGCGGAAAGGTGCCTACCTGTTCGGTCGGGTTCTGCGTTGCGATGACGAAGAACGGCTCGGGCAGCTTGCGCGTTTCGCCTTCGGCGGTGACCTGGTGCTCTTCCATGGCTTCGAGCAGCGCCGACTGGGTCTTGGGCGTCGCGCGGTTCACTTCGTCGGCGAGGATGACCTGCGCGAATATCGGGCCGGGGTGGAACTTGAAGCTGCCGCTCTCGCGCTCGTAGATCGAGACGCCGAGGATGTCCGCCGGCAGCATGTCGCTGGTGAACTGGATGCGCTGGAAATGGAGCCCCAGGGCGCGCGCCAGCACGTGCGCGAGCGTGGTCTTGCCCACGCCCGGAATGTCCTCGATCAGCAGGTGGCCGCGCGCCAGCATGCAGGCGAGCGCCATGCGGATCTGCGCCTCCTTGCCGAGGATGATCTGGCTGGCGGCCTCGACGATGCGCGCAACCGGCGAGGGCCCGGCGGGCTGGATTTGTCTCTTCAGGAGCATCGTGGGATTGTACCGTGCATTGACACGTATACGTTATTATTCAAAACCTTATGACGACGGCGTTTATCACCCATCCGGACTGCCTCAAGCACGACATGGGCCGCGGCCACCCGGAGCAGCCGGCGCGGCTGACGGCGATCGAGGATCAGCTGATCGCGTCGGGCGTGGCGCAGCACCTGCAACGCTTTGAGGCGCCGCTTGCAACCGACGAGCAGCTCGCGCGCGTGCATCCGCTCGAATACGTGCGTGCGATCCGCGCAGCCGCACCGGAAACGGGCATCGTGCATCTGGACCCGGACACGGCGATGAATCCGCACAGCCTGAACGCGGCGCTGCGCGGCGCGGGTGCCGCGGTCCTGGCGGTCGACCTGATCTTTCAAAACAAGATCCAAAACGCGTTTTGCAGCGTGCGGCCCCCAGGCCACCATGCGCTGCGCGCGCGGTCGATGGGTTTCTGCATCTTCAACAACGTCGCGGTGGCGGCGCGCCACGCGCTACAGGCGCACGGCCTGGAGCGCGTCACGATCATCGATTTCGACGTGCACCACGGCAACGGTACCGAGGAAATCTTCGAGGACGACCCGCAGGTGCTGATGGCTTCGACCTTCCAGCATCCGTTCTATCCCTACAGCGGCACCGAAAGTCCCGCCTCCAACATGGTCAACGTGCCGCTGCCCGCGGGCGCGGGCTCGAAGCAGTTTCGCGAGGCGGTGACGGCATCCTGGCTGCCGGCGCTGGAGGAGTTCCGGCCGGAGATGGTGATTTTCTCCGCCGGCTTCGACGCCCACATCGAAGACGACATGGCGATGCTGCAGTTGAAGGATGCCGACTACGGCTGGGTCACCGAGCAGGTGAAGTCCATCGCCGACCGGCATGCGCAAGGCAGGATGGTTTCCATGCTCGAGGGCGGCTACGCGCTCTCGGCGCTCGGCAGGAGCGTGGTGCAGCACGTGCGCGTCCTGGCCGGACTCAACTGAAGGGAATTCGCCATGCCCGCGCTTTGGCAGCAATCGATACCGACGTCCTGATCGTCGGCGCGGGTCCGACCGGGCTGATGCTTGCGAATCAGCTCGTCCGGCGCGGCGTGCGCGCGCTGATCGTCGACCGGCATGCCGGACCGGCGCTGCAGACGCGGGCGCTCGGCGTGCAGGCGCGCACGCTGGAGATCTACGCGCAGCTCGGCATCGTCGAGCGCGCGCTCGAGCTCGGCAAGCGCGCAACCGGCGCCAATATCTGGGCGGACGGCAGGCGCATGGCGCGCGTGCCCGTCGGCGAGATCGGCCGCGGCGTGACGCCCTATCCGTACATCCTGATTCTCGGCCAGGACGACAACGAGCGCCTCATGGGCGAGCGGCTGCGCGATTGGGGCGCGGCGGTGCAGTGGAATACCGAACTCACCGGCCTCGCGCAGGCGCCGGACCATGTCGTCGCAACGCTGCGGCAGCCCGACGGCACGACGCGCGAGATCAAGGCCGCATGGGTCGCCGGCTGCGACGGCGCGCACAGCGCGGTGCGCGAGCTGAACGGCATCGGCTTTCCCGGCGCGCCCTACGAGCACGTGTTTTTCGTCGCCGACACCCAGGCCACGGGCAGCATGGTGCCCGATGAGCTCAACGTCTACCTCTGGCGCAAGGGCTTCCATCTCTTCTTTCCGATGCGCGGCAAGGACCACTGGCGCCTCGTGGGCATCCTGCCCGAGGGCCTGCACGGCAAGCGCGAGGTGAGTTTCGACGATGTGATGCCGTCGGTGCGCGCCGCGGCGGGCGCTGGCTTGTCATTCAATGCCTGCACCTGGTTCTCGACCTACCGGATCCATCACCGGGCCGCGGCGCGCTTTCGCGACCGCCGCTGTTTTCTGCTCGGCGATGCGGCGCACATCCACAGCCCGGTCGGCGCGCAGGGCATGAACACCGGCCTGCAGGACGCCTACAACCTGGCCTGGAAGCTCGCGCTGGTCCTCGGCAAGCAAGCTGATGCGCAGCTGCTCGATTCGTACGAGGAGGAGCGCGTTCCCGTCGCGCGGCGGCTGCTGGCGACGACCGACCGTGCGTTCATGCTGGTCGTGAACGACAGCTGTCTCGTCGGCCTGCTGCGCACGCAGGTGCTGGCGCGGATTGCCGCGTTCGCGCTCGGCCTCGCGCCGGTGCGCCGGCTCGCGTTCCGCACGGTCTCCCAGACCGGCATCCACTATCGGGCGAGCGCGCTGTCGCAGTCCGTGGCGGGACTGCCAGAGGATGCGCCGCGCGCGGGCGACCGCTTCCCATGGCTCCAGCTCAAATTATCGGCAGCAGGGCCGCTCGAGGACCTGTTCCGCAAGCTCGACGACTTGCGCTTCCATCTTCTGGTTGCCGGCCAGCCGGCGCCGACGGCGGGAGACCTGATGCAGGTGCACGCGATACCGTCAAATGCAGCGAACGACGCCGAGTTGGCGCGCGCCCGGATTCCGCAGACGTCCTTCTACCTGGTGCGCCCTGACGGCCACATAGGGCTATGCGGAGTGCGGCTCGATACTGGCGTGCTGGAGAAGTATTTCTCGGCGCGCCTCGGCGTCGAACGCGGCGGGATTTGCTGAGGCGATGCGCAGCTTGCGCGCTTCCGCGAGGCGCGGGAAGTTGTGCGCTGCCGAGCGCCGGTAGGCTGCGTCGTAGTGCTCTTGCAGCAGGCGCGCGACCAAGACCGGCCACTCGCCGGCCGCGGCGAGGGCCTTCCATTCGCCGACCTTCTCCCGGCCGTGCAGGCCGACCAGGCAATCCAGTTGTTCGCCCAGCATGGCGAGGTCGGTGAAGAAATGGCGGTACTCGTCCATCAGCAGCGCCACGCGCGTCGCCGTATCGGTCTCGAGCAGCAGGCATTCGCTCGCGCGCATGCGCCCGATCAGCGCCGCTGGCACCTGCAGCTGGCCTATCTTGCGTGATTCGCCTTCAACATAAATTTCTTTTTTAGAACTAAAAGAAAGAATCTTTTCCAACAGCAAGCTCTCAAACATTTTCTGCGAAGGCTGCGGCTGCCCGGGCAGCGTGCCCAGCACCGAACCGCGATGCGCGGCGAGTTCCTCGAGATCGAGCACCTGCGCGCCGGCGGCGCGCAGGCTTCTGAGCATGCGGCTCTTGCCGCTGCCGGTGACGCCGTGGATCACCTTGAACTCGAGCTTCTCCGGCAGCGTGGCGAGCGAGGCCACGACGTAGCGGCGGTAGGCCTTGTAACCGCCGTCCAGCGTCCGTGCTTCCCAACCGACTTCGCGCAGGATGTGCGCCATGGCGCCAGAGCGCTTGCCGCCGCGCCAGCAGTAGATCAGGGGTTTCCAGGTCCTTGTTTTTTCTACAAAAAGATTTTCAATATGGCGAGCGATATTCCGAGCCACCAATGCCGCGCCGAGCTTCTTCGCATCGAACGGCGACTCCTGCTTGTAGATCGTGCCGACGCGGGCGCGCTCCTCGTTGTCGAGCACGGGGCACGAGATCGCCCCCGGAATATGGTCCTCGGCGAATTCGGCGGGCGAGCGCGTGTCGATGATCGCATCGCAGTCCTGCAGCGATGCGGCAGTGACCGGAACGCTCGTGCTCGCCCCCGGTTTCATGGGCTCGTGCCAGGGTGGCACGCGCAGGCTTCGCCTTGGGCGGCGTGAATCATTTCTTCCAGAATGCCGCAATCGGCGACGCGGTGCCCGGCATTGCATTGCGCGCGCAGCACCGAGAGCTGCTTTTCAAGCGCCTGGAGGGCGCCGAGCTTGGCGCGTACCCGCTCGAGATGCGCCTGCACCAGAGCATCCACCTGCTCGCACGACACCCCGCGATCGGTGGACAGAGTGGTCAATCGCTTGATCTCGGCGAGGGGCATTTCCAGCGACCGGCAATGGCGCACGAAATTCAGGCGCTCCAAATGCGCCGGCCCTTAAGCCCGATACCCCGAAGCGGTCCGCGCAGGGGCCGCGATGAGGCCCTCGCGTTCGTAATACCGCACGGTCTGGACGTCCACGCCGGCCGTTTTGGCGAGTTCACCTATTCGCATGAGGGCTTTCCTTTAGGATTTGACCCGATAGTAACTACAGGGTTTCCAATGCGCAAAGCATGAGCGATCACTGCTGCCCACCTCCCGCACCCAGCGCCGACCCGCGCTATCGCAAAATTCTGTGGATCGCGCTTGCCGTCAACGCGGCGATGTTTGCGGTCGAACTCGCCGGCAGCGCAGCCTCGGGATCGGCAGCGCTGGCGGCCGATGCGATCGACTTCGCCGGTGACGCCGGCAACTACGCACTCAGCCTGGCCGCAATAGCCGCGGGCGGCCTGTGGGCCACGCGTGCGGCGCTCCTAAAGGGTATTTCCATGGGCGCTTTCGGGATCGGCGTGCTCGCCTTTTGCGCCTGGCGCATTCACACCGGCACGCCGCCGGAGCCGCTCACGATGGGCATCATCGGCACGCTCGCGCTCGCGGCCAACCTCTGGGTCGCGTGGCTGCTGTACGCGTACCGCGAAGGCGATGCCAACATGCGCTCGGTCTGGCTGTGCACGCGCAATGACGCCATCAGCAACCTGGCAGTACTTGCCGCGGCCGCGGGCGTCTTCGGCACCGGAACCTACTGGCCGGATGTCGCGGTTGCAGCGCTCATGGCCTCGCTGGCGCTCTTTTCAGCGTACAGCGTGATCCTGCACGCTCGCGCGGAACTGGCTTCGCCGCCCCCCAGCCATTAGAAAAATGTTGCGCTTGAATCCCGGCATCGGCTGCGCCCTCGGCGCGGCAGCCTTGTTCGGCGCCAGCACGCCGTTCGCGAAGCTGCTGCTCGGCGAAGTGGCGCCGCTGATGCTCGCGGGAATTCTTTACCTCGGCAGCGGCGTCGGGCTTGCTCTGTGGCTGGCCGTGCGTGCGCGCCTGTACCGCGATGAGCGCAGCTCCGCGTTTGCCCCGGCCGATCTGCCCTGGCTCGCCGCCGCGATCCTGGCGGGTGGTATCGCGGGGCCGGTGCTCCTGATGCTGGGTCTCGCGCGCAGCGACGCCGCGGACGCATCGCTGCTCCTGAATCTGGAAGCCGTGCTCACCGCCGCAATCGCGTGGACGGTTTTCCGCGAGAACGTAGACAGGCGGGTATTTGCCGGCATGGCCGCCATCGTCGCGGGCGGCATCCTGCTTTCTGCCGGGGCGGCGCCGCGCGCCGAAGGCCTGCTCGGCGCCGGTCTGATCGGCGCGGCCTGCTTCGCCTGGGCGATCGACAACAATCTCACCCGCCGCATCTCCGGCGGCGATGCGGCGACGCTCGCGTGCGTGAAAGGATTCGCCGCGGGCACGGTGAACCTCGCGCTGGCGCTTGTCGCGGGAGCGTCGATTCCCCCTGCACGGGCGTGGGCCTTGGCCGGCCTTCTCGGTTTCATCGGCTACGGTGTGAGCCTGGCGCTGTTCGTCGTCGCGCTAAGGTACCTGGGCACGGCCCGCACCGGCGCCTACTTCTCCGTCGCGCCCTTCTTTGGCGCCGCGATCGCTCTCACTCTCCTCGGCGAGCAGGCAACGCCGACCTTTTGGGCTGCTGCGGCGTTGATGGTGCTCGGGGTCTGGCTGCACCTGACGGAGCACCATGGGCATGAGCATGTGCACGAGGCGCTGAAGCACGAGCACGAACATACGCACGACGCGCATCACCGGCATGCGCACGGCCACGACTGGAATGGAGGCGAACCGCATGCGCACCTGCACCGGCACGAGCCAATGGTGCATTCGCACCCGCATTACCCCGACCTGCACCACCGCCACCCGCACTGACAGGCGCTCGGTTAGTGTTTCGCGCGCGCGCTGAGGAACGGCATCTCCAGCGCGCCAAGAAGCGTCGCCACGGATTCCGGTTCGCGCCAGGCCGCGAGGCCGATATCCAACTCACCGCGCGGTGCGGGGGTATAGGTGCCAAGCAAGTGGTCCCAGATCGAGAGGCAGAATCCATAGTTGCTGTTGCGCTCCGCCTCGATGACGGAGTGATGAATTCTGTGCATGTCCGGTGTCACGACGATTCCGCGCACCCAGGGCTCGAGCCACTTCGGCAGAGATGCGTTGGCATGGTTGAACATGGAGGCCGCGTTGAGCAGAACCTCGAACACCAGCACCGCGAGAACAGGGGCTCCCAGGGACGCAATCGCCGCGAACTTGATCGCGGCAGAGAGCACCATCTCGAGCGGATGGAAGCGGATTCCCGTGGTGACGTCGAAGTCGGGGTCCGCGTGATGCACGGCGTGCAGCCGGGCCAGCACCGGGACGGCATGCAGCAGGACGTGCTGGAAATAGATGGCCAGGTCCAGTACCACGATGCTGACTGGCACTGCGACCCAGCCCGGCACCGCGAAGCGGTTGAGCAGTCCCCAGTTCTGCTCGGCGGCCAGCGCTGCAAAGGCCAGAGCGGATCCTGGCAATGCGATGCGCAGCAGCACCGTATTGAACCCGGCCAGTCCGAGATTGGCACGCCAGCGCAAGGCCCGCGGCAGGCGTGCCGCGCGCGCGGGGGCGGCCAACTCCCAGAGAGCGAGCGACGCAAATATCATCAGGAATGCGCCCAGCCTGACTGCCAGTTCCGCGTCCGCCGGGATGGTGAAGCCCATGACCATGCCTATATTCAACTAATTGGTTGAATAGTAGAATAGCAATCAGCGCCATGTCAAGCGATCTCGCCAAGCTCAAGCTGTACCAGGCCATCGGTCGCGTCGCTGCCGCCCTGGGCAGCGCGGGCCGGCTGCAGATCCTGGAGTTCGTCGCCCAGGGAGAGAGGGGCGTGGACAGCCTCGCCGCGATGAGCGGCCTGTCGGTCGCCAACACCTCCAAGCACCTGCAGACATTGCGCCAAGCGGGCCTGGTCAATGCACGCAAGGCGGGCTTGCGCGTCTATTACTCCCTGGCGGGCGACGACGTGAGCCTGCTGCTGGAGGCGCTGCGTTCAGTGGCCGAGCACCGCGTCGCCGACGTCGAGAAGCTGCTGCAGGATTGGCTCGCGCATCGCGACAAGCTCGAACCGGTAGCGGCCGGCGAAGTCCTCAATCGCGCGAGGAAGGGTCTGGTTACGGTTCTCGACGTGCGGCCGGCCGAGGAGTATGCGGCCGGACACCTTCCCGGCGCCATCAACGTGCCGCTCGAAAGACTGGAGAGTTACCTCTCGAAGCTGCCGAAACGGAAGGAAATCATCGCCTACTGCCGCGGCCCCTACTGCCTGATGTCCTTCGAGGCGGTCGAAAAGCTGCGGCGGCGTGGCTTCAAAGCAAAGCGGCTGGAAAACGGCTATCCGGAATGGCGTGCCGCCGGGTTGCCGGTGGAGCGCTGACGCGGAACTGCCGGCCTTGATGGCGCGATTGCGTTACTTCCTGCTCCTTGTCCTTGCGGTGTTTGCCGCGCAGGCGCAGGATCCGGGCGCCATCACCATTCTGGAGCGGCGCGCCCTCGCGCTCGAGCCGCTGGCCGGCCCGCATCGACTTCATCTGACGCTCGCCTACCTCGAGGGCAGCGGCTGGACGCCCGAGCCGATTCTTGCGGCGGTGAGCCAGAGTGCGAGGATCCTGGAGCAATGCGGCGTCGCACTGGAGAAAGCGGAACTGCTGCGGATCGGCGCGCCGGACCGATATCGAGATTTTTCCACCCCGGCGGCGCGTGAACTTGCGCGCGCGTTGCCGCTGGGCAAGCCCGCGGTCTATTTCGTTGCAGGCACGCGCCAGCGCCCGGCCTTCGATGCGGAGGCCATCGGCCGCGGCAACAGCCAAACTCGGCCGGAACTCGCCGGTACGGTCTGGGTGACCCTGGCCTCGCGCGACCTCGGCATCGCGCTTGCCCATGAGCTGGCGCATGTGCTGATGGACAGTGGCGAGCACTCCGACGGGCCGGACAACCTGATGCGCGACGAGACTGCACCGGCGAATACCCGGCTAACCGTCGAGCAATGCGCACGAATCGCGAGGAAGGGAATGGAAAACCTCCTGCTGACCTCTACGCGCTGACATGGGCGATCACTGCCTTGCCAAGCTTGCGATGATAGGACAGCGGCGCTCACCGCCGGCATCGCATTGCGCAATCAGATCCGCTAGCGCGCGGCGCATGCGCTGCAGGCTCTGCAGGCGTGCCTCGACCAGCTCGAGCTTCCTTGCCGCGAGCGCCCGTGCGCCGCGGCAGTTTGGAGTTTCACCGAGCTTCAGCAGCGTTTTCACGTCGTCCAACGAAAAACCGACCTCCTGCGCGCGCCGCACGAAGCCGAGTCGCGCAACGGCGTCCGCGCCATAGCGCCGCACCCCGCCCGAGGGGCGTTGCGGTTCCGCCAGCAATCCGCGTCGCTGGTAATAACGGACCGTTTCCACCCCGACCCCGCAAGCCTTCGCCAGCGCTCCGATTGTCATTTCCGGCATGTGCCATCCCCTTGACTCCGTACCCGGCTACGGAGCTTAAACTATGGTTCGATGGATTCGATCGCGGCTAGGGGTACGGAAGGGGTCGAGCTCTCGGACGAGGCCAAGACCGGCGGCTCGATTGCGGCCGGCTTTGCGGCGGCGCTGGGGGCCTCGGTCTGCTGTGCCGGGCCGTTCGTGCTCGTCACGCTTGGCATGGGCGGCGCGTGGCTCGCGAGTCTGAGCGCGCTCCAGGACTACTACGTCTTGTTTGTCGCCGCGGCGCTCGCCTTCTTCGGATTCGCGTTCTATCGCCTTTATCTCAAGCCTGCGCCCTGTGCGCCCGATGGCACCTGCGTCACCACGCCGGGGCGGCGCAAGCAGCGCATCGCGTTCTGGACCACGCTCGTCTTCGCCAAGGCGCTGGTGCTGTTTCCGTTCTATGCGCCTTATCTGCTCGGCTAGTACGGCGCTCGCGCTCGCCTTCGCGGCCGCGACGGTGGCGGCCGAACCGCGCACGGTGACACTCGAAGTCAAGGGAATGTACTGTGCGGTTTGTCCGCTCACCGTGAAGACCGCTCTGAAAAAGGTGCCGGGCGTGCTTGGTGCCAGCGCGAGCTTCGACACGAAATCCGCGACCGTCACCTACGACGACGCCAAGACCAGCGTCGAACGGTTGGTCAAGGCGACCGGCGACGCGGGCTTCCCCAGCGCCGCGCGCAGGCCGTGACGCCGGTCCTCGAGAGCAGGCTCACGTGCCCGGCGTGCGGGCATACGAGCCTCGAGAGCATGCCGACCGACGCCTGCATGTTCTTCTGGCACTGTCCTGCCTGCGGCGTCCGCAGCAAACCGAAAGCCGGAGACTGCTGCGTGTTCTGCAGTTACGGCAGCATGCCCTGTCCGCCGGTGCAGGCAGCCCGAGGCTGTTGCGATGCGCGACCTATGGCAGCCGGCGGATCATCAGGCTGAGCTCGCGGTCCGGGCTGTCCCACAGCTGCACGAAGTAGAGTCTGCCCGGCTCGAGCCTGTACAGGCCGCTCTTGAATTTCTGCCCGCACACCGTCACCCACATGAAGTTCAACGGCTCGATTAGCCGCGGCGGGTCCGCGGCGCCAAGGTCCGCCCAAGCAAGCGACGCGACGAGCACCGTATAAGTCCCGCTCACCTCGACACGGAACGGCAGCAGCCCGCCGAACCTGTCCGACGATTGCTCTTTCCGCCCCGGTGACAGCAGAGGCGACACCGCGCGCAGCTCGTGCAACCGGACCTTGAGCGGAGAGCCGAGCGGCGCCGCGCCGCGGCCTGCGCCAAGCGATGTTCCGGCCTCGACGTCGAACGCCGCTCCGAGGCGCGCGCAGTCGATCGCCCGCGACACCTCCGCCTGCGCTTCCGCTGCGCGCCGCGTGGCTTCTCCTCCAGGGCCCGGCGCGGAACAACCGGCGAGCGCGAGCAACGCGAGCAGCGTCTTGAGCAATTTGACGCTACGACCCCAGTGCATGCCGCCGATCGGGAACACGACAGTCTCCACGTTGCCTTTGCGAAGATTAAGCCAGCGTACCGCGATACGGAGTCAAGAGAAAGCCCGGATGCTCAGCGCTCGGGCGGCGTGCCGGGGAGCGAGCCGCTCGCGTAGAGAGCCTTCAGTTCCCGCAGCTCGGCGCCGAACCAGGCGAGCGATGCCGCCCCCGCTGCGTTCACCGAGACGATCGCGCTCACCTGCACGATCAGCGCCATCGCGAGCGCTCGCTCGCGGTCGACGCCGAGCAGCTCGAGCAGGAATGTCGCCGCGAGCAACCAGCCGCCGGGAATTCGCACGTAGCGCGACAGCACATGGACGAAGCCGAGGAGCACCATCAACAGCACGTACTGAGCGATCCCGAGCCAGACGCCGAGTGCGAGCCCCGCATACAGCAGGTGCGTGGCGGCGAGCGCCTGAGCCGCCCGCGCGGACCGTGCGGCGAAACGCCGCGAGCAGCGCCACGAGCGCGGCGAGAATCGCCGCTGATCCCGCCGTGCCGGCGATCAGACCCGCGCTTAGCGCTTCGCCTGCTTGCGGCATGGCTATGAAGAAGATCACCCCAGCGGCGAACACGAGGAACGCGGCGCCGTCCACGAGCCGGTCCACGGCAATTGTCGCAAGGACAGATGCCAACGGCAGCCCTTCGCACCGCGCGACGAGCCAGCTGCGAACGATGGGAGCCCCGGCAACTGGAACTACGTAGTTGGCCAGCGATGACGCCATATTCGCGGCGACGACCCGGGAGAGCCGCGCTGGGCCAAGGTTCACGAGCAGTAGGCGCCATTTCGCCGCCCCAACCCACTGCTCAAAGAGGATCGCCACCGACACCAGCGCGACGAACGCACCGTTCGCGTTCGCCAGCGCGTTGAGGAACGACGCGTAGTCGATTCGCCAAAGCACCCATGCGAACACCGCGAGGCCGACCGCGCCGAGTGCCCACGCCAGGACCGCGCTATGGCTGCTTGGGACGGCCGCTCTGCGCTTCAATCACTTGCTCTTTCGCATCAAGTAGTACGCCGCCGGAATCACCAGCATCGAAAGCAATGGGGCGGTGATCATGCCGCCGATCATCGGCGCGGCAATGCGCTGCATCACCTCGGCGCCGGTGCCATCGGACCACATGATCGGCGCCAGGCCACCGAGGATCACTGCCACGGTCATCGCCTTCGGGCGCACCCGCTGCACCGCGCCGTGATCGATGGCTTCGCGGACCTTGCCGGGTGGGTACTCCGCAAGGGCATTCCTGAGGTACAGGAGCATCACGACGCCGAACTCGGCGGCGAGACCTGCCAGCGCGATGAAACCGACCGCGCCTGCTACCGACAGGTTGTGGCCGAGCAGGTACAGCGTCCAGAAGCCGCCGATCAAGGAGAACGGCAGCGTCACCATGATGAGCGCCGCCTCGTCGAAGCGCCTGAATGCGAGATAGAGCAGCACGAAAATGATCGCCAGCGTGAACGGGATCACCACGCCGAGGCGCTTCTGCGCCCGCTCGAGGAACTCGAACTGGCCGGACCAGGCGACCGAAACGCCGGGCGGCAGCTTGACCTCGCGCGCCACAGCCTGCTTCGCTTCCTTGACCACCGATACGAGATCGCGCCCGCGGATGTCGACGTAGATCCAGCCAGCGAGCCGCGCGTTTTCGCTGCGCAGCATCGGCGGACCGTCCGAGATGTCGAGCTTCGCCACCGTGCCCAGCGTGATCTGCGCACCCGCTTCGGTCACGATCGGCAGGGACCGCAGTTTTTCCACGGAGTCGCGCAATTCGCGCGGATAGCGCACGCTGATCGGAAAGCGCCGCCGGCCCTCGATGGTTTCACCGACCGTCTCGCCCCCGATCGCGCTGCCGACGACCGATTGCACGTCGATGATGTTGAGCCCATAGCGCGCCGCCGCCGCCCGGTCGATGGTCACATCGATATACCGCCCGCCGCTCACGCGCTCGGCCAGCACCGATGAAGCCCCGGGCACGTTCTTCACGACCCGTTCGATCGCCTGCGCCGCCTGCTCGATCTGCGCCAGGTCGTTGCCGGACACCTTGATGCCGAGCGGGCTCTTGATGCCGGTGGCAAGCATGTCGATGCGGTTGCGGATCGGCGGGATCCAGATGTTGGCGAGCCCCGGCAGCTGCACCAGGCGGTCCAGTTCCTCGACCAGCTTCTCCGGCGTCATGCCCGGGCGCCATTCGCTGCGCGGCTTCAGTTGCACGGTGGTCTCGACCATCTCAAGCGGCGCTGGGTCGGTCGCGGTCTCGGCGCGGCCGATCTTGCCGAACACGCGCTTCACTTCCGGAACGGTGGCGATCAAACGGTCGGTCTGCTGCAGGATTTCAGCCGCCTTTGCGGGCGAGAGCCCGGGCAACGCGGAA
>CAZTSJ010000019.1:0-5995 GCA_964616875.1 uncultured Bordetella sp. | reverse complement strand
CTCGCGCCCCTCGCCGCGGATCAGCCACACGAAATAGTCGAGCGGCATCGGCCCGTCGTGCGGGTCGCCGCCGAGGAAATTGGCGCTCGCGTTGCGCTCGTGGCGCCCGTACTTGATGGCGAAGACTTCGTATTTCATTTGAGGGTGATCCTTGCGAACTTGCGCTTGCCGACCTGGGCGACCACGGTCTTGCCGCGCTCGAGCTTAAGCGCCTTGTCCGCCAGCCGCTCGCCGTCCAGGCGCACGCCGCCTTGCTCGATCACGCGCTGCGCCTCCGATACGCTCGGCACCAGCCCTGCCTGCTTGAGCAGTTGCGCCACGGCCAGTCCGCCCTCGGGCGCGTGCAGCTTGACCTCGGGCATGCTTTCGGGAGTCTGCCCGTGCCGGAAGCGGCTCTCGAACTCCTCCTCGGCGTGCGCTGCGGCCGGCGCGCCGTGGAAGCGCGCCACGATCTCCTTGGCGAACAGCACCTTGATCTCGCGCGGGTTGCGGCCGGATTTCACTTCAGCGCGCCGGACGCGCACGTTGGCGATCGGCTCGAACGACAGCAGCTCGATGTAGCGCCACATGAGATCGTCGGACACCGACATCAGCTTGCCGAAGATCTCCGCTGGGGGCTCGGAGATACCGACGTAGTTGCCGAGCGACTTGGACATCTTTTCCTTGCCGTCCAGGCCCTCCAGCAGCGGCGTGGTGAGGATCACCTGCGGCTCCTGGCCGAAGTGGCGCTGCAGCTCGCGGCCGACCAGCAGGTTGAATTTCTGGTCGGTGCCGCCGAGCTCGACGTCGGCTTTCATCGCCACCGAGTCGTAGCCCTGCATGAGCGGATACAACAGCTCGTGCACCGCGATCGGCTGGCCGGACTTGTAGCGCTTGGAAAAATCGTCGCGCTCCAGCAGCCGCGCCAGCGTGTAGCGCGCCGCCAGGCGGATCATGCCCTCTGCGCCGAGCTTGTCCGACCACTCGGAGTTGAACATCACCTGGGTCTTCTCGGGATCGAGGATCTTGGACATCTGCGCGCGGTAGCTCTTGGCGTTCTCCAGGATCTGCTCGCGCGACAGTGGCGGCCGGGTCTGGTTCTTGCCGGTCGGGTCGCCGATCATGCCGGTGAAATCGCCGATCAGGAACTGCACCTGGTGCCCCAGGTCCTGGAAGTGGCGCAGCTTGTTGATCACCACGGTGTGGCCAAGGTGCAAATCGGGCGCGGTCGGATCGAGGCCGAGCTTGATCCTGAGCACGCGCCCGGTCATGAGCTTCTTGACCAGTTCTTCCTCGACGATCAGCTCGTCGCAGCCCCGCTTGATGCGTGCCAGCGCTTCGGTAACATCCGCCATGCGTGCTACACTTCCCAGGTCTCTGAATAACAAGGGATTCTAGCCGATCCATGCGGGTGGACGTGCGGGGAGCTGGGACACAGGGGGTACCGCTTCGGCGCGCCGCGCTGCTGGCGGTGTGCGCGCTCTCAAGCGCAGTCGCCGCCGTCGCCACCATCGTGCCCTCGAGCGACGCGGAGTTGCTGCTCGCGAAAGCGGCGGTACTCGAGCCGCTGGCGATCCGCCTCGAGGAGGCGCTGCTGCCGGCGCCGGCCACCTATGTGCGCGAGGATCGCCTGCAGCGCGGCGATACTTTCCAGGGTCTGCTCGCACGGCTTGCCATCAGCGAGGCCGACATTCGCGCGTTGATGAGCCAGCGCGCACTGCGGCAGCTGCGACCGGGCACCATCGTTACCGCCGAAGTTCGCGCCGACGTGGGCGACCGGGACGCAAATGAGGGTGAACTCGTCTGGCTCGGCTTTCTCGCCGCGCGCGATACCGCCGTCAGGATCGAGCGCGCCGGCGAGCGCCTGATCGCAAGCGAGCAGCGCGCGCAGATCACGACGCGAACCGCGATGAAATCGGCGCTCATCCGCTCCTCGCTCTTCGCCGCCGCCGACGCTGCCGGCATTCCGGATGCCATCGCAATTCAACTCGCCGACGTGTTCGGCAGCGAGGTCGATTTCCACCGTGATTTGCGCCAGGGAGACCGCTTTTCGGTGCTCTATGAAATGCACTCGATCGACGGCCGGCCGCTGCGCGCCGGAAATGTGCTCGCCGCCGAGTTCACCAACCAGGGCCGCAAGTATCGCGCGCTGCGCTACGCTGACGCCTATTTCGCCCAGGATGGCAAGAACATGCGCAAGGCCCTGCTGCGCTCGCCGCTGGAGCTCTCGCGCGTCAGTTCCGGTTTCGGCATGCGCATGCACCCGCTGCACAATGCCTGGCGCGCGCACCGGGGCGTTGACTATGCGGCACCCTCCGGCACGCGCGTGCGCGCCGTCGGCGACGGTATCGTGGAATTTGCTGGCCGGCAGGGCGGCTACGGAAACCTGGTGATCGTGCGCCACGACAGCCGGCATTCCACCTGGTACGCACACCTCAAGGCTTTCGGGCGCGGCGTTCGCCCCGGCGCCCGTGTCGCGCAGGGTGATACCGTCGGCCTGGTCGGCCAGACCGGCTGGGCGACCGGACCTCATCTGCACTACGAACTCCGGATCGCGGGCACCGCGCGCAACCCGCTCTCGGTGCCCCTGCCCGCCGGCACGCCGGTCGCGCGCCATGATATGGACGATTTCCGCGGCCGCGCGCAAGCGCTCGCGGCGCAACTCGATCTGCTCGCGCACAGCCAGGTCGCCGCGCTAGAGGGACGCAGGAAATCTTCGCCGGCCTGATGTCGGGTACCAGCCTCGACGGGGTCGATGCAGTGCTGGCCGATTTGGCCGGCGCCAAGCCGCGTCTGCTGGCGCACACCCACCTTGCCTTCGACACCGCGCTCAAGCGCGAGCTGCTGGCGCTCAATTCACCGGGAGCGAACGAAATCGACCGCGCCGCGCTCGCCGGCAATGCGCTGGCGAGGATTTATGCCGCCGCCGTCGCCGAAGTTCTCACCAGGTCGAAAACCGCAGCCGCCGAGGTTCGGGCGATTGGCTGCCACGGCCAGACCGTGCGCCACCGGCCGCAGAGCGGCTACAGCACGCAAATCGGCAATGCAGCATTGCTGGCCGAGCTCACCGGAATACGCGTGGTCGCCGATTTCCGCAGCCGCGACATCGCCGCCGGGGGACAGGGCGCACCGCTGGTACCCGCCTTCCATGCAGCCACGTTCGCAGACCGCACGGAAGAGCGCGTCGTGATCAATCTAGGCGGCATCGCCAATCTGACCTTCCTGCCGCGCCATGGCAAGGTGACCGGCTTCGACAGCGGCCCGGGCAATTGCCTGCTCGATCTGTGGGCATCGCGCCACCTCGGTACCCCTCATGATGCGAGCGGCGGCTGGGCTGCCGGCGGGCGGGCGATCCCTGAACTGCTGGCGCGCATGCTGCAGGATCCTTACTTCGTCGCGCCGCCCCCCAAGAGCACCGGCCGGGATCTGTTCAACGACAGCTGGCTGCAGGCGAAGCTGCGGGGCGGCGAGGATCCGCAGGCAGTGCAGGCGACGCTGCTCGCACTGACCGCCCAGAGCCTGGCGAACGCGATCGCCCAGCATTGCGCCGGCGCGCGGCGGTTGATTGCCTGCGGCGGCGGCACGAAAAATGACGCCCTCATGCGCCGGCTTGCCGAAGTTGCCGCGCCGGCAACTCTGGAGACGACCGAGCGCCATGGCATCGACCCGCAACTGGTGGAAGCGGCTGCCTTCGGCTGGCTTGCGAAGCAGGCGCTGGAGGGGAAAACCGGCAACCTTCCGTCTGTTACCGGCGCACGCGCAGCGCGCGTGCTTGGGGCAATCTACCCGGGTTAGGCCGAGAACGAGGAGCCGCAGCCGCAGGTGGAGGTCGCGTTCGGGTTCTTGATCACGAACTGCGCGCCTTCCAGGCCCTCGCTGTAGTCGATCTCGGCGCCCGTCAGGTACTGGTAGCTCATCGGGTCGATGAGCAGCTTGACGCCGTTCTTTTCCATCACGGAGTCGTCTTCGTTCTGCACTTCGTCGAAGGTGAAGCCGTACTGGAATCCGGAGCAGCCGCCGCCAGTGACGAACACGCGCAGCTTGAGACCCGGGTTGCCTTCCTCTTCGATCAGTTGCTTCACCTTGTCCGCGGCGCTGTCCGAAAAGACCAGCGGCGCCGGCATTTCGGTAACTGCACTGTCAGTGACTGCATTCATGGCGCACTCCTGTAGCGTAGCTTTTCGAACTGCTATTTGGCGATTTTCAACTCGACGGCCCTGGCCTCGGCGGCATGGTGCACCAGCCGCCCTTCGACCACCGCGCCCTGCTGGATCTCGATGCTTTTGTAATGGATGTCGCCTATGACACGCGATCCGGACTGAAGTTCTAGCGTTTCGCGCGCGTCCACCGGCCCGTTGATCGTGCCGCTCACCACCACATGAGCAGCCTGTACTTCGCCGTCGATGCGCGCCTGCTCCGAAACAACCAGCGTCGCCGGCTGGTCCGGCAGCCCCGCGACGTTGCCGCGCACCGCGCCGTCCACCCGCAGGCCGCCGCTGAAAAAGACATTGCCCTCGATGCGCGTGGTGGCGCCGATCAGGCTGTCGATGCGATTCTGCGGCTTGCTGTCTTTGCGAAACATGCTTTGCCTTGTTTCAGCCCAACGTCGCGCTGCGGGTTACTCTTGGTTCCGCCGACCCATTCTCGTAAACGCGCACCTGCACGCTCACGACCTTGGCCTTGGGACTCACCCGGAAAGTGCCGTCAAACCTCTGGAAGTGCTTGAATGCCAAACGGAAGGTGGCGGAATCGGATTGCCCCTGACCTGGTAGCGTGATGATATCACTGCGGCCGCCCTCCGTCAGGTTGATCGCCAACTCTAGCCGCCCCTCAAACTCCCTTCCCCGGCGGGGGCCCGACGCGAGCAGCAGCACCCGGTAGCGGTATTCGCCCGGGATCACGTCGGGCTCGGCCTTGAAGCGCAGGATCGAGAGCGGCGCGGCGCTCGCGGATTCCGAGGAAAGCATGCTCTCGAAGATCGCGAGTTCCTCGCGCAGCCGCGCATTGTCCTGCTCGAGGGTGCGCGTTTGCTGCACCAGCTTCTGCTGGGCGCTGCGTTCGATCGACAGCTTGC
Organism: uncultured Bordetella sp.; assembly: GCA_964616875.1. Classification (GTDB taxonomy): domain Bacteria; phylum Pseudomonadota; class Gammaproteobacteria; order Burkholderiales; family SG8-39; genus RBG-16-66-20. The sequence continues at coordinate 942 of CAZTSJ010000019.1, read as the reverse complement.
TGTCGGCGGCGTTGGCAAGCGCGCGCAGGCGCTCGATCTCTTCGCGCACTTTGCCCAGTTCCCTGCGTGCCGCCAGGAGTTCCTGCTCGACCTCGCTGCGATCGAACCCGGCGAAGCGCCGGCCGGCGTCGTACATCCAGGCGGCCAGAGTCGCCGAAAACGCGAGCAACAAGGCGATGCTGAGCCAGCGCAGGTACCAAGGGACATGCGTATGCACCGATACCTTCGGTGCGGCAATACCGAAGCGCCGGCGCAGCTTCCAGAAGCGCTTGGCCATCCACGATCCTCTACGGAACCACCGATACTTGCTCGAGACCCATGGCCTCCGGCAGGCCGAACATCAGGTTCATGTTCTGCACCGCCTGGCCCGAGGCGCCTTTCATGAGGTTGTCGATCACGGCGAGCACCACCAGCGTGTCGCCGCGCTGCCCGTACTCCCCGCGCCCACCGCGCTCGGGCGGCCGGTGCACCGCGATGCGGCAGACGTTCGCCGCGCGCGTCGAGCGGGTGTCCGGGTGGCTGCCCGCCGGCATGACATCGACAAAAGGCTCGTTCGCATAGCGCTTTTCATACAGCGCCTGAAAATCCATTTCCCTCGTGATGCGTCCGTAGAGCGTGGCGTGGATTCCGCGGATCATCGGCGTCAAGTGCGGGACGAACACCAAGCCCACTTCGCGCCGTGCCGCCTGCGCGAGACCCTGGCGGATTTCCGGCCAGTGCCTGTGGCCGTCGACCTTGTAGGCCGCGAAGTTGTCCGACGCCTCGGCGTGCATCAGGTTTAACTCCAGTTTCCGTCCTGCGCCCGATACGCCCGATTTCGCATCGGCGATCAGATGGTCGAAATCCACCGCGCCGGCTTCGATCAGCGGCAGCAGGCCGAGCTGTATCGCGGTGGGATAGCAACCCGGATTCGCCACCAGCCGCGCGCCGCGAATCAGGTCG
>CAZTSJ010000018.1:0-1746 GCA_964616875.1 uncultured Bordetella sp. | reverse complement strand
GTCGAGATTGACGATCGGCTCGCCTGTCGCGGCAATTGTCGACAGGATGAAATTGGAGCCAATGAAGCCAGCGCCGCCGGTGACCAGGACCATCCGACGATTATCTCATTGCGACGGTGCGTACTCCGCGATCCAGGCCTTCAACCGGGCGCGCACTGCCTCGGGCGCCACGCCGCCGGAAGACGCGGCCGACAGCCATGCCAGAACTTCTTCGGGCAGCCCGTCATTGCCCGGAGCACGCGCTCGTGCGACGCGCAATTTGGGATGCGGGGTCGGCAGCGTCGCCTCATCGCCCACCAGCACTTCCTCAAACAACTTCTCGCCGGGGCGCAGCCCGGAAAACACGATGCGGATATCGTGCTCGCTGAAACCCGACAGGCGGATCATCTGGCGCGCCAGTTCGACGATTTTCACCGGCTCGCCCATGTCGAGGATAAATATCTCGCCGCCTTTGCCCAACTGCGCGGCCTGCAGCACCAGTTGGGCAGCTTCCGGGATCGACATGAAGTAGCGTTCAATGTCGGGATGCGTGACGGTCACCGGGCCACCGCGCGCGATCTGCTCGCGAAAGCGTGGAATCACGCTGCCGGTGGAACCCAGCACATTGCCGAAGCGCACCATTACGAACCGGGTGGCGGCACGCCCTTGCAACGCCTGGCACAGCATCTCGGCCAGGCGTTTGGAGGCGCCCATCACGTTGGTCGGATTGACCGCTTTGTCGGTCGATACGAGGACGTAGGTCTGCGTGCCCGCGGCCTGCGCCGCGCGCGCAGTGACGATGGTGGAGAGCGCATTGTTGGCGAGCGCCTGAAACGCGTTGTCCTTTTCCATCAGCGGCACGTGCTTGTAGGCCGCGGCGTGGAACACCACCTCCGGCGCGTGGCGCGTAAATATTTCTCCCACCCGCGCTTCGTCCTTGACGTCGCCGATCGCGGCGACTACCGGAAGCTCCGGATGGCGGTCGCGGAATTCCTGTTCGATCAGGTACAGCGCGTACTCGGAGTTCTCGACCAGTACCAGGCGCGCCGGCGCGAAACGCGCGATCTGCCGGCACAACTCCGAGCCGATCGAGCCGCCGGCGCCGGTCACCAGCACCGTCTTGCCCTTGAGGAAGCCGCTTAGTTGAGCGTCGTCCAGCTGCACCGGGTCGCGCCCGAGCAGATCATCCAGCTCCACCTCGCGCAACTGAGACACGCTGACTTTGCCCGAAACGATATCGGCGTATGCAGGTACGGTCATCACGCGCAATCCTGCCGCCTGGCACAGATCCAGCGCGCGCTTGCGCGCCGCGTGCGTGGCGCCGGGCATCGCGATGATCGCCTGCGTCACGCCCATGCGGCCGGCAATTTCGCCTGCGCGCTCGACCGCGCCTAGAACCTTCACGTCGTGGATCGCGCCGCCGTGCTTGCGCGCATCATCGTCGAGCAGCGCCACGACGCGCCATTGGCTGCTGTTGGCGAGATCTCGCAGCAACGCTGACGCCGAAGCGCCAGCACCCAGCACGATCACCGGATTGGCCTCCGGATGGCGCACGATGCCCAGCAGCCGCCGTTCCTTCCAGGCGCGATACAGCAGGCGGCTGCCGCTCATGGCGCCGATCAGCAGCAGCGGCGCAATCAGGAATACCGAGCGCGGCACCGCAGGCACAGGAGCGACGAGCAGGAGCAACGCGGGTGCCGCAAGTGAGGTGACAAACACTGCGGCAAGGATTTTCTGCAGGTCGGGCAGGCTTGCATAGCGCCACAA
>CAZTSJ010000017.1:0-1648 GCA_964616875.1 uncultured Bordetella sp. | reverse complement strand
CAGGTGGCGGTGGAAGAACAGCAGGTCGAGATGAAAATCGTCCTTGCCTACGCTCATGCGCTTCTGGCGCGCAACGAAGGCGAAGCCCGAGCCCAGTTCCAGCAACACGCCTTCGATCTCGCGCAGGATGGCGCTCTCGAGATCGCGCTCGCTGTAGGCGCCCTTCAAGCCGAGCAGGTCGAGCAGGTAGGGGTCGCGGAAGACGAGGTCGGTGCTCATCTGCCCGTCCCGGAGCTTGGCGATCTCCACCGAGATGACGGCTTCCGGCTTTCTCGACAGCGCGGTGCGCTGGAACAACATGCCGCCGATCTTCTGCCGGAGCGTGCGCACATCCCAGCGCTCGATGCGGCACATTTCGGCGTAGAATGCGCGGGCGAGCGGGTCCTTGATTGGCAGCAGCTCGATGAAGTGGCTCCAGCTCAATTGTGTCGACAGCGTCGACACAATCTCCTGGTCTGTGAAGCCCTGACAGAACTGAATGGCGCGATAGAGCGAGCGGAGGGTAAAGGCCTGCCCGAACTCAAAGGTCAATTCTTGTGACACGGTCGCAAGAATTCGTTTTCCGTACGGCGCCCGCTCATCCTGAAGGCTCTCGTCGAGGAGTCGGCGCCCCAGATGCCAGTACAGCAGCGTCGTGGTCGAGTTCGCGACTGTGGCAATCCGCTGACGGGCGGACCGGATCAGGTCTCTCAAGTCCGTGAGGAGCGCCGCCTCATCGACGATGGCGGACACCTCTGTCCCGGCGGCATGGCCGCGGTGTTTACGCGTCCCGGGCTGTAGCGCGGAGGGCCTGGGCCCCTTGCGTGAAGCGTCGGCTTTCTTCTTCACGACGGCCCCACCTTCAGCAGCCCCTCTGCCTCTTTCTCGATGGCCAGGATGTCGGCGCTGATCTCCTCGAGCGTGCGGAGCGGCTGCGGCTGGCCGTAGAGCACGCATTTGACCTGCTGGGCGCGCTTCGCGCCGATCGCCGTAAGCGTCTCCTCACCCACGGTGAGCATTCCACCCGTGCCACAGGCGCAATCGTAAAGCAGGTAGGTGCCAGCCTTGATCTCGGCTTCGATGGGCAGGAACACGAGGTTCGCCATCAGTCGCACGGCGTCGCGCGGCGTCCAGTGCTCGCCGGCTTCCTCGTTGTTCTCCTCGTTGAACTTGCGGACCAGCTCCTCGAAGACCGTGCCCATCGAGTGGTTGTCGATGCCCGCCGGCGAGAGGTCGATGTCGGGATCGAGGAACTTGTTGATCAGCGTGCCGATGGCGTCGGCCTTGGAGAGCGTTTGCAGTTGGTTGCGAAACTTGAAGTTCTCGAGGATGTCCTGAACGTTGGGCGAGAAGCCGTTGAGGTAGTCCTCGAAATCGGCGAGGAGCTGCTGCTGGCTGCCGCGGGACTTGAGATCGCGCAGCGTGAAGCGCGAAGTGTTGTAGAAGGCCTGGCCCGCGGCATCGCAGAGCGCGGCGCGCTGCTCGGTGATGCGCGCGGTGTCGAGCATCTTCTTCGCGTCGAGCACCTTCTTCTTGGTCGGCTCGAGCACGGCGTCCATGCGCCGGATGACGCACATTGGCAGGATTACATCCGGGTACTTGCCGCGCTTGAAGAGGTCGCGCAGGACATCGTCGGCGATGCCCCAGATGAACGAGACGATCTTGTTGT
>CAZTSJ010000016.1:0-4450 GCA_964616875.1 uncultured Bordetella sp. | reverse complement strand
AATGATATCAAATTCTGCGCCAAGCGGAACGGCCGCCGTAGCGCGGGCGCGACGCGAACGCGCTAGGGGAATGCGGGCATCGTCGGTTCCAGGCCGTGGTCGCTGGCTTCGGGGTACTTGCGATGCACCATTCCCTGGAATTCCCGCACCCTGTCTTTGGGAATGTCGAGCATCAGCAGCACGCGCCCCTCCTTCATCTCGGCGTCGAAGCGCTTGAGTGCGGAATTCGGCGTGGAAATGCCGATCATGCTCGCCGCCCACGCGCCGAACAGAGCGCCGATTGCGGTCGCGATCAGGATGGTGACGAGCTGCAGATTCACGCCCTCGGGCGGCGTCATGTAGATGTAGACGCCGATCAGGAATCCGGCACAGCCGCCGAGCATGAAGCCGATTTGCAGGCTGTGCCGAAAATCCGATTTCTGCAAGTAATTCGCTTCATGCAGTTTGCCGAGCGACATGCCGCGCTTCGCGAGGAAATGCATATGCCGGTCCTCGATGCGCTCGAGCAGCAGATCGTTGGCGATCCGGATGGCGCTGTCGAGATCCGGCAGCACGAAGTACAGGCGCCTTCTCATGCAATCTCCCTGCCGGCGCTGGATCGCCGACTGTTTCCAGTTTTGACGCACTGCGTGCAGAAGTCAAGACCTGCCCGGCAGCGAGCGCCGCGGCCGGAGATCAGCCGATGCGCGACGTTTTTAGCAGGCGCTTCAGATCCTTGATCATTTGTTTCGGATCCGCGTCACGCGGAAAGCGCATCATCAGATTGCCCAGCGGGTCGACCACGTAGATGTGGTCTGCCAGCGCGCCCTGCTCGGGAAACTGTTCGGCAAGCGAGCGTGACGCAGCCCGTTCAATGCGGGTGCCCGAGATCGCCCCCAGCAGGTCGTTGCTCGGCGCGGCGGCGTCCGTTACCAGCCACAGGCGTTCGACCCGGTACTGGTCCTTGCCCTGCGCCTTGCGGACTTGTCGCATGAAGTAGTGCTTGCGCCCGCAATCGGCATCGCAGGCGCCCGAGTCGAACTGCACCAGCACCCACTTGCCCTTCAGCGCCGCGATGGCCGCGTGGTTGAGCGGGCGAGGTGAAAGCAGCTCGCCGTAATTGGATCCCTGCACCGGCGTCCACCAGGAGTAGGCCAGGTATCCGGCAGCGACGGGCAGCGTGAAAAACGCGGCCAAGGCGAACAGCTTGATGCGGCCGAGACGGCGCGCGCGCGCCGCGTCAGGCGTCTGCCGGTCGGCGTCCATGTCTGAAGCTAAGCACAAAGAAGATGACGATCGAAAGTGCGGCAAGCGCATACCACTGTCCAGCGTAAACGCGGTGCTTGTCGAGCAGCGCGTCGCGCGCCGGCCAGTCTTGTATCAGGCCCTCGTCACTGATACCGCGTTGTTCGATAAAAAACGGCTGCAAGGGTAGCCCGGTCTCAGCCTCGAACGCGGCAAGATCGATGTTCTGCCGCACCGGGTCGCCGGGCTGCGCGCTCCCGGTCTCGTATGCGCGCGGCGCCCACGGCACCGCCAGCCCGCGGAGCACGCGCGTCCCGGGGGACGCAGCGATCGCCGGGGGAGCATTCCCTGCCGGTAGCCAGCCGCGCAGCACGAGAACGTAGCGGTCGCCGCCGTCGATGCGCAATGGTGTCACGACGTAATACCCGGTCCGCCCGCGGTAGAGCCGGTTGGCGAGGTAGAGCGAGCGTTGGGCGTCGAATTCGCCGTGCGCCTCGACCTTGCGCCAGACATAGTTCTCTGCCGCGACCGGCTGCGCATCCAGCCGGATCGCGGATACGCGCTCGTAGACTGCAAGCCGCTCGGAGATCTCGCGCTTTTCCGCGGCACGGCCGGATTGCCAGTGACCCAGCGCAATTCCGATCGCGCACAGCGCAGCCGCAAGCAGGGCTGTCCACCAGGCAAACGCCAGCGGCCCGATCCTCATGGCGCTCGCATTGCTAGAGGAACGCGCTCGCGCGTTGGAGACGCAGGACGACATCGGCTACACTGGCCGGTCACCCTCCGCAGCACCCAGCGCGTGCGCATTGTCGTCTACGTCCTGATCGCCCTGATTCTCGCGAGCCTGGCTTCCGCGCTGCTGTTCGTTTTCCGCGACCGCAGCGGTTCGAAGCGCGCGGTCAAGGCGTTCGCGCTGCGCGTCGCGCTGTCGATCGCGTTGTTCATGTTCCTGATCGCGGGCTTCCACTTCGGCTTCATCCCCGGAAAACTCTAGCCGGAAAACAGACAGGCTGGCGGGGTTGCGCCGGCGCTACAGCCAGTACACCACGACGAACAGCAGCAGCCAGACCACGTCGACGAAGTGCCAGTACCAGGCCACCGCCTCGAACGCGAAATGGCGATCGGCCTTGAAGTGTCCCGACAGGCAACGGATCAGGATCACCGCCAGCATGATCGTGCCCAAGGTCACGTGAAAGCCGTGGAAACCGGTCAGCAGGTAGAAGGTCGCGCCGTACACCCCGGTCGTCAGCTTCAGGTTGAGCTCCGAATAGGCATGCGCGTATTCATAGATCTGCAGCCCGAGGAACGTCACGCCCAGCACGACGGTGAGGAACAGGAAAAAGTTGAGCTTCAAGCGCTGGTTGTTGACCAGGCCCCAGTGCGCATAGGTCAGGGTAATGCCGGAGCTCAGCAACAGCAGCGTGTTGATCGCCGGGATGCCCCATGCGCCCATCGGCGAGAACTTCTCCTCGAAATCCGGGCCAGCGGAGGGCCACTGGCTGGTGAAGCCCGGCCAGAGGTAGGCGTTGTGATCGAGGCTGGCAAGATCGGGCACCGACATCACGCGCGCCCAGAACAGGGCGCCAAAAAACCCGAAGAAGAACATCACCTCGGAGAAAATGAACCAGCTCATGCCCCAGCGGAAGGAGAGGTCCTCCCAGGCGCCGTACTTGCCGCCCTCGGACTCGCGGATCACGTCACCGAACCAGCGGAACATCATGTACAGCATGAGCATGAAACCGAGCGCAAGCGCGACCCAGCCGCCGCTCAACGCGTTCATCACGAACACCGCGCCCAGCGCCATGCAGAACAGTGCCGCCGAACCCATGATCGGCCACGGCATCGGTTGCGGCACGTGGTAGTGCGGCTGCCGCGTTGATCTGGATGCGGTTCGCGCCATGTTTACGCTCTCCCTGGATTTTGATTTCCGATCACGACTTCCCCTTCGCGCCGGGCACCTCGAAAAAGGTGTACGACAGCGTGATCGTGTTGATATCGTCGGGCAGCGACGCGTCGACGACGAAGCTCACCGGCATCCTGCGGGTCTCGCCAGCGGCCAGCGTTTGCTGGGCAAAGCAGAAGCATTCCAGCTTCCGGATGTACCGGCCTGCGAGCTGCGGGCCGTAGCTCACCACGGCTTGCCCGGTTACCGGGCTGCTGCGCACGTTGGCGACCTCGTAGTCCACCTGCACCAGCTGGCCCGGGTGCACCTGCAGATAGCGCACCACGGGCTGGAATCGCCAGGGCATGCCGTGCGAGTTGGCGTCGAATTCGATAGTCAGCTTGCGGGTCAGGTCGACCTGCGTATTGGCCAACTCGTCGGTACGCTCCACCAGCGAATTGATGCCGAGGGCCACGCAGATCTTGTCGTAGAACGGCACCAGCGCGAAGCCGAAGCCGAACATCGCCACCGCGACGATCGAGAGCCGCGTGCGCATGCGCCGGTTGTCGACGGTCTGCTCGGGGCTCATGAATTGATGACCCGCGGGTTCATAGCTTGATGAAGTAATACTTGGCGATGATCATGAAGAACGTCGTCAGCGCGATCGAGGCGAGCAGCAGGGCGGTTTTGAGATTGCGGCTCACGTGTCCCAGGCTTCCCACGCGTCCCGTTACTTCAGCACCGGCGGCGTCTCGAACGTGTGGTAGGGCGCAGGCGTTGGCAGCATCGTCCAGTCGATCGAATCCGCACCCTCCCACGGCCGCTCGGGCGCCTTCTCGCCGCTCCTGATCGCCTTCAGCACGATGTACAGGAACAGCAGTTGCGCCAGGCCGAAGCCGAACGCGCCGATCGACGAGATCTTGTTCCAGGTCTCGAACATCAGCGGATAGTCGGGAATACGCCGCGGCATGCCGGCAAGGCCCAGGAAATGCTGCACGAAGAAGGTCATGTTGAAGAAGATCATGGTCAGCCAGAAGTGCCACTTGCCGAGCGTCTCGTCATACATGCGGCCGGTCCATTTTGGCAGCCAGAAGTAGATGCCGGAAAAGGCCGCGAAAAGCGCGCCCGCGACCATCACGTAGTGAAAGTGCGCCACCACGTAATACGTGTCGTGCAGCTGGATGTCGATCGGCACGAGCGAGAGCACCAGCCCGGTGAAGCCGCCCAGCGTGAACAGGAACAGGAAGCCGATCGCGAACAGCATCGGCGTCTCGAAGCTGAGCGAGCCCTTCCACATCGTCGCCACCCAGTTGAACACCTTGACGCCGGTCGGCACCGCGATCA
>CAZTSJ010000015.1:0-1745 GCA_964616875.1 uncultured Bordetella sp. | reverse complement strand
AGCTCGCGCCGCTCTGGGGCATGAGTCCGATTCAAGCGGTGCATTTCGATCAGCCTGAAGTCGCGGTGAAGCAGGTGCTGGCTGCGCTGGGACGCCAACCTGACGCCGTGCTGGCGGTGGACGACAGCGGCCTGGAGCTCGCGGCACTGCTGCGCGAGCAGTTGCACTTGCCGGGCAACCTCTCCGCTGCGGTGCGCGTGACGCGCGATAAACTGGCGTTTCGCCGTTTGCTGCAAAGTGGCGGCCTTAACTGTCCGGATTTTTATCACCTCGGCAGCGATAGCCAGACGCCTGCGCTACAGGCGCCGCTTCAATTCCCGGTTGTCGTCAAAGCGCGCCGGCTTTCTTCCAGCCGTGGCGTCATTCGCACAGACACCCCGCAGGCGTTCAGGCAAGCCGTGCAGTGGGTGCAAGGCATACAAGCCAAAGCCGATCGCGATGCCGCCCGGTTAGGATTGGTCGTGGAAAGCTTCATCCCCGGCCGTGAATACGCACTGGAAGGTTTGCTGCAAGAGGGTCAATTGCGCGTGCTGGCGTTATTCGACAAACCCGACCCGCTCGACGGTCCCTATTTCGAAGAAACGCTTTACATCACGCCATCGCGCCTATCTCAAGATAAGCAGGATGAGATCAGGCAAACCGTGCAACACGTCTGCGAGCTGGCCGGGCTTAACAGCGGGCCGATCCATGCGGAAATGCGTCTGAACGAGCAGGGCGTTTGGCTGCTGGAAATCGCCGCGCGCTCCATCGGTGGCCTGTGCGGCAGAATGCTGCGGCATGCACTGGGCATGAGCCTGGAAGAGTTAATTCTACGTCACGCCTTAAATCTGCCATTGCCGCAGGAGCAGCATGGCAAAGCTGCCGCCGGTGTCATGATGATCCCTATCCCCAGGCGCGGTATTTTGCTAGGCGTGCGCCACCTCGAAGACGCCCTGCGAGTCGCCGCTATCAGCGACCTCCAGATTACCGCCGACCCCGGCCAGACCATTGCCCCTCCGCCAGAAGGCGCGAGCTACCTGGGTTTCATCTTCGCTCGCGGAATATCCCCGGACGCGGTTGAGTCTGCGCTGCGGCAAGCGCATCAGCGGCTGGTCTTCGATATCCAATCGGAGATTCCAGTTAGTTCTCACAGAGGGGGCAAAGCGCAGAATTCTCATTCACCTTTGCGCCCCTAGTGGCCCTTGTGACCATTCGCGCCTTTGCGGCAAGGGGTTTTAATCCGCCGCCTTTCATAGGATAACTTTCGCATGCAGGTTCTGCTCGCCAAACCCCGCGGTTTTTGTGCCGGTGTCGATCGTGCGATTGAAATCGTCGAGCGCGCATTGCAGATACATGGCGCGCCAATCTACGTGCGCCATGAAGTCGTGCACAACAAATTCGTGACCGACGACCTGCGCTCGAAAGGCGCGGTGTTCGTCGAAGACCTGAGCGAGGTGCCGGCCGGCAGCACGCTGATTTTCAGCGCGCACGGCGTATCGCAGGGGGTGCGCCGCGAAGCCGAGGCGCGCGGCCTCAAGGTGTTCGATGCAATCTGCCCGCTGGTGACCAAGGTGCACGTCGAGGTCGCCAAGATGCGCAAGCAGGGGCGCGAAATCATCATGATCGGCCATCACGGCCATCCCGAGGTCGAGGGCACGATGGGCCAGTCGCAAGGCGGGATGTATCTGGTCGAGACGCCCGCCGATGTCACCCGGCTCAAAGTCGGCGATGAAAACAATCTTGCGTTCGTGACCCAAACCACCTTG
>CAZTSJ010000014.1:0-3811 GCA_964616875.1 uncultured Bordetella sp. | reverse complement strand
GATCATCGATGAAGACCTTGTCGACAAGAAATTTGTTGCCGACAGGACGAGTGGCTTTGAAGCCCTGAAGGCAAACGCAAAGAAATACTCGCCCGAGAAAATGGCGCCAATCTGCGGCATACCGGCGAAAACCCTGAGGGAAGTCGCGCGCCTGTTCGCCACTTCCAAGGGCTCGATGATCCTCTGGGGCATGGGCATTTCGCAGCACGTGCACGGCACCGACAACGCGAGGTGCCTGATCGCGCTTTCGCTGGTGACCGGGCAGGTAGGGCGCGTCGGCACCGGGCTGCACCCGCTGCGCGGCCAGAACAACGTGCAGGGCGCCTCGGACTCCGGCCTGATCCCGATGATGTTTCCGGATTACCAGCGCGTCGACAATCCGGAAGCCAACAAGCGCTTCGAGGCGCTGTGGGGAATGCAGCTCGATAAAAAGCCCGGGCTCACGGTGGTCGAAGTGATCCGAGCGGCGGATGCCGGCCAGGTGCGCGGCATGTACATCATGGGCGAGAACCCGGCGATGTCCGATCCCGACGCGGAGCACGCGCGCGCCGCGATGGCCAAGTTCGAGCACCTGGTGGTGCAGGACATCTTCCTCACCGAGACCTGCTACCTCGCCGACGTGGTGCTGCCGGCCACTGCGTGGCCCGAAAAAGACGGCACCGTGACCAACACGGATCGCATGGTGCAGCTCGGCCGCAAGGCGCTCGAGCCGCCCGGCGAAGCGAGGCCGGACCTCTGGATCATCAATGAGATCGCGAAGCGACTGGGTTTGAATTGGTCTTATGAAAAACCAAAACAAGTCTGGGATGAAATGCGAAAGGGCATGGGTTCCATCGCGGGCATCACCTGGGAGCGGCTGGAGCGAGATTCCTGCGTCGTCTACCCTTGCGAGAACGAGGGGGATCCGGGAACTTCGGTCGTCTTCACGGAAGTTTTTCCCACCGCTACCGGCCGCGCGAAGTTCGTTCCGGCCGACCTGATCCCTGCGGATGAACGGCCGGACGACGAGTATCCGGTTGTGCTGATCACCGGCCGGCAGCTGGAGCACTGGCACACGGGCGCCATGACCCGGCGCGCAGGCGTGCTCGACGCCATCGAGCCCGAACCGGTGGCCTCGCTGCATCCTTTGGACATTAGAAAACTGGGAGCAGAGCCGGGAGATATCATCACTGTCCGGTCCCGGCGGGGCAGCATTTCCCTCTATGCAAGGGCGGACGAGGGCACGCCGCGCGGCGCGGTGTTCATCCCGTTCGCGTTCTACGAAGCGGCGGCGAACATGCTCACCAACCCGAAGCTCGATCCGATCGGCAAGATTCCGGAGTTCAAGTACTGCGCGGTGCGCGTGACCAAGGGTGGTGCACGGCCGGGGAATCCGGGCTATGGCAAGGGCAGGGCGCTTTCTGAAATCTACACATAGGAAATCAAGGGGGAAGAAGATCCATGTCGTCAGATATCGAAATCGCGCAGGCCGCAAAACTGCAGCGCATCTCGAAAGTGGCGCTTGAGAAGCTCGGCATCGCCGAAGAGCACCTGGAGCCCTACGGTCACTACAAGGCCAAGGTGTCGCTGCCGTATCTCGACACCCTCAAGTCGAAAAAGGACGGCAAGCTGATCCTGGTCACCGCGATCAGCCCGACCCCGGCGGGCGAGGGCAAGACCACCACCACGGTCGGCCTGGGCGATGCGCTCAATCACATCGGCAAGAAAGCGATGATCTGCCTGCGCGAACCTTCGCTCGGGCCGGTGTTCGGCATGAAGGGCGGCGCGGCGGGCGGCGGCTACGCGCAGGTGGTGCCGATGGAGGACATCAACCTGCATTTCACCGGCGATTTCAACGCCATCGCGCTGGCGAACAACCTGCTTGCCGCGTTGCTCGACAATCACATCCACCACGGCAACGAGCTCGGCATCGACGTGCGGCGCATTCAATGGAAGCGCGTGGTCGACATGAACGACCGGGCCTTGCGCGAGATCACCGCGTCGCTCGGCGGCCCGGGCAACGGCTACCCGCGCCAGGACGGTTTCGATATCGTGGTTGCCTCCGAAGTGATGGCGATCTTCTGCCTGGCGACGTCGCTCGAAGACCTGAAGAAGCGACTCGGCAACATCGTCGTCGCCTATACCCGCGAGCAGAAGCCGGTGCGGGCGAGGGATCTCAAGGCGCACGGCGCCATGACCGTGTTGCTCAAGGACGCGCTCGCGCCCAACCTGGTGCAGACGCTGGAGAACACCCCCGCGTTCATCCATGGCGGGCCGTTCGCCAACATCGCGCACGGCTGCAACTCGGTGATCGCCACGCAGGCCGCGCTGAAGCTCGCCGACTACGTGGTGACGGAAGCCGGCTTCGGCGCCGATCTCGGCGCCGAGAAATTCATCGACATCAAGTGCCGCAAGTCAGGACTGAAGCCCGACGCGGTGGTCATCGTAGCCACCGTGCGCGCCCTGAAATATCACGGCGGCGTCGATCTGAAGGAGGTCAACAAGGAAAATCTCGCGGCGCTGGAGAAGGGCATCGCCAACCTCGAGCGCCACGTCAACAACGTGCGCAACCACTATGGCCTGCCCTGCGTGGTGTCGATCAACCGCTTCAACTTTGACACCCCCGCGGAGATCGATCTGCTGAAGAAGAAGATGGCGCACCACGAGGCGCCGGTGATCCTCGCCACCCACTGGGGCGATGGCGGCAAGGGAGCAGCGGATGTGGCCCGCGCGGTGGTGGATCTGATCGAGAAAGTGCCGGGGAATTTCAAGTACGTCTACCCCGACGACATGCCGCTGTGGGACAAGATCAAGACGATCGCGACCAAGATCTACGGCGCGGGCGAGGTGACGGCGGACGGCAAAGTGCGCGGCCAGATCAAGAAACTTCAGGAGGAAGGCTACGGCCACTATCCGGTTTGCGTCGCCAAGACGCAATTCTCGTTCTCCACCGACGCGAGCCTGCGCGGCGCGCCCTCGGGCCATGTCATCAACGTCCGGGAAGTACGCCTGTTGGCTGGCGCGGAGTTCGTGGTCATGGTCTGCGGCGACATCATGACCATGCCGGGGCTGCCGAAAGTGCCCTCGGCGGAGAAAATCGACCTGGTGGATGGCAAGGTCGTCGGCTTGTTCTAGAATCCGGCCATGCTCGATTCGATCTACACGCTTGCGTTCTGGCAGGCGCTGGGCGCAATCATCTGGGTGAATCTGCTGCTGTCAGGCGATAACGCGGTGGTGATCGCGCTCGCCGCGCGCTCGCTGCCGGCCAAGCAGCAAAAGCTCGCGGTATTCTGGGGCAGCGCCGCGGCGATCATCCTGCGGGTGATTCTGACCATCTTCGCGGTCGCGCTACTGCAGTTGCCGTGGCTCAAGCTGATCGGCGGCGTGCTGCTGCTATGGATCGGCGTCAAGCTCATGGTGCCCGAGCATGACGAGGCGGACATCAAATCGAGCGACAACCTGATGCAGGCGGTGAAGACCATCCTGATCGCCGATCTTGTCATGAGCCTGGACAATGTCATCGCCGTGGCGGCCGCCGCCGAACAGGGGCCCCCGGAAACCAAGATTCTGCTGCTCGTCATCGGCCTGGCGCTGTCGATCCCGATCGTGATCTTCGGCAGCGTGCTGATGCTGAAGGTGATGGGCCGCTTTCCGATCATCATCACGTTGGGCGCGGCATTGCTGGGCTGGATCGCTGGCGACATCATGGCGACGGATCCCGCACTGAAAGCCTGGTTGACGGGGCTCGGCGCCGAATACGCGAGCGGCAAGCCGAAGCTCGACGGCTGGAGCATTGCGCTCGGCTGCGGCGCGGTCGGCGCGCTGTTCGTAT
>CAZTSJ010000013.1:0-12688 GCA_964616875.1 uncultured Bordetella sp. | reverse complement strand
ATGCCCTCATGGTCTCCCTCCTCAGGGAATATTCAAACGACTTCAAAAAGGCCTGCTGCGCCCATTCCTCCACCGACGCACATCGTTACTACCACATGTTTCACGCCGCGGCGCTTGCCTTCGATCAGCGCGTGGCCGATGAGGCGCGAGCCGGTGACGCCGTAGGGGTGGCCGACCGCGATCGCGCCGCCATCCACGTTGAGGCGCTCGTTCGGGATGCCGAGCTTGTCGCGGCAGTAGATCACCTGCACGGCGAAAGCTTCGTTCAACTCCCACAGGCCGATGTCGGCGATCTTCATGCCGGTGCGCTCGAGCAGTTTCGGGATCGCATACACCGGACCGATGCCCATTTCGTTCGGCTCGCAGCCCGCGACCGCGAAACCGCGAAACACGCCTAGCGGCTTCAAGCCGCGCTTCGCCGCCGTCTTGTCGCTCATGAGGACCTGCGCCGAGGCGCCGTCGGAGAACTGGCTCGCATTGCCCGCCGCGATCACGCCGCCCTGGATCGCGGGCTTGATCTGCGACACGCCTTCGTAAGTGGTGTCGGCGCGGATGCCCTCGTCGTGCTCCGCGGTGACTTCCTTCATGGTCTCGGTGCCCGTGACCTTGTCCACGACCTTCATCTTCGTCGTGATCGGCACGATCTCGTCCTTGAACTTGCCCTCGGTGCGCGACTTGGCGGCACGCTGCTGGCTCTCGACGCCGTAGCGGTCCTGCACCTCGCGCGAAATGTTGTATTTCTTCGACACGTACTCGGCCGTCTGCAGCATCGGCCAGTAGATTTCGGGTTTGTGGCGGTTGAGCCACTCGTCGTGGCCGTGGTGCTTGTTGGCCTCGTTCTGCACCAGCGAAATCGACTCGACCCCGCCGGCAACGAAAATGTCCGCTTCGCCGGCGATGATGCGCTGCGCCGCGAGCGCCACGGTCTGCAGTCCGGAGGAGCAGAAGCGGTTCACCGTCATGCCCGACACCGTCACCGGCAGGCCGGCGCGGATCGCGATCTGGCGCGCGATGTTGCCGCCGGTGGCGCCCTCGGGCGTGGCACAGCCCATGATCACGTCCTCGACTTCCTGCGGTTGCACTTTCGCCCGCTCCAGCGCGGCGTGCACCACATGGCCGCCCATCTTCGCGCCGTGCGTCATGTTGAGCGCGCCGCGCCAGCTCTTGCACAGCGGCGTCCTGGCAGTGGAAACAATCACGGCATCAGTCATTGAATCTCCTTCCTTCGTTTGCGAGTTTCACAAGTAGGGGCGCGGGCTTCCACACGGCCCCCTGGTATCCGGATTGGAATTTTTGAATTGAATTCAAGACATTCTTCAAACCGACGGTATCGGCATAGAACATCGGCCCGCCGCGGTACATCGGGAAGCCGTAGCCGGTAAGGTAGACCATGTCGATGTCGGAGGCCCTGAGCGCAATGCCTTCCTCGAGGATGTACGCCGCTTCGTTGACCAGCGCGTAGATCAGCCGCTCGACGATTTCGTCGTCGGTGATCGCACGAGTTTTGATATTTATTTCCTTTCTGTAGCCGGAAATTATTTTTTCCACTTCCGGATCGGGAAGGGGCGTGCGGTTGGGCAGGTCGTAGCGGTACCAGCCCTTGCCCGTCTTCTGGCCATAGCGTCCGAGTTCCGCGATCTTGTCGCCGACTTTCGAGTAGACGAAATTTGGCCGCTCGACATAGCGGCGCTTGCGGATCTCCCAGCCGATGTCGAGGCCCGCCATGTCGCCCATCGCGAGCGGGCCCATCGCCATGCCCCACTTGTAGGCCGCCGCGTCCACCTGCTGCGGGCTGCAGCCTTCGTCGATGAGGAAGAGGGACTGCTGGCCGTACTTTTCCACCATGCGGTTGCCGATGAAGCCGTCGCAGACGCCCGAGACCACCGGCACCTTCTTGATCTGCTTGCCCAGTTTCATGGTCGTGGCGAGCACATCCTTGGCGGTCTTCGCGCCGCGCACCACTTCCAGCAGGCGCATGACGTTCGCGGGCGAGAAAAAGTGCGTGCCGATCACGTCCTGCGGCCGCTTGGTGACTGCCGCGATCGCGTCAACGTCGAGCGTCGAAGTGTTGGTGGCGAGGATCGCGCCCTGCTTCATCACCGCGTCGAGCTTCCTGAACATGTCCTGCTTGACGTCCATGCGCTCGAACACCGCTTCGATCACGATATCGGCGTCTTTCGCGTCTTCGATTTTGGTTGTTGTTTTTATCAATGAAATTCTCTTGTCCATTTCCTCCTGCTTCAGCCGCCCCTTGGAGACGGTCGACGCGTAGTTGTCCTTTATTTTTTTGAAGCCCTTGTCGACGGCTTCCTGTGTTACGTCCATCATGGACACTGGAATGCCTGCGTTGGCGAAATTCATCGCGATGCCGCCGCCCATGGTGCCGGCGCCGATTACCGCTGCGCTGCGGATCGGGCGCAGCGGCGTGTCTTCCGGCACGTCTGGGATCTTGCTGGTCTGGCGTTCGGCGAAGAACATGTGCCGCAGCGCCTTCGATTCGTTGCCCTCGACCAGCGCGGCGAAGCGCTGGCGCTCTTCCTTGCGGCCCTCGTCGAAAGGCTTGTTCACTGCGGCTTCGACGCAGGCCACGATCTCAAGCGGCGCCGGAAAACCGCGCGAAGCCTTCGCCACGTCGGCACGCACTTTTTCGAAAAACTGCTTCGGGTCGCCCTCAAGCTTGACCTGCATGTCGCGGATTCGTCTGGGGCCTTTTGCTTTCAGTGCAAAAGCAATTGCGCCTTCAAGCAGATCGCCCTGCACTATTTCGTCCACCAGGCCGACCTGGAGCGCTTTCTCCGCGGCAATCGGGTTCCCGGTGGTCATCATCTGCACCGCCTGCGCTGCGCCCACCACGCGCGGCAGGCGCTGCGTGCCGCCCGAACCGGGCAGCAGGCCCAGCTTCACTTCCGGCAGGCCGAGCAGGCTCTTGGGCATCGCGACGCGGTAGTGGCAGCCGAGCGCGAGCTCGAGGCCGCCGCCCAGCGCGAAGCCGCTGATGGCGGCGATCATCGGCTTGGCGCAGCCGTCCTGCGCATCGTTGATCTCAGGCAGCGAGGGCGGCACCAGCATCTTCGGCGTGTTGAATTCGCGGATGTCCGCGCCGCCGGAAAACGCCTTCGCCGAACCGATGATCACCACTGCCTTCACCGCGGGATCGGCGCCCGCTTTCTTGATGCCTTCCATGATGCCGGGGCGCAGAACGCTGCCCAGGCCGTTGACCGGCGGGTTGTTCAGGGTGATGACGGCGATGCCGTCGCGCACGGAATACGAAGCCGCCTCGCTCATGCGGGAAATCTCCTGATGGGGATGGCCGATTCTAGCAAGGCGCAATTCGGCTTGGAAGGGTTTTTCTGAGGGAAATGATCTGCCACTTGCGCTCGAGCGCAAGTCTGCGCAGGCGATCGTCGGGATCCACCGCCACCGGGTGCGTCACGCGCTCGAGCAGGGGCTGATCGTTGATCGAATCGGAGTAGAACCAGCTCTCGGAGAATTCCGCAAGCGCCTGACCGCGCTGCGCGAGCCACTCCTCGACGCGCACTGCCTTGCCTTCGCGAAAGCTCGGCGTTCCGGCGACGCGGCCGGTGAAGCGGCCGTCGCGCATTTCGGGTTCGGTCGCGATCAGGTGTTCGACGCCGAATTCACGCGCGATCGGTTCGGTGAGGAAGCGGTTGGTGGCGGTGGCGATGACGACCAGGTCGTCGCGGTGGCTGTCAAGCAACTGGCGTGCAGGCGCGGCGATCAGCGGCAGGATCCGCTCGCGCAGGTAAGTTTCGCGCCAGCCGAGCAGTGTCGCCTGCTCGTGCGGCACGAAGAAGCGCAGGAAGAATTCGCAGAATTCGAGGGTCCCGGCGCGCCCTTCGCGGTAGCGGCGCACCATGTCCGCATGGGCGGCGGACTCGGCTTCCCGGTCGATGACGCCGTGCTCGATCAGGAAATAGAGCCACTCGTCGTCGCTGTCCCCGATGAGCAGGGTGTTGTCGAGGTCGAAGAGGGCGAGCTTGCCTGGCCTCACACGCTCACGCCGCCGCGGCGATGCGCTTGATACCCATCGCTTTCACCGTGTCGGCGATGGCGGCGACCGCGCCGGCCATGCCTTCCGGACCGAAATGTCCCATGCAGCCGACGCGGAAGGTCTCGAGCTGCGTCAGTTTGCCCGGGTAGAGGATGTAGCCGCGCTGCTTGACCTCATCGTAGAAGCGCTTGAATTCGTAGGCCGGGTCGGCGGGGGCGTGAAAGGTGACGATGATCGGCGCCTGCAGCGCGCGCGGCAGGAAGCTCTGGAAGCCGAGCGCCTGCATGCCGGAAATGAGCTGCTCGCAGTTTTTCGCGTAGCGTGCGCCACGCGCGGGCTGGCCGCCTTCTTCCTCGAACTGGCGGATCGCCTCGTCGAGGGCCGCGACCACATGCGTCGGCGGCGTGAAGCGCCATTGCGTCGTCTTGCCCATGTACACCCACTGGTCGTAGAGGTCCATGGCGAGTGAATGCGAATTGCCCTCGCACTTTTCCAGCACCGCGCGGCGCGCGAGGATGAAGCCCATGCCGGGAACGCCTTCGAGGCACTTGCCCGAGGCGCCGACGATGGCGTCGACTGGAAACCGGCGCACGTCGATGTCGATGGCGCCGAAGGAGCTCATGGCGTCGATGATGAGTCCCTTGCCGTGCTTCGCCGCGACTTGGGCGACCTCCTCGAGCGGATTGAGGATTCCGGTGCCGGTCTCGCAATGCACCAGCGCCACGTGCGTGATCGACGCATCCTGCGCCAGGCGCGCGTCGAGGTCCTCGGCGCGGACCTGTGCGCTTTCGGCGTAGTCGATGGTGCTCAGGCGGCGGCCGAGGGTTTTGCAGATTTTCGCGATGCGCTGGCAGTAGGCGCCGTTCACGGGCACCAGCACGTGGCCGTTCCTCGGCACTACCGTGCCGATCGCTGCCTCTACCGCGAACGTGCCGCTGCCCTGCAGAGGGACACATTCATGAGTGTTTTCTCCATGAACAATCTTCACCAGGTTCTCGCGGATACGCCCGGTGATCTGATTGAACTCGATGTCCCAGGAGCCCCAGTCGCGCAGCATCGCTTCCTTGGTCCTGCGCGAGGTGGTGAGCGGGCCGGGCGTGAGGAGGATCGGATCCTTTGCTTGCGTCATGTCGAAGTTCTCCATGCTTGGGTGCGGCGTTCTACGTACCGGCCGATGCCGAGGTAAATGGTGGAGGCCGCAAGCGATGCGGCGGCGATCAGCACCGCCATCGCCGCCGCGGCCCCTGGTTCGCCCGCTTCGTCGAGGCTCAGAATGGTAATCGAGATCAGGAGCGTGTCGGGCGAATAGAGGAACACCACCGCCGAGATGGTGGTCATCGCGTTGATGAAGAAATAGCGGCTGATGTCCACCAGCGCCGGCGTGCAGATCGGCAGCGTGACGCGCCAGAAGGTCTTCCAGTAAGGCACTTTGAGCGAGGCCGAGACGGACTCGAACTCGGCGTCGAGGGCTTTGAGCGCGGTGAGCGCGGTGAGGTGTCCGGTGGTGTAGAAGTGGACGATGGTGCACAGCACCAGGATCGCCATGCTGTGATAGAGGAAGTTGAGCGGATTCTGCGGCGAATTGAAAAAGAAGATGTAGCCCAGGCCCAGCACCAGTCCCGGCACCGCCATCGGCAGCAGCGCAAGCAGTTGCACGCCGGGCCGCAGCCAGTCGGCGCCGCGCGTTTTTTCCACCAGGTAGGCGCCGCCGAATACCACCGCGGTACCCGCGATCGAAGTGAAGAAGGCGAGCTTCAGGCTGTTGCGGAATGCGGCGCCGGCTTCGCTGTCCACCAGGCCCAGCACGTAGTGGCGCAGGCTGAAGGAAAGATCGTAGGGCCAGAACTTCACGAACGAGGCGAATATCGCCATGCCGAGCACCGCGAGCATAAGCAGCAGCACCAGCGTGCAGTAGGCCGTCATCGCGAGATCGAAGCCGCGGCTCGGCTTGGGCGAGTAGGGCACCGCGCGCGCGCCGAGCATCGAGGTCTGCTTGCGCTGCACGAAGCGGTCCACCACGAAGGTGAGCAGGGCCGGTGCGAGCAGGAAAATCGCCACCACCGCGCCTTTCTGGAAATCCTGCTGGCCGATCACGAGCTTGAAGACATCGGTCGAGAGTACGTTGAAATTGCCGCCAATTACCTTGGGGATGCCGAAATCGGTGATGACGAGCGTGAACGAGACCATCGCGGCGCTGGCGAGGCCGTACTTGGCGCCCGGCAGCGTGATGGTGAAGAACTTGCGTGCCGCGCTGGTGCCGAGCGCGTCGGCGGCTTCGTAGAGGCGGGCATCCGCCAACGACAGCGCGGTCACCAGGATCAGCAGCGCGTGCGGAAAGACGCTGAAAATCTGCGACAGCACGATGCCGGGGGCGCCGTAGATCTGGTCGATGCCGAACGCCTGCATCAGGGCCTTCAGCACGCCCTGGTTGCCGAACCAGTAGATGAAGGCGATCGCCGAGAGCAGCGACGGCGCGAGCAGGGGCGTCAAGGCCAGCATGCGGAAGAGGTCCTTCAGCGGCATGCAGCTGCGCGCGATGGCGTAGGCAAAAGCGAACGCGGCGGGCACCACCACCGCGGTCACCAGCAGCGATACCCAGATGCTGTTCCACAGCGACTGGGCGAGCGCCGGCGTGCCGAAATAGGCGAAGAAATTGTCCAGCCCGACGAACGCGCCCTTCGCGTCTTCCACGCTTTGCGCCAGGATGGCGAACAGCGGCCCGGCGAGAAACGCGACCAGCAGGAGCGCGAGCAGCCCCAGCGCAACGTGGGCAGTGCGGTCGGTCCAGTGCACGCGCTGGCGCACGGCAGCTGCGGCGAGGGTGGCGCCGGCCATCAGGTTTCGAAAATGCGCATGCGCTCGGCGAGGACGCGCAGCCTGAGCGGGCTGCCCGCGGCCAGACCCTGCTCGGAGAGGAAATTGAGCGACAGGTAGACCGTCAGGGGCGTTTGTTCCATGCCTTGGGCGCTTACTTTGACAAGACAATAAGATCCCAAAAACTCGACCTTTTCGATCGTCGAGTCGATCACATTGCTGTCGCCATCTGATAATTTAGGATCACCTCCGGTGATGGGGCGCGCGACGATGTCCTCGGGCCTCAGGTACACGCGCACGCTGCGCCCGGGCGAGCCGTTGCACACCGCGCCCTCGAAGCTGCGCCGGCCGATCCTGACGCGGCCCGGGGACTCGACGGTCGCCGTGAGCATGTTCACCTTGCCGACGAAATCGGCGACGAAGGGGGTCGCCGGTTCGCGGTAGATTTCGAGCGGCGTGCCGATCTGGTCGATCACGCCCTGGTTCATGACCACGATGCGGTCGGCCATGGAGAGCGCCTCCTCCTGGTCGTGCGTCACCATGATGGTGGTAACGCCGAGGCGCTGCTGCAGGGCACGGATTTCCTGGCGCAGGTGCACGCGCACGATCGCATCCAGCGCCGAGAGCGGCTCGTCCAGCAGCAGCAACCCTGGCGAGGTGGCGAGGGCGCGCGCCAGCGCGACGCGCTGCTGCTGGCCGCCGGAGAGTTGCGCCGGGTATTTCGCGCCGGCGTCGGGCAGGCCGACGAGCTGCAGCAGCTCGCTGACACGGGCGTCGATCGCGGCGCGCCCGGCGCGGCGGTTGACCAGGCCGTAGGCGACGTTGTCGTAGATCGACAGGTTCGGGAACAGCGCGTAGGACTGGAAAACGATGCCGTAGTCGCGCTGCGCCGGCGGCAGCGCCGAAATATCCCGGCCGTTCTGGTGGATCGAGCCCGCGCTCTGCTCCTCCAGCCCGGCGATGATCCGCAGCAGCGTGGTCTTGCCGCAGCCCGAGGGGCCGAGGAAGCAGACGAACTCGCCCTGCGGGACTTCCAGCCGGATGTCGCGCAGGGCGGTGAAGGCGCCGAACTCCTTGCGGATTCCCTCCAGCCTCAGGAAGGGTTCGGCGCGTCCCGCCACGGCGCGTCCCGCCACACGGTTACTTGCGCGGCTCGGACTTGCTGTCGTAGCGCTTGGTCCACTCCGCGAGGATGCGCGCACGGCTGTCGGCGGCCTTCTTGAAGTCCATTTTCACCAGCCGCTCTTCGTAGTCCTTGGGCACGTTCGCCAGCGGCTCGGCGACGCCGGGCTGCGCGGTGATGGCGAAATTCTTACCGTAGAGGATCATCGCATTCTTGCTCGAGGCCCAGTCGGCGAGCTGCTTTACGGCGGCGAGTTTCTTGGTGCCCTTGTGGATGGCGAAGGCTTCGAGGTCCCAGCCCAGGCCTTCCTTCGGGAATACGAGATCGATCGGCGCGCCCTTCGCCTTGTTGGTGTTGGCGCGGTATTCGAACGAGATGCCCACCACGAACTCGCCCGCGGCCGCCTGGTTGCAGGGCTTGGAGCCCGAATGGGTGTACTGCGCGATGTTCTGGTGCAGCTTGTCCATGTACTCCCAGCCGCCTTTCTCGCCCCAGATCGTCAACCAGGCTATGACGTCGAAAAAGCCGGTGCCGGAGGAGGCCGGATTGGGCATCACCACCTGGCCTTTGAACTCAGGCTTGGTGAGATCTTTCCAAGTCTCGGGCTTCGTGATGTTGCGCTTCTTGGCTTCCACCGTGTTGAAGCACACCGTCGCTCCCCACACGTCCATGCCGAACCAGGCGGGCGGGTTCTTCGAGTCGCGGAACTTGGCCATGATCGCATCGAGGTTGAGCGGCGCGTAGGGCTCCAGCATGCCGTTCGAGTCGAGCAGCGCGAGGCTAGAGGCGGCGACCCCCATCACGGCGTCGGCCTGCGGGTTGGCTTTTTCGGCCAGCAGCTTCGCCGTGATCACGCCGGTGGAATCGCGCACCCAGCGGATTTCGATATTGGGGTACTCCTTGTAGAAACCCTGCTCATAGGCCTTGAGCTGGTCGGTTTCCAACGCGGTGTAGACGAGCAATTGCGTTTTGCCCTGCGCGGCGGCGCCGCCGGCGGCGAACGCCGCGGCAATGGACAGAATCAGGCTTAGAAATGCTTTCATGGAATCCCCCTTTTTGGATTTCGGTACGTGGCTTATCTAGCTTATTGCAGTTTTGTGGCGCTGCGGTGACAGGCTGCAAGTGTGGCAGGTTCGAAAGATTGTTGACAATCTACAATCAACCGGGCCCAATGGCAACCTCCGCATGGCCGCCCCCACCCCCATCGACCTGCTGCAGCAGAACTCGCTCGCCATGCTGGTGCAGCGCGAGCTGGAGCGGCGCATCCACGCCGGGGAGCTCAAGCCGGGCTCGAAGCTGAACGAAGCCGAACTCGCTGGCGCGTTGGGCGTCTCGCGCGGCCCGGTGCGCGAGGCGTTCCGCGCGCTCGACCAGTCCGGCCTCGTGCGCACCGAAAAGAACCGCGGCGTGTTCGTACGCCAGGTGTCGCTCGAGGAAGCGAATGAAATCTACGAGGTGCGTGCCGCGCTCGAGGGACTCATCGGGCGCCTCGCGGCCAAGCGTATCCGCCCGGAGCAGGTGGAGAAAATCCGCGCCGTGGTGAAGAAGATGCACGTGGTGGGCCGCCGCGGCGGCCAGCCCGGGGACGCGGCGGCGTATTACCCGCTGAATGTCGAATTTCACGAGCTGCTCGTCGCCGCGGCCGGCAACCGCACGCTGCAGGCCAACTACCGCCGCGTGGTGAACGAACTCGATCTGTACCGCCGCGAAACGATTGCGCGCAGCGCCGAGAACATCCCGGTTTCCACGCGCGACCACGAGGCGATCGTCAACGCGGTGGCCAAAGGCGACGAGAAGCTCGCCGAGCGGCTGCTCTACGAGCACGTGATGCTGAGCCGCGAGCGGCTGCACAAGGTGCTTGCCAAATCGCCGGCGCGCGCGGCCTGAACTTTCCAATTGGAGTAAATGCATGGCTAAAGACAAAGCATTGATAGACGTCAACGGCGTCAAGTACCGCTGGCCGAAAAAGCCGGTGGTGGTGGTCTGCATCGACGGCGGCGATCCCGCCTATCTGCGCCAGTTCCTCGCCGACGGCTCGATCCCCAACATCGCGCGCTTCATGCAGCAGGGCTTCAGCGTGGTCGCCGACGGCACCATGCCCAGCTTCACCTGCCCGAACAACATGTCGATCATCACCGGCACGCCCGCTTCCAGGCACGGCATCTCCGGCAACTATTACCTCGACGTCAAGACCGGACAGGCGATCGTGATGACCGGGCCCGAGCTGCTGCGCGGCGACACCATCCTCGCGCAATTCGCCAATGCCGGCGCCAAGGTCGTATCGATCACCGCCAAGGACAAGCTGCGCAAGCAGCTCGGCAAGAACCTCGACGTGTCGAAGGGTAATATCAGTTTTTCGTCCGAATTCGCCGGCAAATGCAGCCTGAAGGAAAACGGCATCGACAACGTGCTGGAATTCGTCGGCATGCCGCAGCCCGGCATCTACTCGATGGAGCTGTCGTGGTTCGTGCTCGAAGCCGGCATCAAGCTGCTGGAAAAAAACCGCCCGGACCTGCTCTATCTCTCGCTCACGGACTATGTGCAGCATAAATACGCGCCCGAAGAAGCCGAAGCGCGGCGCTTCTACCAGTACCTGGACAAGTGCTTCGGGCGCCTGGCCGACCTGGGCGCAGTGGTCGCGCTGACTGCCGACCACGGCATGAACGACAAGTCGAACGCGGCCGGCAAACCCAACGTGATCTGGCTGCAGGACGTACTGGATGCGAAGTTTGGCAAGGGCGACACGCGCGTGATCTGCCCGATCACCGATGCGTTCGTCGGCCACCATGGCGCGCTCGGCGGCTTTGTGCGCGTCTGGTGCACCGGCAAGGCGACGCCGCAACAGGTGATCGCGGCGATCCACAGCATGCCTGGCATCGAATCGGTGCTCGACAAGGAGACTGCCTGCCGCGTGCACGAGCTGCCCGAGGACCGCGAGGCCGACGTGGTGGTGATATCGGAGGCCGGATTCTGTATCGGCGGCGCCGAAGCGGAACACGATCTGAAAGGGCTGGACGGCCACCGCCTGCGCACCCACGGCGGCGTTTCCGAGGCGAAGGTTCCCTTCATCCTGAGCGCGCCGCTGAACGACGAGTACAAGCTCAAGGCGGGCGCGGCGACGCTGAAGAGCTACCAGATTTTCGAATACGCGATCAACGGCGCGCAGCAGTAATGGTGACTTCCGGAAAACTGGCGGTCTACGACGCGCCGAATAAACCCTTCGAGATCCGCGCCTTCCCGATCCGGCCGCCGCGGCCGGACGAGGTGCTGGTGAAAATCCGCATGTCGACCATCTGCCGCTCCGATATCCACTCCTATCTGGGCAACCGGCCCAATCCCTGCCCGGGCGTGCTCGGCCACGAGATTATCGGCACCATCGTCGCGCTCGGTGACAAGGTGAAGCAGGACATGCGCGGCGAGGCGCTCGCGCTCGGCGACCGCATCACCTGGAGCGAGTATTTTATCCCCGGCGACAGCTACCACACCGAGGTGCTGGACCTGCCGCAGAAATCACCTGGCGTCGACAAGTACGGCCACATGGCGGTCGCGACCGACCCGCACCATCATGGCGGCTTCGGCGAGTACTGCTACATCCTGCCGCGCTCCTGGATCCTGAAGCTGCCCGCGGAGCTGACCGACGAGGAGGCGACGCCGATCAACTGCGGCGTCGCGACCGTAATTTGCGTGACGGAAAAGGCGCACATCGCCATGGGCGACGCCGTGGTGGTGCAGGGCCTCGGGCTGCTCGGCCTCTACGCCGCGGCGATTTGCAAGTCGCGCGGTGCGCGGATGGTGATTGGCGTGGATAAAGTGGCGGCGCGCCGCGACTTGGCGGCGAAGTTCGGCGTCGACCATGTTTTCAATTCTGACGACATTAAAAACATCAAAGACCTCTGCAAACCGGAAGGCGCCGATGCGGTGATCGAGCTTTGTGGCGACCCCGCCGTGATTCCCGCGGGTATCGAGATGTTGCGCACGGGCGGGCGCTACGTGCTCGGCGGGCTGGTGAACCCGGACGCATTCGTGAAGATCGACGCGAACAAGATCCTGCGCAAGCTCATCACGCTCTCGGGCGTGCACAACTACCACCCGCGGCACCTGATCCAGGCCCTCGATTTCGTCGTCACCAACCGCAAGCGCTTTCCCTTCCACGATCTGGTGGACGGCAAGTACAAGCTGGAGGACGTAGGGCAGGCGATGCAGGACGCCGCGGAGCGCAAGGTGCTGCGCGCGGCGATCATCCCATGAGCGCGCAACTGAAAATCGATGAGCCGGATCTCGGCTACAAGCCGCGCGGCCTGTATTACGGCGGGCGGTGGACGGAAGCGACCAGCGGCCGCACGTTTCCCACGATCAACCCCTCCACTGGCCGCAAGCTCGGCGAGGTGCCCTACGCGGACGCTAACGACGTCGACCTCGCGGTCAAGGCTGCGGCCAAGGGTTTCGTCGAATGGCGCAAGGTCGGCATCAAGGAGCGCGCCAAGTGCCTTGAGGCCTGGGCGAAGCGGGTGCGAGAGCAAGCCAAGCGCCTCGCGCTCATCGACGCGGTGGATTCAGGCAACGCAGTGAAGGGCATGGAAGGCGACATGCACTGGACCGCGGACAGCCTGGAGTATTTCGCCGGCCTCATCACCGAGGTGAAGGGCACCACCAGCTCGCAGGGGCCGCGCCACATGAACTTCACGCGCCGCCAGCCCTATGGCGTGGTGGCGAAGCTGAACCCCTTCAACCATCCGTTC
>CAZTSJ010000012.1:0-7432 GCA_964616875.1 uncultured Bordetella sp. | reverse complement strand
CAGCGCGACCAAGGCGAAGCGCGTGCCGAACAGCCGCAGCAGGTTGCGCACAATCGCATCGAACACCGGCTTGGTATTCGACATCGAGCCGCTCATCGACGCCAGGATTTCGCTCGTCGCTGTCTGCCGCTCAAGCGCCTCCCGGGTCTCGTTGAACAGGCGCACGTTCTCGATCGCGATCACCGCCTGGTCGGCGAAGGTCTGGAGCAGTCCGATCTGATTCACCGGAAACGATCCCGCTTCCGAGCGCGCAATCATGAGGGCCCCGATCAGGTGGCCCTCCCGCATCATCGGCACGCCCATGATGCCGCGGTATCCGGCCAGCGCGGCAGCGTCCTTCTGGACGTACATGGCGTCGCCGAGCACGTCGGGCAGTTGGACTGGCGCCCGGTCCCTGATGATCCGCGCAGCCAGCGTCCCGCTACCGGGCTTCATCGGGTAAACGGCGCGGATTGCGTCTATCGCCTCCCGCGTCGTGCCGTGAATCGCAACCAGGTGGACCAGTTCTCCGTCGTATCTGCCAACGACCCCGATCTTTGCGCCGCAAAGCGTCGCCGCCCGCTCGGCGATGCAATCGAACACCGGCTGGACATCGGTCGGCGACGCGCTAATAACACGCAGCACTTCTGCGGTCGCCGTCTGCCGCTCGAGCGCTTCCTTGGTCTCGTTGAACAGGCGCACGTTCTCGATCGCGATCACGGCCTGGTCAGCGAAGGTTCTCAGCAGCGCCACCTGCTTTTCGCTGAACGGATAGGGCCTTGCACGCGAGACAGAAAGCGCTCCGATCACGCTTCCTTCGCGTATTAGCGGCACCCAGAGCACGGCCTGCCGATCTCGCGCAAGCAATCCCCTCCGCGCGGTCTCCGGTATCTCCTTGTTCACCAAGACATCATCGATCTGCAGAACCCGGCGGCCCAGAATGACGATGCCTGGCGCAAAGGCGCCACTAATTGGAACCCGCTCACCGGGAGAGTGGCCGACCGTCGGCCCGCCTCGAGCCATAGCAACGAGAATCTCTCCCTCCACTATCCACACCGTAGCGTCAAAACCCTCGAAAAGGCTGAGCTCAGCCGCGAGAATGGCTTCGAAAACCGGTTGCACGTCCGCCGGCGAGCCGGCAATCACTTTCAGGATCTCCGCCGTCGCCGCCTGCTGGGCGCGCGACTCTGCGAGCTGCTGCTTGAGCAGGGCCTCGCTGGTTTTCCGGGGAGCGGCGGCTTTTCCGGGGGCGAGCGCCTTCCGTCGCGTTTGCGGCTTGGCTTTGCGCCGGCGCCTGCTGATTCTTGCCATCGGCCGCCCCCTGTCGGTCCCGACGCCTCCCGCATCATAGGAGAGCTATCGCACCATCCGCGCATTGATCCCTTTCGTCGGTGGCGGCTTTGCCTTCCTAGAGCCCAAGCTCCCTAAGACCACGGCGCAGCACCGAGCGCAAGGAGTACCAGTACAGCTTCGCGCCTGTTCATCCGAGTCCCTTGACGCCGCCAGGAAGCAGCGCAAATACGGGGATCGGCGGGCAGAGAACCTCAGCGACCGCGGAGGGAAATTAGCCTAGTCTTGAATGTCGGCTTCGGGTCGGAACCCGACATCAAGCTTCGGTTCGCTGCGGTGCGGTAGGAAACCGCCAGGCCGCGTCGGAAGACGGCTACCGGCCAGGAGCCGTTGTTCGCAGAGCCGCTATTCGATCACCCTGTCGGCGCGGATCAGGATCGACTGCGGAAGAGTCAAACCCACCGTCTTGGCAGTCTTGAGGTTCACGCTTAGCTCGAATCGGGTGGGCTGCTGCACCGGCAAATCGGCCGGCTTGCCACCCTTTAGGATCTTGTCCACGTAAGTGGCGCTCCCTCGTACCTGGTCCTCATTGTTCGCCGAGTAGACCAGCAAGCCGCCCTCGTCAGTAAAAGACTGCGCGACGAACGAGACCGCCGGGATGCGACGCGTCAACGCCATTTCCGCAGCGACCCGACGCTGCAGGCTCGGCTGGACCAGAACGGCGTCCGTGCGGCTCTTCACCATGTCGCTGAACGCTGCATTGAGCTCGTTTGTATCGCTGATCATGACAGGCGAAAGCTCGAGCGCCATCACCTGTGCGGCGCGCTGAAGCCGATCCAACAACGGCTTTGTGAAGGGATCTGTCGCGTTCGCAAGTACCGTCACACGCTTGGCCGACGGTTTGATTTCGCGAATCATTTCGAGTGTTTTCGTCGCTAAATCGAGCGCTGAAAGAGACAAACCAGTGATGTTCCCGCCGGGCCGCGCGAGACTGGCAACCAAACCGGTACCGACGGGATCGCCCACACCGGCCATGACGATTGGAATCGTGCGCGTTGCGTGCTTGGCTGCTATTGCCGCTGGCGTAAGTGACGCAACGATGATGCCCACCCTAAGGCGAATCAACTCTTCGGCAAGACCGGGCAGCACCTTCGGGTTGCCATCGGCCATCCGGAACTCGATCTGAATGGTGCTCCCATCGTCGTAGCCGAGCTTCCGCAACTCGTCGCGGAACTGGCTCGCAAATGGCTCCAAAGTTGTCGTAATGAGCACGCCGATTCGCGGAACCTTCTTGGCCTGTTGCGCCAAAAGTTCGGGCGATACAATTCCGAGCGCAAGAAGTGCGAGTACCGTGTCACGCCTGTTCATCCTGATTAGCCTACCCTGAATGTCGGCTTCGGGTCGAGAGCGGACACTCAAACTGAGGCATTACCCAAAACCGCGGCTAGCTGCCACAGCGCGAAAGCGAGGATAGAGAGGCCGGAAACGATATTGATGGCGCGGAACAGGGCCGGCCCGATGCGGCCGCGCAGCCACCCCGCGCCCGCGGCGAGAATCACCCACCACGACGCCGAGCCAAGGAAAACGCCCAATACCACTAGCGCAGCGGTGCCGTAGTCGCTGGAAACCAGCCCGAGGCCCGCGAAGATCGCGGCGAACGCCAGGATGGTCGGCGGGTTGGCGAGCGTGAGTCCCAGGGTCGAGAAAAAGCCTTTCATCAGGCCGGTTGGATTTATCTTGCTTTGCTCGATCGTGGGGCGGGCGAGAAGCGTTTTCGTTCCCAGATAAAGCAAAAACGCAGAACCAATCAATCCAATCCCGAAACTGTACTCGAGCAGCAACCCGGAAACAGCAGTGAGGCCGAACGCAGCCACGGCGCCGTAGAGGCCGTCGGCGACCGCGATGCCCATGCCGGAAACGAAGCCGGCGAGCGCGCCCTGCTCGATGGTGCGGCGAAAGCACAGCACCCACATTGGCCCGACGGTGGCGGCGAGGATGAAGCCGAAGGCAAGGCCCTTCAGGAACAGGATGGTCATGCCGGTCCGGCGGCGCGCAGCACGCGCCAGCGTCGCCAGAAGAGGAGAGCGAGTCCCGCCGCGCCCGCCAGCGCGCAGGACAGGTTGAGCGTATCCATGGGTACGAGATACAGCAGCGCGTTGTGCTCGTGCCATGGCGCCAGGGGATGCATGTCCGCGTGCATGAAGCTATCGAGCAGCACATGGCTCCAGGTGCCCGCGAGCGCGCCGAGCGCCGCCGAGCGCCAGGAAATCTCCGCCGGCACGCCGAGCCAGCGCGCTTGCGCCGGCGACAATTTCGAATTCCACCATCGAAGGGCCCACTCGCAGGGCGCCTTGCCGGCGGCGATCGCCGCAACGCCGGCAAGCGTGGCGCCGAGGTAGGTGTGGAAGAAGCGGTGAATGTAGGCGTCCCCTGCGAGCATGTACCACGCCGGCTCGAGATCGATCAGCACCTGGGCGAAGCAGAACAGCGTAAAGCTGAACCATTTTCCGGTGGCGCTCGTCAGCGCGAGGCCGGGCCCGAAATGCAGCGGCGTGATCGGCACGCGCCGATTCTAGCCGCGCGCAGCGGCGATCAGGATTTCGAGCATGCGGCGAGCTCGGCGGCCGAGATATTGTGAATGCGGCCGAAGCCGGCGACGAAGCGCGCATCGCGCGGCATGATGCGCCAGAACGAGAAATCGGCAAGTTCGAAATTGATTTTCTGCTCCGGAAAACGTGCCAGCCACTGGCGCTTCAGCTCCGGTTGTTCACCGGCAAGATTTTCTGCATTGCCTCGTATTGAAATTCTTTGCAAAGTAAAAGGATCCGGACGGCCGTCATCCGTTTCGGCGACGGAAAGCGCGACGCGCGCGGACTGCGCCATGTCCTGCGTGTGCCAGGCAAGGCGGCTGACGTGGACATGGAACGCGGTGAAGCCCGCATCGGGCAGATACAGTGTCATCGAGGCCATCGGCGCGTCCTGCCTGAGTGTGGCGAGATGCGCGATGCGTTCCCGGCGCAGCAGCGCGGCGAGGTCGGAGGCGAATTCCGCGGGGTTTGCCATCGAAGCGATTGTAGTATTCTCGGGCACCGTGCGTTACGAACTCCTCGTCGGCCTGCGCTACACCCGCGCCAAGCGCCGCAATCACTTCATCAGCTTCATCTCGGCGATTTCGATGGCAGGCATCGCGCTGGGGGTGGCGGCGCTGATCGTGGTGCTCTCGGTCATGAACGGTTTCCAGAAGGAACTGCGCGCCCGCATCCTGGGCGTCGCCTCGCACGTGCAGGTGAGCGGCGCGAACAACCAGGTCAGCGACTGGCCGATGGTGGCGAAGCTTGCGCTGGAAGACAAGCGCGTCAAGGCCGCGGCGCCTTTCGTCAACGCGCAGGGCATGCTCGCGGCGGGCCAGGCGGTGCGCGGCAGCGTGGTGCGCGGCATCCTGCCCGAGAGAGAGGCGCAGGTGGCCGAGATCGGCCAGCACATGCGTGCCGGCAAGCTCGAAGCGCTCAAGGCGGGCGAATTCGGCATCGTGCTCGGCTCCGAACTGGCGCGCGCGCTGGGCGTGCTCACGGGCGACAAGGTGGCGCTGATCGCGCCGCAGGGCATGGTGACGCCCGCGGGCGTGATCCCGCGCCTGAAGCAGTTCACCGTGATCGGCCTGTTCGAAGTGGGGATGTTCGAGTTCGACTCCGGGCTCGCGCTGGTGCATCTCGAAGACGCGCAGAAGCTCTACCAGATGGGCGCCGCGGTGTCGGGCGTGCGCCTCAGGCTGGAGGACCTGTTCGCGTCGCGTTCGGTGTCGCGCGACCTCATGGCGAAGCTGGAGCGCGACTATTTCGCCACCGACTGGACGCGCAGCCACGCCAACTTCTTCCGCGCCGTGGAAATCGAAAAGCGCGTCATGTTCATCATCCTGCTGCTGATCGTGGCCGTGGCGGCATTCAACATCGTTTCCACGCTGGTGATGCTGGTGACCGACAAGCAGGCCGACATCGCGATCCTGCGCACGCTGGGGGCTTCGCCCGGCGCGATCGTGCAGATATTCATGGTGCAGGGCACGCTGATCGGCGTCATCGGCACCTTCACCGGCCTGGTACTGGGCGTGCTGGTGGGCTTCAACGTCGCTACCGTGGTGCCGTTCGTCGAGAACCTGCTCGGCTTCAAGTTCCTCGCCAAGGACATCTACTACATCTCCGACCTGCCATCGGACGTCCAGCTGGGCGATGTGACGGTGATCGGCATCGTCTCGCTCGTGCTGTCGTTCATCGCCACGCTGTACCCGAGCTGGCGCGCTTCGCGCACCAATCCGGCGGAGGCCTTGCGCTATGAGTGAAGTGGTTTTGAGTTGTAAAAATTTAAAGAAAACCTACCTTGGGCCGGCACCGGTCCACGTCCTGCTTGGCGTCGACCTCGAGGTGCGCGCCGGGGAGCGCATTGCGATCATGGGGCGCTCGGGTTCCGGCAAGAGCACCTTGCTGCATCTGCTGGGCGGGCTGGACGCGCCCTCGGAGGGCAGGGTCACGCTGCAGGGAAGGTCCCTGGACGAAATGACGGAAACAGAACGCGGGTGGAGCCGCAACAGGGCACTCGGCTTCGTCTATCAGTTCCATCACCTCCTGCCCGAGTTCACCGCGGAGGAGAACGTCGCCATGCCGCTCCTCATCAGGCGCATGGAGCGGGGCGCCGCGCTGGCCCGCGCGCGCACCGTCCTCGCCGAGCTTGGCCTGTCGAAAAGACAGGAACACCTGCCCAGCGAACTCTCGGGCGGGGAGCGCCAGCGTTGCGCGTTCGCCCGCGCGATGGTCACCGAGCCGGCCTGCGTGCTCGCCGACGAGCCCACCGGAAACCTGGACACGCAGACCGCGGACGAAGTGTTCGAGGCGATGGTGCGGCTCTCCGAGTCTCGCGGCACCGCCTTCGTGCTCGTGACGCACGACGCCGCGCTCGCGGCGCGCACCGGACGCGTG
This sequence comes from uncultured Bordetella sp., assembly GCA_964616875.1. Lineage (GTDB taxonomy): Bacteria > Pseudomonadota > Gammaproteobacteria > Burkholderiales > SG8-39 > RBG-16-66-20. The sequence continues at coordinate 1,196 of CAZTSJ010000012.1, read as the reverse complement.
CTCGAGCTGCGCGCGGGAACTCTGCAGTCCTAGGCGGGTTTTTTCGCGGCCGCGGCGGGTTTCGCGGCAATCGCGGCTTCGTCTTCGCGCAGCGTGCGCGCAAACTGCTCGCGCAACTCATTGGAAATCGAGATGTGGGCGTCGATGTCGCTCTTGTGCACGGCGTAGAGCTTCGCCAGCACCACGTCGTCATGCTCGGCAAAACTCTGCACCGCGCGCTCGGCGCGCTCGGCGTTGCCGCCGACGGCCGCCAGCGTTGCGCGGCCCAGCGCGAGCGCCGACTGGAAGGTCTCGCGCTCGATGATCGCAACGCCGGCGTCGCGCAGCTCGAACATGTGGCGCATGTCGTGCGCGCGCGCGATGACCTTGAGCTTCGGGAAGTGCTTGGCGGCGGTGAGCGCGAGGCGCGTGGTCGCGGCCGGATCGTTGAGCGCGAGGATGAGGAAATTGGCGGTTTTCGCGCCCGCTGCCTCCAGCAGGTCGAGGCGCGTGGCGTCGCCGTAGAAGACGCGGAAGCCGAAGCGGCGCAACTGCTCGACGTGGTCCGGATCGTCGTCGAGGATGGTCGGCTCGAAGCCGCTGCCGTGCAGCAGGCGCGCCACCACCTGGCCGACGCGGCCCAGGCCCGCGACGATCACCTTGGCCGCCTCGGGCGCCTCGTGCTCGCGGCGCGCCAGCGCGCTGCTGAAGCGCGGCGCGATGACCTTGTCGTGCAACACGAGCAGGAAAGGCGTTGAGAGCATCGAGAGCGCCACCGCCAGCGTCATTGCCTGCGCGGTTTCGAAGGGCAGCAGCTCGCGCTGTACCCCCAGCGTGAGCAGGACGAAGGCAAACTCGCCCCCCTGCGCGAGCAGCAGGATGAACAGCGGCCGTTCGCTCGGCGGCAACCTGGCGAAACGCGCGATCGCCCACAGCACCGCGCTCTTCAAGGCGAGGAAGCCGAAGATCAGGCCGAGGATGATGAGCGGTTTGCCGAGCAGCAGCCCGAAATCCACGCCCATTCCCACCGCGATGAAGAACAGGCCCAGCAGCAGCCCCTTGAAAGGCTCCACCGCGGCTTCGATTTCGTGCCGGTACTCGGACTCCGCGAGCACCACCCCGGCGAGGAAGGTCCCCAGCGCCATGGACAGGCCCGCGGACTCGAAGCCCCAGGCGATGCCCAATACCAGGAGTAGCGCGAAGGCGGTGAATATCTC
>CAZTSJ010000011.1:0-27513 GCA_964616875.1 uncultured Bordetella sp. | reverse complement strand
GCCAGAAAGGCGCTTCGCGGGCTTCTTCGGCGACCCAGTCCGGCGGCGTCGCATCGAGGTCGGTCCAGCGCCCACCGACCCAGGCGCGGGTCCAGGCGTGAGCATGGCGGCTGCGCACCACGTACGCGCCCTCGAGGCCGCTGCGTTCCTCTACCGCATAGCCGGTGGCATAGCGCGCCGGGATGCCGGCGGCGCGCAGCAGCAGCGCCGCGGCCGCGGCGAAATACTCGCAGTGGCCGGAACGCGTGCGGGTCATGAAATCGCCCAGCGCGGTCTGGCCGATGGGCACCGGCTGTTCGCGGTACAGCGAATAGGTAAATCCAGCCAGGTGGTGATCGATGCGCCGCACGGCTTCGTCAGGGGGCACGTCGCGCAATCCCAGCTCGGCCGCGATGCGCTCGAACACCGCGCGCTCGCGGGAAGGGAGAATCGAGTCCGGGGCCGAGGGCGGCGAGTAGGCCTCGATGTTTGCGGCGCCCTCGGCTTCGTACTGGATCCAGTCGCTGCCCACGTCTGCGTGCACCGCTCCCAGCGCATTGCGTTGCACCGCAGATGCGGCGAGGCCCGTGACGCGCGTCGTGGCGGCGGGCATCGCCAGCAAGGCCTTGCCCCCATCGATGCGCGCCGCGATCCGCAGGCGCCAGCTTGGTGCCTGCGCGGGCGTGGCGAGCGCCCAGGTGGTGCCGCCGATTGCGGCATTCAGCGTCTCCATCTGCGCTTCGCGCGCGATCCAGGTGGTGCCCGCGTAGGTGTTGTAGCTGGCGCGATGCAGGAGCCGGATTGCGCCGCCCGTGGGTTGGTCCTGCGTCGCGTAAACGCGCAGCACGATCGCGTCGTACTGCTTCAGGCGCCCGATCGAGCCGATCGCAGTGGTGCTGCGGTACGGATCGGTGTCGGAGCTGGGCAGGTAGAACTCCACTACCCAGCCCTCGATTCGGGCCTGCAAATCCGCGATCCCCAGTTGACCTGCGTAACCGGCGCCGGCGCCGATGGCGAGCATCAGTATCCAGGTAGCGGGACTGGCATGACGCGGCCGCACCGCGTGCAGCGCCCAGGCCACCAAGATGACGACGCCAGCGTAGTAAGCCGGGCCGCGCGCGTTCGCAAGGCCGGCGCAGATCAGAGCCAGCGCAACGTAGACCGGGCTCACGTCGACCGGCGGGTCCTTGACCTCCGGGTTGCGGCGCTTCAACTTGCGCATGTAGCGGAACAGCGCCGAAAGCGGAATGCGGCCGCTTGCCGCGAGCATCTGCGCGAGCATCACCGGCGCCAGCGCCGCCGGGGCCCAGATGAAGGCCTCCAAAAAACCGCGCGAAACTCCGCGATTGGCGGCCAGCAGCAGCGCGAGGGTGACGAAGCCAATGGTGGACAGATCGGCGATGCGCGAATGCTCGACGGTGCCCAGATCGAGGCGCAGTTTCACGTAGCGCGGCGTTTCGAGCGCGATGGCAAGCGCGACGCCGACGACCGGATTGCCCGATTGCCAGCCCCAGAAGACGAGCGCGGCGCCGATGAGGAAGGGCGGCATGATCATCGCAGTCCGGCGAGCCCCTGTTCGATTTTTCCCGGCTGCAGCTGAAACACGCCTTGCGGCGCATCGCCTGCGGCGCGCACCAGCAGAGCGCGCACGCTGAAACCCTCGGCGCGCAGCGAAGCGATGAAGCGCGCGCGCTCGTCGTCCCAGCTGACGAAGATCGCGATCACGCTCGAGAGCGTCGCGCGGCGCGCCAGTACAGCGCGCGCGAGTGCGCTGAACTCCTGCGGCGCGCTCGGCCCCAGGCCGGCCAGCGCCTCGAGCATGTGTTCGGCGCGCATCTGGCCGCGGCCCGCGGTGTAGGCGCGCACCTCTCCCCCGACAAACAAGAGGTCAAGCAGGCAATCCTGCGTGTCGATGGTGTAGACGTAAGAGGCAGCGAGCGCGACGGCTTCCTCGAAGGCGGCGTCCTCGCCCTGTGCGCTGCCGGTGTCGAGGACCAGCGCGTGGCGCTCGAAGAACTCGTCCTGGTACTCCTTGACCACCGGCTTGCCGGTGCGCGCGAAGCTTTTCCAGTGCACGCGCTGCAGCGGGTCGCCCGGCCGGTAGTCGCGCAGGGCGAGGAATTCCTCGGAGTCGCCCACCGAAGCCGCGAGCGACACGCCGCCGGGCTGGAAGCGGCGCCGGCCCGGCAGCGCGACGGCGGGCAGCCGGTAGCGCCTGGGCAGCGTGATCAGGCGTCCCTCCAGCGCCACGCGCGCGAGCCCATTCACCAGGCCGAGCGGATCGGGCCGGCCGAGCGTCAGGCCGAGGAATTCGATCCGGCCGCGCCGGCGCGGCGTGAAGCCGAGCTTCATGCTGTGCTGCGCGCCAGGGGCGAGCGTGGCGAGCGGCGCAGGCTCAACGTCGCGCGGCAGGCGCCGGTCGATCAGCCAGCGCCAGCGGAAATAGCCGACATTGCGGTCGAACCAGTTGCGCTGTTCCTCGCCCGGCTCGCGTGCACGCCGCCACTCGTCGAAGGTGGGGCGAGGATCGCGAAAACGCTCCGTGATCAGGGCGCCGGCAAGCGGGCGTGCACCGCGGTTGGCCACGGAGATGCGGTAGCTGAAGGGCTCGCCGGCGGTGGCGTAGCGCGGCATTTCACGCCGTATCTCGACGCGCGCGCGGAACAAAAGGCTTACGAGCCAGGACAAGGCCAGCAGTGTGGCGAGGAACGCGAAGCCGCGGTAGGTGACCGTGAGGTTGGTGTTCAGGCCCGCCGCGGCCGCCGCGCCGGCGCCGCCGAGGACCAGCCAGCCGGCGAGCGTGAGCCGCTCGCGCAGGCGCCGATCGAGTGCGCCCACCAGCCGCAGCGCGGCGAATATGGACCGCCTCACGTCGGTGTGGACCGCCTCACGTCGGTGTGGCCCGCCTCACGACGGGACCGGCACCTCGCGCAGGATGTCGGCCACCAGCGCCGCGCCGGTAACGCCGGCAAATTTCGCCTGCGGGTCGAGCACCATGCGGTGCGCGAGCACCGGCACGGCGAGTTCGTGCAGGTGCTCGGGGCGCACGTATTCCTCGCCGTCGAAGAGGGCGAGCGCCTTGGCGGCGCCGGAGAGCGCGATCGAGGCGCGCGGCCCGCAGCCAAGCTGCACCTGCGGCGCGCTGCGCGTGCGGCGCACCAAGTCCACTACGTAGCGGCGCAATTCGCTTGCGATGCGCACATGCCGCACGCGCTCCTTGAGGGCGAGTATTTCATCGCGCGTGGCGACCGCGCGCAACGCGGCAAGCGGGTGCCCGAGGTCCTGCGCCGCGAGCACTTCGGTTTCCACGTCGGCTTCGACGTAGCCGAGCGCGATGCACATCGCGAAGCGGTCCATCTGCGCTTCGGGCAGCGGATAGGTGCCGCGAAACTCGACCGGATTCTGCGTCGCGACGACAAAGAAGAGTTCGTCGATGACGTGGGTGCGGCCTTCGATGGAGACCTGGCCCTCGGCCATCACCTCCAGCAGCGCCGACTGGGTGCGCGGCGAAGCGCGGTTGATTTCGTCCGCCAGCAGGATCGAGGTGAACACCGGGCCTTGGCGGAACTCGAAGGTCTGCTCTCTCTGGTTGAACACCGAGACGCCCAGGATGTCCGAAGGCAGCAGGTCGGGCGTGAACTGCACGCGCGTGAAGCGCGTGCCGATAGATGCGGCGAGACTTTTTGCAAGGGTGGTCTTTCCAGTGCCGGGAAAGTCCTCGATCAGCACGTGGCCGCCCGAGGCGAAGGCGGCGAGGAGCTTGCGCACGCCGTCGCGGCTGCCGCGCATCACTTTTTCGATGTTGCCGGCGATGCGGCCGAACAGCGCGCTCGCTTCGAGCGCGGTCAATGGCGGGGCGCTTGCCTCCTTCGCCGGCAGCAGCGGTGGGGCGGAGGCATCCACGAGTTCAGGCTTCCTGCAGCTTACGGTCCCGGATAGTCTGCGCGAAAGCGAGCACCGCGCGCGCGAGCGCGGTACGGTCCTCCAGCGTGCGCATCACGGTGTTCGCGACCAGGACTTCGATGCCGCTCGCGCGCACGTCCTCGGCGCCAGCGGCGTCCTCGGCGTCGATGACGAAGCCGTCGATGAGGCGCAGATATTCGAGCGCCACGCGCCGGGCCGAGGCTTCGTGGCGCAGTTCGCGCATGATTTTCGCGGCCGAACCGTTGAGCGCCCTGCCGCCGACGATCGGCGTCACCGCGATTACGGGCGCGCGGCGCTTGCGCATGAGCTCGCGCATGCCGGGCACTTCCAGGATCGGGCCGATGGTGTGGTAGGGATTGGCAGGGCAGATGATCACCGCCTCCAGGTCTTCCGAGTCGAGCGCATCGGAAACTTCCGGCGTCAGCGTGGCTGAATCGGCGCCCGCGTAATTGAAGCCGCGCACCGCCGGCTCGCAGCCCAGCGTGGTGAAGTATTCCTGGAATGACACTTCGCCCTCGTCGGTGCGCACGTAGGTGCGTATCGGGTCGTCGCTCATCGGCAGCACGCGTGCGCTGATGCCGAGCTGCTTGCAGAAATCGAGGGTAATCGCGGTCAGGCGCCGGTCCTCGGCAAGCCAGGCGGTGCGCAGCAGCGGCGCCGCGAGGGACTTGTCGCCAAGGGTCAGTTCCTGCGGCCCGCCGAACTGCTTCAGGGTGGCGTAGAGCGAATGGCTCTCGCCGGCAGGTTCCCACGGCGCGCCCGGGCTCGCCAAGCCGGAGAGCACGTAGAGCACGGTGTCGATGTCGGGGGAAAAGCGCAGCGTCAGATGGTCGTAATCGTCGCCGGTGTTGATGATGGCGGCGAGGTCCTTGCCGCGCAGGCGGTAGAGCCCGTCCACCAGCTTCGCCCCGCCGATCTGCCCCGCCAGTGCGACGACTGTTCCCATGCCTCTAGTGTACTTCCAAGACGGAAGGACAGCGGCCCGGCAATCTAGCTGCGCGTGACGAGCACGGTTCCGGCCAGGATCAGGACACCGCCGGCAAGCGCGCTGGCGGGCAGCGCTTCGCCCAGAAACAGCCAGCCCCAGAGAATGCCGAAGAGCGGAATCAGGTAGGTAACGGTGAGCGCGCGCGTCGCGCCGACGTCCGCGATGAGGCGAAAGTAGAGCAGGAAGGCGACGCCACTCGCGAGCAATGCGAGCGCGAGCATATTGGCGATGACTAGTGTGGAGGGCGCCGCAAGCGGCGGCATGAGCGGCAGCAGCGGCAGCAGGACCAGCGCTGCGGCAAGCTGGTTGCCGACCGCCACGCCCGCGACGCCCAGCACGAGCCCGGCGCCCTTGCGCCGCGTGATGCGCTCGTCGCCCAGGGCCGCGCTCCAGGCCATGCCGAAGATCGGCGCGGTCGAGTTGACGATGGACAGCAGCGAGGCGGGCGCGTGCATCGAGGCGAACGCGTAGAGCGTGAACGGCAGCGCGATCATCACGCCGCCCAGGAGCAGGTAGACGCGCGCGTGGCGCCGCAAGCCAGGGTCGAAGCCGGTGGCGCGGAACCAGGCGAGCAGCGCGAGGCCGCCCAGCAGCACGCGCAGCTCGGAGGTCCAGACGGGTCCCAGCACCGGCGCGGCGACGCGCAGGAAGATAAAGGCGCCGCCCCAAAGCGCGGCCAGCAGGAAGAGCCGGGCGTAGTCGGCGGCGCGCATGGGACATGATCCACCAGCCAGGGCGGCCTTGCTAGCCGTTTTCGGACGTGGGGGAAGCTGCCTGCCGCCAGGTCCGAAAACGGCTAGCAGGCGCCGCGGCGGGCGCTCATACTGCGCCCATGACGCTCGACTCCCACACCTGTTACCGCGCGCTGAAAGCACGCGATGCGAGGTTCGACGGCCGCTTCTTCGTCGCGGTTTCCTCGACGCGCATTTATTGCCGGCCGGTGTGCACCGTCAAGCCGCCCAAGCGCGAGAATTGCCGTTTCTATCCCAGCGCCGCGGCTGCGGAGTCCGGCGGCTACCGGCCCTGCCTGCGCTGCCGGCCCGAACTCGCGCCCGGTAATGCGAGCGTGGATGCGACCTCGCGCCTCGCGCAAGCGGCCGCGAGCCTGCTCGAAGACCGCACGCTGGATGAAGAGGGGCTGGACGCGGTGGCGACGCGCCTGGGCATCACCGACCGCCACCTGCGCCGCGCGTTTGGCGCGGAATTCGGCGTCTCGCCCGTGGAATTCGCGCAGACACAGCGCCTGCTGCTCGCCAAACGACTGCTGACGGACACCGCGCTGCCGGTCACGGAAGTGGCGTATGCGAGCGGTTTCGGCAGCCTGCGGCGCTTCAATGCCCTCTTCAAGCAGCGTTATCGCCTGCAGCCAGGCCAATTGCGCAAGCGCATGAAATCCAGCGGCGCCATTGCCGCCGACGGCCTCAATTTCGAGCTCAGCTTTCGGCCGCCCTACGACTGGCCCGCGGTCAGCGTGTTCTTGTCCACGCGCGCGATCGCCGGCGTCGAGGCGGTGGAGGCAGGGCGCTACCGCCGCACGGCCAGCATTCCCCTCGCGGGCAAGACGCACCTGGGCTGGATCGAGGTCTCGCCCTCGGCGAAGAAACCGGCGCTGCGCGTCGCGGTCTCGGCTTCGCTCGCCAAGGCGCTGCCGCCCGTGCTCTCGCGCGTCAAGGCGCTGATGGACCTCGCCTGCCACCCGGCCGAGGTGGCCCAGGCGCTCGGCGCCCTGGCGAAGAATCATCCGGGCCTCAGGGTGCCAGGCGCGTTCGATGGTTTCGAGGTGGCGGTGCGCGCGATCCTCGGCCAGCAGGTGACCGTCGGCGCGGCGCGCACCGTCGCGGGCCGTTTCGCCGCGGCCTTTGGCGAAGCTCTGGACACGCCCTTCGCCTCGTTGAACAGGATTTTTCCCGCGGCAGAGCGCGTCGCCGCACTGCCCTATGGCCACATCGCACGCTTGGGGATGCCCGGGGCGCGTGCGCGTAGCGTGATCGCGCTCGCGCGTGCAGTCGCCGATGGCGACATCGTCCTCATGCCCAATGCGGACATCGACGCGACGCTGGAAAAGCTGCGCGCGCTGCCCGGCGTGGGCGAATGGACCGCGCAATACATCGCGATGCGCGCGCTGGCCTGGCCGGACGCGTTCCCGCACACGGATCTGGGCGTGATGAAGGCTCTGGGCGAAACGCACGCGCGCCGCGTGCTCGCCGCGGGCGAAGCCTGGCGACCCTGGCGCGCGTATGCGGTGATGCACCTCTGGCAATCTCTTCAGAAAAAGGAATGAACATGCGCTACTACGATACTTATGCAGGCCCGCACGGACGGATGCTGCTGGTTGCGACCGAGGACGGCATTTCTGGCGTCTACTTCAACCAGCAGAAATACTTTCCGGAGAAAGAAAAGGCATGGCGCCGCGACCCGACCCATGCGCCCTTGAAGCAGGCGAAACGCGAGCTCGCAGAGTACTTCGCCGGCAAGCGCACGCGCTTCGAGGTCGCACTCGCGCCCGAAGGCACGCCGTTTCAGCGCGCCGTATGGAAGGCGATCTCGACGGTACGCTTCGGTGAATCTATCAGCTACGGCGAGCTTGCACGCCGCGCGGGGCATCCGGGCAGCGCGCGCGCCGCGGGCGCCGCGACCGGCCGCAATCCGATCGGCATCATCGTGCCCTGCCATCGCATCATGGGTGCGAACGGCTCGCTCACCGGCTATGCCGGCGGCCTGGCGCGCAAGCGCGCGCTGCTCGCGCTGGAAGGCTGGCTAGGGAAGCAGGTGCTTGCGCAAGAAGGCCGCGATCCCGCGGTCCACCTCCGGCAGCAGCGCGCGGTCGAAGCCGGGCGGATCGTCCAATAATTCTGCCGCGGCCTCGGGCAGCCGGGGCGGAAACGGCGAGAGCAGGGCGCCGTGGCCCCCGCCGGGCAGGTTCGCGACCGATGTGCAGGGCGCGCAGGCCTTCAGCACCGCCTCGCCGTGAAATCGCGGCGCTAGCCACTTGTCCTTGCCCATGTTCACGACACCCAGCGGCATGCGCGGCGCAGCTAGCGAGGCCATGTCGAAGTCGGAGGCATAGGGCACACCGGCGACGATTGCCTGCACGCGCGGGTCGCTGTAGGTTTGCCAGCTCGCGTCGTTGAAGCGCATGCCGAGCATCGCCAGCGCGGTCCACATCTTGAAAGCGTCGAGCCAGTCGCCGCGCAGCCGTGTGGCGAGGCCGACGCAAGCGGGAAAATCCTCCGCGATGTGAGCCTCGCAATGCCGCTTGAACGAAGCGAGCGACCAGCGCCCGCCCGCGAGGCTGAGCGCGGTGTGGCCGCCGGCCGACATGCCGTACATCCCTACTTTGTCCAGCTGCAACAGCGGCGCGAAGCGCGCATCGCGCGCAACGGCATCGATGGCGCGCGAAACTTCCGCCGGCCGGCGCTTCCAGCTCGTCGGGCCGGGCGCGCCGGGGTCCTTGAAATTGTCGCCGCGGTGCTCGGGCATGGCGACGATGAAGCCCGCGTCCACCAGCGCGCGGGCGAGATCGGCGTGCACCCAGGGCGAACCGCCGGAGCCATGCGAGATCACGACAAGGCGTCCATTGCCGCGCACCGCCGCGCCCTGCGCGGCGAGATTCAGCTCAAATGGCCCGCGCTTGATGGGTTTGGCTTCGCTGCTGGACGGATAGAACACGGTGACCGGGCCGTCGCCGTCGAGCCCGGCGAGTTCCGTGATGCCGGTCGCCGCGTGCGCAAACGCGCACAGCAGGGCGGCGAGGCTGGCGAACAGGCTGCGCATCACCTGCCGGTGAAGGCGGGACTGCGCTTTTCCAGGAATGCCGCCACGCCTTCCCTGTAATCCTCGCCCTTGCCCACTTCGCGCTGCAGGTCTCGCTCGAGGTCGAGTTGCTCGGCCAGGGTGTTATTCGCCGACGCGTACATGGCCTGCTTTATGAGGCCGATGGATTTTGTCGGACCCGCCGCCAGCGCAATCGAGAGCTTCTCCGCTTCAACGTTCAACTGGGCATCGTCGACGCATTTCCAGATGAGCCCCCAGCGTTCCGCGTCCTCCGCCGCAAGCCGCCCGCCGGTCATCGCGAGGGCCATCGCGCGCTGCATGCCGGCAAGGCGCGGCAGAAAATAGCTGCCGCCGCAATCGGGCACCAGGCCGATCTTGACGAAGGCCTGGATGAACGAGGCCGAGCGCGCCGCCAGCACGATGTCGCAGGCAAGCGCGAAGTTGGCGCCGGCGCCCGCTGCCACGCCGTTCACCGCGCAGACGATCGGCTTCGGCAGCGCACGCATGCGCTTGACGAGCGGGTTGTACCAGGCCTCCAGCCCCGCCCCCAGATCGATGGCGGCCGCTTTCATGTCGCGTTCGGTCAGGTCCTGTCCGGCGCAAAAGCCGCGCCCCGTGCCCGTAATGAGCAGGCAGCGGATCGCGCTGTCAGACTCGGCCTGCGACATCGCGTTGGCGAGCCCCTGGTGTAGGGCGGGGTTGAAGGCGTTGAGTTTGTCCGGGCGATTGAGCGTAATGCGCTGCACGCCGGCTGCGAGCGAAGTGAGGACGGGTTCCATGCGCAAAGCTTAGCTAAAATCTTCCGTATGAGCTACGAATTCATCCTGACTGAAACGCAGGGGCGTGTCGCCCTCATCACCCTCAACCGGCCCCAACAGCTGAACGCGCTCAACCCGAAGCTGATGCAGGAACTGGGCACCGCGCTGCACGGCTTCGATGCCGATGACGGCATCGGCGCGATCCTCATCACGGGGAGCGAGAAGGCTTTCGCCGCCGGGGCCGACATCGGCGCCATGAAGGATTTCGATTTCCAGCATGCCTACAGGTCGAACTACATCACGCGCGACTGGGAGCACATCCGCAGCGTGCGCAAACCGGTGATTGCGGCAGTGGCGGGTTATGCGCTGGGCGGGGGCTGCGAGCTGGCGCTGATGTGCGACATCGTGATCGCGGACGAGAGCGCGAAATTCGGCCAACCCGAAATCAACCTCGGCATCCTGCCCGGCTCGGGCGGCACGCAGCGCCTGCCGCGCGCGGTCGGCAAGGCGAAGGCGATGGACATGTGCCTCACGGCGCGCATGATGGACGCCGCGGAAGCCGAACGCACGGGGCTGGTTTCGCGCGTGGTGCCCGCAGGCAAGCTGCTAGAGGAGGCGATGGCGGTGGCGCAGAAAATTGCCGCCTATTCGCTGCCGGTGACGATGATGGTCAAGGAAGCCGTGAACCGCGCCTACGAGACCAATCTCGCGGAGGGCGTGCATTTCGAGCGGCGCCTGTTCCACGCCGCGTTCGCGCTGGAGGACCAGAAAGAGGGCATGGCCGCGTTCGTCGAAAAACGCAAACCGAAATTCAAGCACCGCTAACGCACGAGTGCGTTCCTGTCTAGGCTAGAATCGGATTCAGGAGGAGTCCCCCATGGAAAAGATCTGGCTCAAGAGCTATCCGAAAGGCGTGCCCGCGGAGATCGACGTCAACACCTACCGCTCGATCCCGCACCTGATCGATGAAAACGTCGTCAAGTACCGCGACCGGCCCGCCTACATCTGCATGGGCAAGACGATCAATTTCGGCGAAGTCGACCGGCTCTCGACGGCGTTCGGCGCCTGGCTGCAATCCAAGGGGCTCGCCAAGGGCGCGCGCATCGCGGTGATGATGCCCAATGTGCTGCAGTACCCGGCGGCGGTGTTCGGCATCCTGCGCGCGGGTCTCACGGTGGTCAACGTCAACCCGCTCTACACGCCGCGCGAGCTCGAGCACCAGCTGAAGGACTCCGGCGCAGAGGTGATCGTCATTCTCGAGAACTTCGCGCACGTGCTCGAGCAGGTGTTGCCGAAAACCCCGATCAAGCACGTCGTCCTCGCCAGCCTGGGGGATCTGCTCGGTTTCAAGGGCCTGATCGTCAATTTTGTCGTGCGCAACGTCAAGAAAGATGCTGCGGGCCGTGGGCTGGTGCCGGCGTTCAGTCTGCCCGGCGCGATCCGCTTCAACGCCGTGATCAGCGAAGGCTCGGGCATGCAACTGAAGAAGGTCGAGGTCGGGCCCGAGGACATCGCCTTCCTGCAGTACACCGGCGGCACCACCGGCGTCTCCAAGGGCGCGGTGCTCCTGCACCGGAACATCCTCGCCAACATGGAGCAGGTCTCGGCCTGGAACACGCCGGCGCGCAAGGACAACGATCCGCACGTCATGGTGGCGCCGTTGCCGCTCTATCACATCTACGCGCTCACCTGCAATTGCCTGTACATGATGCGTGACGGCGGCTGCTGCCTGCTGATTCCCAACCCGCGCGACATTCCCGGCTTCATCAAGGAACTGAAGAACAACCGCTTCACGTCCATCGCCGGCCTGAACACGCTCTACAACGCGCTGCTCAACCACCCGGAATTCTCCAGCATCGATTTTTCCCACCTGCGCCTCGCCTCCGCCGGCGGCATGGCGATGCAGAAAGTCGTGGCCGAGCGCTGGCACAAGGCGACCGGGGTGCCCATTCTCGAGGGCTACGGACTCACCGAGACCTCGCCCGTCGCCACCGCCAATCCGGTTGGCCTGACCGAATTCAGCGGCACCATCGGCCTGCCGGTCCCCAGCACCATCATCACTATCCGCGACGACGACGAGAACATCCTGCCGGTGGGCGAGACGGGCGAGATCTGCATCGCCGGCCCGCAGGTGATGAAAGGCTACTGGCAGCGGCCCGAGGAAACCGCCAAGGTGATGGCCAAGGACGGCGCCTTCAAGACCGGCGACGTCGGCATCATGGATGAGCGCGGCTACGTGAGAATCGTCGACCGCAAAAAAGACATTATCCTGGTCTCGGGCTTCAACGTCTACCCGAACGAGTTGGAGGACGTGGTGGCGAGCTGCCCGGGCGTGCTCGAATGCTGCGCCATCGGCGTGCCGGACGAGAAATCGGGCGAAGTGCCCAAGATTTTCATCGTGAAGAAGGATCCGGCGCTCACCGAACAGGCGGTGCTCGACTACTGCAGGAAGAACCTGACCGGCTACAAGATGCCGAAGCACATCGAATTTCGTGCTGAATTGCCGAAAACTCCCGTCGGCAAAATCCTGCGACGCGCGCTCAGGGACGAGAAGAAGGCCGCGTAGCTGGAGCAAGGCAATCTACTAAGAGGTCTGGCCTGGCTTAGTATCGCGATCGCATCCTGGGGCGCGCTGTTCTCGATCGCCAAGCGCACGCTGCCGGTGCTCGATCCTTTCTTCCTTGGTTCCGCGCGCTACGCCATCGGCGTGCTGCTGTTCATCGCCATCCTGTGGATCGCCGAAGGGCGCAAGGCGCTGCGCTACGGCGGGCGCTTCCTGCCGGCGGCGGTCTACGGCCTGTTCGGCTTTACCGCCTTCAACACCTTCGTCTGGTGGGGACTCGCCTATACGCGCCCCGAGCACGCCTCGATCATCATGGCGCTGCAGACGCCGATGACCGCGCTCGCGCTCTGGTTCACGCGTGGCCTGCGCCCGTCGCTATTCACGGTGGCCTGCATCGCGGTGGCGATCGGCGGCGTTCTGCTGGTAGTGACGAAAGGCAGTCTTGCGCAAGTGTTCGACGGCGGCTCGCTCGTCGGCGACCTGCTCGTGTTCCTGGGAGCGGTGAGCTGGGTTGCCTACACCATGGCAGGCCACCATTTCTCGGGCTGGTCGCCGCTGCGCATGACGGTGCTCACCTGCATTCCGGGAACGATCGGTCTCCTCGCCATCAACGCCTTCACCATCGGCATGGGCTACTCGGAGATGCCGACGTTCGAACAGGTCTGGTCAGTGAAATGGCAGATCGCCTATTTCGTCGTCTTCACCGTGGTGCTGGGCGTGCTGGGTTTCAATAATGGCGTGCGCTACCTGGGCGCGCTGAATGCGATGCTGCTGCTCAACCTCATCCCGATCATCGTCTTCGCGATCGAAACCTGGCTGGGCCGCAGTTTCTCCCTGATCGAGATCGGCGGCGCAGCGATCGTGATCGGCGCGCTGGTGGCGAATAACTTTTACTTAAGAGGTATCAGCCGCAGCAGTTGATGCGGCTCGGCTTCGAGCGTCTTCCTCTCGGCGCGCATCGGGATGTATTCGTTCTTCGCCCAGGCCTTGCTGAAAGCGTCGTAGTGGTCGGAGAAGATGTTGCCGGACTGCCCGCCGGAGTGAATGTAGAGCGATTTCTCCAGGTCGGAGAGGTCGTAGATCGCGCGCAGGCTGGCGGCGTGGCGGTTGGCGAAGGGTTGGGCATCGTCGTTCAGGTTGCTGCGCCCGACGTTCACCGTATAGGCGTCGCCGGGCGAGGGCACGCTGATGTCGAATAATTTCGCCAGCAGCGGCTGGCGGCCAAAGGGCCGGTGCTCGTGGCGCGCGAGGTGCGCATCGCCCCATCGCCAGCGCGCCGGGTCGCTGCCGTAGCGCTTGCCGAGGTCGGCGAGCGCGGCATCCAGCGACAGCGCGAGCACCTCGGCGCAGATCTCCACCGCCGGCGTGCGCACGTCGTCGCACCAGCGCGCATGGTCTGGATCGCCCGAGAGCACGTTGCCGATGAACACCGCGCGCGCGAGCCAGTTGGTACGGAACGCGTCGCCCAGCTCGTCGGCGTAGATCGCGCGCGTGAGTTCGCGCCACCAGGCCCAGGCGATGAGCGGCTCGGCGCGCTCGGGCGCCATCGCGCCGTCCCACTTCGCGAGCAGCGCGAGCGCCTTGCGCGCTTCCTCGCTGCGCGGCCGGGTCGCGAGGAGCTTTGGCAGCATTTCGCGCATCGCGAGCGACACCACATCCGCCTGCACGCGCGCGAAGCTCTGCGCGGTATGTTTCGGCGTCGCGTCGAGCAGCTGCTGGATGCGGTTGGCGCGGAACGGCGGCTCCCAGGTCGAGCTGATGAAGTGCGGGTAGCCCGGCGGCGTGATGCGGTGATTGGCGGTGACGATGGCGCCGCTCTCGGGGTTGAAGCTGCGCGGCAGCTGCTCGAAGGGAATGTAGCCGGCCCAGTCGTAGCGCGACTGCCATCCCGGCGCCGGCGCCATGCCCTTCAGGTCGTTGCCCGGACGCCGGTGCGGCACGCGGCCGGCGGCGACAAAACCGATGTTGCCCTCGATGTCGGCGTAGACGATGTTCTGCTGCGGCGACTGGAAGTCGCGCGCCGCAGCGAGGAAGTCGTCCCATTCGCGCGCGCGCCCGAATTTGAGCGCGGCCTGCATGCTGCGGTCGTCCTCGGCGAGTGCGGTCCAGGAGAACGCGATCACGTGCCCGCGCGGCACCGCGTCCAGCGCCGGGCGCGAGACATCCGAGATCACCGGGCCGTGGCGCGAGATGCGCACGCGCAGCTTCTCGGGCTCGGCGCCCTTGACGCGGATGATTTCGTCGATCACCTGGAATGGCCGCGCGCCGTCGGGCGTGAGGTAGCCGCCGGAGGCATCGAGCTTCTCGATGTAGAGGTCCTGCACGTCGGGTCCGGTGTTGGTCATTCCCCAGGCGATGCGCTCGTTACGCCCGAGGATTATTCCGGGCACGCCGGGCAGGGTCGAACCGATCACGTTGAAGCCGGGCGCGGAGAGCTGCGCGAAGTACCATACCGGCGGCGCGGTGAGGCCGAGGTGCGGATCGTTCGCGAGCAACGGCTTGCCGCTCGCGCTGCGCGTCCCTGAGACCACCCAGTTGTTCGAGCCGAGGCCATCGTTATGGGCGAGGACATCGGGGTAATACTCCGATGTTGACGGCGCGAACTTCGCCAGGCGCACTGCATCGCGCTCCATCGAACTGTAGAGCTCCTTCAGGTCGGCGATGACCGGTACCGGCTCGCCCGGGTAAGGCGGCAGCAGCTCGTGGATGCGCGCGAGCGGCAGCGTCTTCGCAAGGCGCATGCGCAGCAGTTCGTCGCGCCAGTTGCCGCCCAGATCCCAGGCCATCATCTTCACCCACGCGACCGAATCGGCCGGCGCCCAGGGTTCGGGGCGCGTGCCGGTGAGCCAGAACTCCGGCGGCAGCACCGGGCCCGAAGCGACGAAGGCGTTCACGCCGGCGGCGTAGGCCTCGAGCAGCTTGCGCGTTTCGGCGTCGAGCGTGCGCAGGTTCGCTTCGGCCGCGCGCCGCACGCCGAGCGTGCGCAGGAAGCGGTCGGTTTCGAGCGCGCCGGGCCCGACGATCTCGGACACGCGGCCTGCGGCGATGCGCCGGCTCATTTCCATCTGCCAGAGCCGGTCCTGGGCGTGGACGAAACCGAGCGCGAAGCTTGCATCCTCGAGGCTGGCGGCGAAGATGTGCGGGATGCCATAGCGATCGCGCAGGATTTCGGCCGGCGCGCGCAGGCCGGGGAGGCGGATTTCGCCGCCGGTCTGGGGCAGGGACTGGCGCAGGTAGAAGTAGCCCCCCGCCAGCAGCAAGGCCGCGAGAACGCCCGCGAGTGCCGAAAAACGCAGGGCGAAGCGTAAAAATCCCCTCATGCGAGGAAGAATACCCGGTAAAGCCCTGTGCTCGCCTTATGCCGCACTGCCGCAAATCTGTTACTGTGGGGATGCATGCTCTACAAAATGTTCGAATCGCAGCACCAACTTCTCGGGCCGTGGCGCTACGCCGCCGAGGCTGCCCGCGGCTGGTTCGGGCATCCTTTCAGCCCGTTCAGCTATTCGCCGATCGCGCGCCGGATCGCCGCCTCCAGCGAACTTTTCCTGCGCGTCACGCAGCGCTACGAAAAGCCGGCCTGGAACATCGATCACACCACCGTGGCGGGCAAAGAGGTGGCGGTCGAAATCGTCACCGAACTCGACAAGCCGTTCTGCAAGTTGATCCATTTCCGCCGCGCGCTCGAAGGACCGAAAGGACGCAACTACAAGTCCGGCGATCCGCGCATCCTGCTGGTGGCGCCGCTCTCGGGCCACCATGCCACCTTGCTGCGCGACACGGTGCGCTCGCTGCTGCCCGAGCACGACGTCTGGGTCACCGATTGGGTGGACGCGCGGATGGTTCCGCTCAGCGCTGGACCGTTCCACCTTGCCGACTACGTCGATTACGTGCGCGAATTCATCACGCTGCTGACCGAGCCGCAGCAGCCGAACCTGAACGTAATCTCCGTCTGCCAGCCCACCGTGCCGGTGCTGTGCGCGGTGGCGCTGATGGTGCAGGACGGAGAACCGAACCCGCCGAAAACCATGGTCATGATGGGCGGGCCGATCGATGCGCGCCGCAGCCCGACCGCAGTGAACAACCTTGCCACGCGGAAGCCCTACTCGTGGTTCGAGCAGAACGTGATCCAGCGCGTGCCGGAGAAATATCCGGGTTACGCGCGGCGCGTGTATCCGGGGTTCCTGCAGCACCTTGGCTTCGTGGCGATGAACCCGGACCGCCACCTGAACGCGCACTGGGACTACTTCAACCACCTGCTCGCGGGCGAAGACGGCTCGGCCGAAAAGCACCGCGAGTTCTACGACGAGTACAACGCGGTGGTCGACCTGCCGGCCGAGTACTACCTCGATACCGTGAAGGCCGTGTTTCAGGATTTCGCGCTGCCCAAGGGGCGCCTGTTCATTCGCGAGCAACTGGTGCGGCCGCAGGCGATTCGCGACACCGCGCTGTTGACGATCGAAGGCGAACTCGACGACATCTCTGGCAACGGCCAGACCGAGGCGGCGCACCTGCTGTGCTTCAACATCCCGAAGGATCGGCGCGAGCACTATGTCGCCCCCGGCGCCGGACACTACGGCATTTTCGCCGGCCGCCGCTGGCGGGAAACGATCTATCCCAAGGTCAGGGATTTCATAAGGCAGCACGCCTAGCACTACAGCTCGTAGCTGGTTCCCGCTTTGTCCATCACGGTTTTCTCCACCAGGTCGCGCGTCAGGTTGGGTGCGAACAGCTCGATGAAGTCGTAGGCATAGCGGCGCAGGTAGGCGCCGCGCTTGATGCCGAGGCGCGTGGTGGAGGACGGAAACAGGTGCGCGGCGTCGATCGAGCGCAGCTCGCGGTCGCGCTTCGCGTCGAAGGCCATGGCGGCCATGATGCCCACGCCCAGGCCCAGCTCGACGTAGGTCTTGATCACGTCGGCATCGAAGGCCGTGAGCACGACCTGCGGCGCGAGGCCGCGCTGCTCGAAAGCGCGATTGACGACAGAGCGGTTGGCATAGGCGAAGTCGTAGGTCACGATCGGGTACTTCGCGACCGCTTCGAGGGTCAGCGGCCCGGCCTTCAGCAGCGGGTGCCTGGGCGGCACCACGATGCAGCGGTTCCACTGGTAGCAGGGCAGCGCCGCGAGACCCGGGTGCTCGGCGATATGTTCAGTCGCGACGCACAGGTCGGCCTCGCCCCGCGCCACCTGTTCGCAGATCTGCGTCGGATTGCCCTGGTGGATGAAGAGTTGCACTTTCGGATAGCGGCGCTTGAACGTGGCCACCGCCTTGGGCAGCGCGTAGCGCGCCTGGGTGTGCGTGGTGGCGATGGTCAGCGTGCCCAGTTTTTCGTCGGCGAAATCTTCGCCCGCGCGCTGCATGCTCTGCGCTTCCGCGAGGATGCGCTCGGCGATCGCCAATACCGCCTTGCCTGGTTCGGTGATGGAAGAGATGCGCTTGCCGTGGCGCACGAAGACCTCCACGCCCAGCTCGTCCTCAAGGCTCTTGATCTGCTTGGAGATGCCGGGCTGCGAGGTGTGCAGGGCGGCCGCCGCGGCGGAAACGTTCAATCCACGGCGCGCGACCTCGCAGGCATAGCGTAATTGCTGAAGTTTCATGGGCTTAGCTTATATCATCTAGAAATATAAGGATAACATAATAGTATTTATAAAGTCTAAGCCGGGCTCGTAGCATCTCCCGCCATGTACCGTTACGACGACATCGACCAGCGCCTGGTGGACGAACGGGTGGCGCAGTTCCGCGACCAGACGCGGCGCTTCCTCGCCGGCCAGTTGGCCGAGGACGATTTCCGCGCGCTGCGCCTGCGCAACGGCTTGTACGTGCAGCGTTACGCGCCGATGCTGCGCATCGCCATTCCTTATGGTCTTTTAAATTCAAAACAATTAAGAAAATTGGCTGACATAGCCCGCCGCTACGACCGGGGCTACGGCCATTTCTCCACGCGCCAGAACTTGCAGCTCAACTGGCCGCAGCTCGCCGATGTCCCCGACATCCTCGCCGAGCTCGCCGCGGTTGAAATGCACGCCATCCAGACCTCCGGCAACTGCGTGCGCAACATCACCGCTGACCATTTCGCCGGCGTGGCGCGCGACGAGATCGTGGATTCCTTCGTCTGGTGCGAGCTGATCCGCCAGTGGTCCACCTTCCACCCCGAGTTCAACTACCTGCCGCGCAAGTTCAAGATCGCGGTGAACGGCGCGGTTGCGGACCGGGCGGCGACTTTCGTGCATGACATCGGGCTGCACGCGATAAAAAATCCCGAAGGCAAAGTCGGCTTCAGGGTCATCGTCGGCGGCGGCCTGGGCCGCACGCCCATCGTCGGGCACGTGATCCGCGACTTTCTGCCCTGGCCGCAGCTGCTGACCTATCTGGATGCGATCCTGCGCGTCTACAACCTGCACGGCCGGCGCGACAACATCCACAAGGCGCGCATCAAGATCCTGGTCAAGGAGCGCGGCGTGGACAAGTTCCGCGACGAGGTGGAGGCCGAATGGCTGCGGCTGAAGGATGGCCCGGCGACCGTCACCGAGGCAGAGATTCAAAGGATTGAAGCGCGCTTCACGCGGCAGCAATACGAGCAGCTCGCCGATGTGGCGTATCCGGAGACGCAGACGCCGTTTGCGGCCTGGAGAAAACGCAACGTCCATGCGCACAAGCAGCCGGGTTATGCCGCGGTGAGCGTGTCGCTGAAAAAGACCGGCGTGCCGCCCGGCGACATGACCTCGGCGCAGATGGAGCGCATTGCCGGGCTCGCGGACCACTACTCCTTCGGCGAGCTGCGCGTGACGCACGAGCAGAACCTGGTGCTCGCCGACGTGCGCCAGGCCGAGTTGCCCGGCCTCTGGCATGCGCTGCGCGAACAGGGCCTCGCGACGCCCAACATCGGCCTGCTCACCAACATTGTCTGCTGCCCGGGCGGCGATTTCTGCTCGCTCGCGAACGCGAAGTCGATTCCGGTGGCCGAGGCGATCCAGCGCCGCTTCGACGACCTGGACTATCTGCACGACATCGGCGAACTGGACCTGAACATCTCCGGCTGCATGAATGCCTGCGGCCACCACCATGTCGGCCACATCGGCATCCTCGGCGTGGATAAGAACGGCGAGGAGTGGTACCAGGTCGAAATCGGCGGAAATCAAGGTGAGATCCGGCCCGGTGCGCCCGCCGCCTTGGGCAAGGTGATCGGCCCCTCGTTCGCGCGCGCCGACGTGCCGAACGTGATCGAGCGCCTGATCGAAACCTACCTTTCGTTGCGCGACAGCGAGAACGAGCGCTTTGTCGACGTGGTGCACCGCACCGGCGTCGAGCCTTTCAAGAAACACGTCTATGCCAATCTTGATCAGAAACCTGCAGATCGTCGACGCGCCCTCGCCGCCTGACCTGCTGCTGGAGCCGACCGACAATCCGGCCCTGATCGCCGGAGCGGTTGATCTCGCGAAGGTCATTGCGATCAACTTTCCCAAGTTCGGCGACGGGCGCGGCTACTCCATCGCGCGCCTGCTGCGCGAGCGCTATGGCTACAAGGGCGAACTGCGCGCAACCGGCGAAGTGGCGCGGGACCATCTGCACGCCATGGCGCAGTGCGGTTTCGACTCTTTCGAGCTGCGCGAAGGCGAAGATCCGCGGGAAGCGATCAAGGCATTCGGCGACTTCAGCGAGCAATACCAGGCGACGGCGGCGCAACCGCTGCCGCTGTTCCGCAGACGGGTCGGGCAGTGAGCGGCACGGTATATCTGGTCGGCGCGGGACCCGGAGCGCCGGACCTGCTCACGCTACGCGCCGCACGCCTGCTCGCGCGCGCCGATATCGTTTTCCACGACGCGCTGGTGCCGGAGGGAATTCTTGGTCTTTGTTCCAACGCCCTTCGAATCAAGGTCGGCAAGCGCAGCGGCAGGTATGCGGCCGCACAGTCGTTCATCAACAAACGCCTCGTCGATGCCGCGCGCAAACACAAAGTGGTCGTGCGCCTGAAGGGCGGCGATCCCATGCTGTTTGGCCGGGCGCATGAAGAGCTTTCATATTTGAGGAAGAAAAATATCAGCTGTGAAGTTGTCCCCGGGGTAACCGCTGCGCTGGCGGCCAGTGCGGATCTGGGGGTGTCGCTTACCGCCAGGGGCCTGGCGCGTTCGGTCGCTTTTCTCACCACTCGTGCCGCGGCGGGCGAACGGCCCAACGGCTGGCTGAAGGTGGCGCTCGCCGCCGATACCGTCGTGATCTACATGGGCGCGGGAGAAGCCGAAACCATCGCAGCTGCGCTGATCGAAGCGGGCAAGCCGCCGGCGACGCCGGTGGCGATTGTCGAGAACGCGTCATTGCCTGGCGCGCACAAAAGCAATGGCACGCTGGCTGAGTTGCCGGCGCTTGCCGCGCACTGCGGCGACGGGCCGGTGGCGATACTGCTGGGCGAGGTCTATCGGGATGCCGCCGCCTCGCAGATAATCGAGTCGTGGCCAAGCGCGCGATCATCCTCTTCGCCCACGGTGCGCGCGACGCGCAGTGGGGGCGGCCCTTTCAGCAGCTCGTAACCGAGCTCGGCGAGCTGCTGCCCGGCGAGCGCATCGTGCTCGCCTTCCTGGAATTGATGCAGCCCTCGCTGCCGGCCTGCGCCGCGTCGCTGCATGGCGAGGGCGTGCGCTCCCTGCGGGTGGTTCCCGTATTCCTCGGCATGGGCGGCCATCTGAAGGATGACCTGCCAAAGGTGGTGGCGCAGATCCGCGCGACCTACCAGGATCTCGATATCAGCGTCGATCCGCCCATCGGCGAGCAACCCGAGGTGATCGCCGCCATAGCACGGGCTATTGCGCGTTGAATGTATTCGTCAGTGGTCCGACTGTGTGACGATCACAAGACTGCAGAGAAACTGAAGACCGAGAGCTGCCAGCACAAGTGTAGCTAGGGCTCGAAGCAGCATGCTCGGCGGCATCTCGGAAAACGGGGTACTCAGGAAATCCGCAGGCCACATCGCATAGGCGTTGCCCAGGAACACGACTGCAAACGTGCCGAAGAAAAGCGCGCCCGCAAACGGCTTGTCGCCTTTGTTCAGCTAGTCCTTGCGCAACTTCGACAGCCAGTGCTCCATCTGGCGCCCCGCTGCTTCACGCCCACCCAGCCCGAACGCGAGCGCGAAGGCGATTGCGACCGAGCCCAGCGTCAGGCCGAAGGCGAGGTTGACGATGTCGTCGGCGATGCCCATGGCGCGCAGGCCCATGGCGATGACCAGACCGAGGATCGCGATGCGCGCCAGGCGTGCGAGGCCGATGCGTTCGCTCGCGCGGCTGATCGCGTCGTGCGCTAGGCTGGCGAGCCAGAAGCCGATCACCAGGATCGAGGCGCCGAGCAGCACTTCGCCGCCGAACTTGATGAACATGCCGACCAGGTCGCGCACCTGCGTGAATTCAAGCCGGTGCGCGGCTTCGACCGTGGCGAAGAGCATGGCGAAAAAGAGTGCCAGGCCACGCACCAGCCCGGAAGGTTTGAGCGTGCCCTTGAAGGCACTGCCAATTCCCAGGCGCTCCGGAACCGTGTCGAGACCCATGCCGGCAAGCAGGCGCGAAAGCACGTCGGCGGCGAACTTCGCCACATACCCGGTGACCACCAGGATCAGGGCCGCGGCGACCAGGTTGGGCACCGCGGCAAGCAGGCGCTCCAGCATGTCGGTCGCCGGCCGCGATATCGCCTCGATCTTGAGCGCATCCAGCGCCGCGATCAGGGTCGGCACGAACACCAGGATGAACACGATGGTGCCGGTCAGGCGTGAGAGCTTTACCGCGTCGGCGAGGCCGATCTGGCTGCCCATCTTGTCCGCGCCGGCGGCCGCGAGCAGGTTGGTGACGAGGCCGCGCAGCACCTTCGCCACCAGCCAGCCGACAAAGCCGATCACCGCCGCGCCGAAGACGTTCGGCACCATGTCGAGCAGTTTCGAGAGCATCGACTGAACGGGCTCGAGCAGCCCGCGCAGCTCGAAGGCGGCGAGGATGCTCGGTACGAAAAGCAGGACCACCAGCCAGAAGAGCACGTTGGCCACGGTGCGGCTCATCGGTTCCATGCCCGCTTCCTTCGACAGCCGCTCGCCCAGAGTGCTCGCGCTGAGGGCGCGATTCACAACCGCCTGGATCAGCGTCGCGATGAGCCAGGCGAGCAGCACCAGCAGCGTGCCCGCGATCAGCCGCGGCGCATAGCCGATGATCTGTGTCACGAGCTGCGCGAACGGATTCGAGATCCGGTCCAGGTGCAGCGAATCGAACACCGCCACCAGGGTGATCAGGATGATGAGCCAGAACACGCCCACCGAGATGCCGGATTCGACGCCGACCTTCTGGCCGGTGCTCTCCTCGATGCGCGTATCGACCTTGAGCATCCTGAGGATCCGCCGCATCGCGGCGCGCGCGAGTACCGCTGCGAGCCAGCCGACCACGATGATGCCGAGCGCGCCGAAGATGGCGGGTAGTTGCCCGCCGAGCGTGGACTGCAGTGAGGTTGCGAGAACGGAGAAATCCATCTTGCCCTCCCCTGAGAGGTTGCGCTGCTAGCGCTGCCTACTCCCGGGCACCAATCCGAGCCAGAGCGCGTACAGCGCGAGTGCCACGAAGCAGACGAGCGACCACTCGGCTATGGATAAGCCGAGGAAGCGCCATGTTACCTCCGCGCACTGGCCCGAGCCCATGAACAACTTCTCGAGCATGCGTCCGAGGGGGAAGTTCTCCATCATGAAAAACAGATCCGGCCCGCAGGCAGGTACTTGATCCGCCGGGAGATGCTGCAGCCAGACCTGCCGCGCGGCAGCGCCGAAGCCGCCCAGCGCAAGCACCGTTGCGGCGCCGCAGTAAAGCCAACTTCCGGTGCGGCCAGGGAAATGCAGTGCAGCAACGGCGAACAGCAGAAGAATCCCGTAGTAGAAGCCGCGCTGCACCAGGCACAGCGGGCAGGGTTCCTGGTTGTCGAAATACTGCAGGTAGTAGCCGTAACCGAGCAGCGCTGCGCAGGCCAGCGCCGGCGCAGCGTATAGAAGTCGATCCCGATTCACGTGGTTTACGTCGCCTGCACGACGGCCTGGTCGATGGCGCCGAAGAGGGATTTGCCGTCGGGACCGAGCATTTCAATGCGCACGCGGTCGCCGAATTTCAGGAACGGCGTCTGCGCTTTGCCGTCCTTGAGGATTTCCTCGGCGCGGCGCTCGAACAGGCAACCGGCGCCCTTCTTGCGGTCGCGATTCGACACCGTGCCCGAACCGATGATGGCGCCGGCGGAGAGCGGGCGCGTCTTCGCGGCGTGCGCGATCAGCCGCGGGAAATCGAAATGCATGTCGGCGCCCGCATCGGGTTCGCCGAGCAGCTCGCCGTTCACCCAGGCGCGCACCGGCCCGTGGGCGCGCTTGCCGTCCCAGGCCTCGCCCAGCTCATCGGGCGTCACCGCCACGGGCGCGAAGGACGACGGCGGCTTGCCGTGGAAAAAGCCGAAGCCCTTGGCCAGCTCCGCGGGGACCAGCGCGCGCAGGCTGACGTCGTTCAACAGCAGCAGCAGGCGGATATGAGCCCCGGTTTTTTCCTTGTCCAGGCCCATCGGCACATCGCCCGTAACCACGCCCAGTTCCATCTCCAGGTCGATGCCGTGTTCCTCGGAGAGCGCCGCGATATCGTCGCAGGGCCCGAGCAGCGGGTCGGAGCAGCCCTGGTACATGAGCGGCTCCTGCTTGAAGTCGGCCGACAGCTCCTGCTTGCGCGAGCGGCGGATCAGCTCGGCATGGATGAGGTAGGCCGAAGCGTCGGCGAACTGGTGGGCGCGCGGCAGCGGCGCCATGAGCTGGCGCGGATCGAGTTCGAAAGAGCGATTCGTCTGTTTCATGTCGAGGGATTTCGCAACATCGGACAGGAAGGGCCGCAGGTAGTTCCAGTCATCCAGGGCTGCCTGCAGCGTCGGCGCGATGTGGTCGGCCTTTTGCGCGCGCTTCAGGTCCCTGGATACGACGAGCAGGGTGCCGTCGCGGCTGCCGTCCTTCAGGGTGGCGAGTTTCATGCGAGCTATTTTTTCAGTTTGCTTTTAATCTGGGAAGATCTTCCGGCGCTTCGATCTCCATGCGCAGGAGCTGGGCGGCGACGTTCTTGCCCAGGTTGTCCATGCGCAGGCTGCGCGCCGCGCCGCCCTGCAGCGCGCCGTTGAGCACGATCTTGAGCGCGAGAAGGTTGTCGAGCGGCCAGAGCTCCACCGGCCCGGCGCCCATCGCCCTGAAATGCTGCGCGAGGCGCGCCACTGTTATCTCGCGCTTGAGCACCGCGTAGGTTTCGGCATCGAAGGCGAAGAGACCGATATCGGCGCGGTCGGCCTTGTCGCCCGACCGGGCATGGGCGATTCTCCAGAGAGCTACTTTCATTTAAATGGTTTCGATTTCAATTTTTATATTTTTTTCTACGAGTTCTCTTTTAACTAACGTCGGCCATATGCCCAACAGCTCTTTTGCGGGCTGTACGCCCTTCAAACTCCCCACATAAGGTGGTCCCGACAGGCCCAGCCATGGGAACAGGCGTCCAAAGCCGTCGGCGATGCGCTTGTCGCGGGTGCGGATGGTCATGCGCAGGAAACATTCGTTCAGCTGGTCGCGATAGGTCGGGTCGGCGTTCTCCCCCAGCAGCGAGTTGTAGCCGATGTACTCGACGTTGGTCTCTTCGGGCGTCCAGCCGCGCTCCTTTACCAGTGTCTGGATGATTTCGGCGCTTTTCTCGCATTTGGCGTAGGCCTCGGGCCAGGCGAAGCCGATCATGCCGGTACCCATCCAGCCGTCCTGGTAGCCGGCGACGATTTTCAGGCGCGCGGGGCGCGCCGCGCCCGAGGCGCCCGATATCCGTACCCGGTCGTTGCCCTCGTCGTCGAACCTGAGCGTCCCCATGTCGAGCACCACGTCGGGCGAGACGTAGGCATGCGGGTTGTGCACCTCGTAGAGCAGCTGCTGGCGGATGGTGTCGAAGGAAACCCGGCCGCCCGTGCCGGGCGGCTTGGTGAATAGCGCGCTGCCATCCTCCGATACTTCGGCGATCGGGTAGCCCAGATGCGCGTAGTCGGGCACGCTGGCCCATTCCCGGGCCGAACCGAAGTTGCCGCCCGAGCCCTGGCCCGAACACTCGAGCAGGTGGCCCAGCGTCAGGCCGGCGGCCATCCGGTTCCAGTCGTCCCAGCGCCAGCCGAACTCGTGCGCGAGCGGCCCCAGCGTGAGCGCGGCGTCGGCGACGCGCCCGGTGAGCACGATATCGGCGCCGCGCGCGAGCGCCTCGGCGATGGGTTGCGCGCCGAGATAGGCGTTGGCGAACAGCATGCGCTCGCGCACCGCCGCGATGTCCGCGCCGCTGTCCATGTGCGCGAGCGGCTCTCCCGCCGCGCGCAGCTCGTCGATGCGCTCGAGCACCGAATCGCCGCTGACGGTGGCGATAGTCGCCTTCCAGCCCTTGTCGCGGAACGCGCGCGCGATGGCCCCGCGCGCGCCCTGCGGGTTGAGGCCGCCGGCGTTGAGGACGAACTTGACGCCGTGCTTGGCCGCGAGCGGCCAGAGTTCCATGAGCATCGGCACCGCGTCGCGCGCGTAGCCGGCCGAGGGATCCTTCTGCCGGTCTTTTTGCAGGATCGCGAGCGTGAGCTCGGACAAATGGTCCGAAGCGATGTACTGCACGCCGCCGCGCTCGATGGAGGCTTTCACGGGTTGCCAGGAGTCGCCGTAGAACCCCAATCCAGCGCCGATTCGGACGGTTTTCATGAAAAATTAGATTAGCACTTGTAGAATCACGAGCGGGAGGCATGGCTGGTCGATCTGCTGCAACTGCTGGTGGCGGGCGTTTCGCTGGGCTGCGTCTACGCGCTGGTCGCGCTCGGTTTCGTGCTGATCTACAAGGCCACCGAGACGGTCAACTTCGCCCAGGGCGATCTCATGATGCTGGGCGGCTTCTTCGCGCTCACCGCGAGCGTGATCCTGGGCTGGCCGTACTGGGCGACGATCCTGTTCGCGGTCGCGGCGATGGCCGTGGTTGGCATGCTCGCCGAAAGGCTGATTCTGCGCCCAGTACTCGGCCAACCCGCGTTCACGGTGGTGATGATCACCATCGGCCTGGGCTACGTGGTGCGCGGCATCGTCACCATGGTGCCGGGCTGGGGCACCGAGACCTATCAGATCCCGACGCCGTTCGTGGACGACGTCTGGAAGCTGGGCGGCGTGATCCTGCCGGTGCAACAGTTGATGGTGATCGGCATGACCGCGGCGCTGTGCGCGGTGCTGTACCTCTTTTTCCGCTTTTCCACGCTTGGCGTGGCGATGCAGGCAACCTCGCAGAACCAGCTCGCCGCTTATTACATGGGCATCCCGGTGCGGCGCGTCAACATGATGATCTGGGGGCTTTCCGCCGGCGTCGCGGCGTTCGCCGGGATCCTCCTCGCGCCGGCGACCTTCATTCACTCGAACATGGGCTTCATCGGCCTGAAGGCGTTCCCGGCGGCGGTGGTCGGTGGTTTCGGCAGCGTCCCGGGCGCGATCGTGGGCGGGCTGATCATCGGCGTGGTGGAGGCGCTGGCGGGTTTTTACCTGCCCGAGGGGTTCAAGGACGTGGCCGCCTACGTGGTTGTGCTCATCGTGCTGATCGTGTGGCCTTCAGGGATTTTCGGCGAGACAGGCCGGAAAAAAGTCTGATGAGATTCATATTCAAAACGGATTACGCGCAGGATCTCCGCCTCGTCAAGCACGGCGGGCACCTGTTCTGGTACGGGCTGCTCGGCGTGATTTTGCTGGCCGCGCCCTGGTGGGCGAGCGAGTACGTCATGTCGCAGCTGCATTTCATCCTTATCTACTCGATCGTCGGCTTCGGCCTCATGATCCTGACCGGCTTCACGGGCCAGGTGTCGCTGGGCCACGCCGCCTTCCTCGCTGTAGGCGCCTACACCGAAGCCCTGATGCAGGCCGCGGGGGTGCCGTTCGCCATTTCGATTTCCTGCGCGGCGATCTTCTCGGCCGCTGTGGGCGTGATCATCGGTCTGCCCGCGCTGCGCCTGAAGGGAATCTACCTCACCATCGCGACGCTCGCCCTGGGCGTCATCGTCGAGGAAATCATCACGCGCTGGACAAAACTCACCGGTGGCAACGAAGGCAAGCACCTGAAACCGGTCGAGATCCTCGGCTGGAAGCTGGAATCGGACGCCGAGTTCTATTACCTGTGCCTGGCGCTGACGGTGCTTTGTTGCCTGGCCTGCATCAACCTGCTGCGCTCGCCGACCGGGCGCGCCTTCGTCGCCATCCGCGATTCCGAGATCTCGGCTTCCTGCATGGGCGTGCACCTCGCCAAATACAAGACCATGTCCTTCGCCATCTCGGCGGCACTCACCGGTATCGGCGGCGCGCTCTACGCGCACAAGCTCGCGTTCATCTCGCCCGAGCAGTTCACGCTGTTCCAGTCGATCGAGCTGCTCACCATCGTGATCCTCGGCGGCATCGGCTTCCTGCACGGCGCGGTGCTGGGCGCCGCGTTCATCATCGTGCTGCCGCAGCTGATCTCGATCGCC
>CAZTSJ010000010.1:0-5986 GCA_964616875.1 uncultured Bordetella sp. | reverse complement strand
GACAAGTTCGAATACCGCCGCGGCTACAAGTTCTCGACCTACGCCACCTGGTGGATCCGCCAGGCGATCACGCGCTCGATCGCCGACCAGGCGCGCACCATCCGCATCCCGGTGCACATGATCGAGACCATCAACAAGATGAACCGCATCTCGCGCCAGATCCTGCAGGAGACGGGCTCCGAGCCCGATCCGGCGACCCTGGCGCTGAAGATGGAAATGCCCGAGGAGAAAATCCGCAAGATCCTGAAGATCTCCAAGGAGCCGATCTCGATGGAAACGCCGATCGGCGACGACGACGATTCGCACCTCGGGGACTTCATCGAGGACCAGTCCACCATGGCGCCCGCGGATGCCGCGACCTACGCGAGCTTGCGCGACGTGACCAAGGAAGTGCTCGATACGCTCACGCCGCGCGAAGCAAAAGTGCTGCGCATGCGCTTCGGCATCGAGATGAGCACCGACCACACGCTGGAAGAAGTGGGCAAGCAGTTCGATGTCACGCGCGAGCGCATACGCCAGATCGAAGCCAAGGCGCTGCGCAAACTGCGGCATCCGTCGCGCTCGGAACGGCTCAAGAGCTTTCTCGACCAGGAAGGTTAGGAATACCGGAGGAGTTGGGAGAGGAGTTGGGAACGAAAGGGTCGCCCGGGAAACCGCAGCGGCCCTTTCTGTTTTTGGTAATAGACTGTGTGCACTGGGCCGGTAGCTCAGCTGGTCAGAGCAGGGGACTCATAATCCCTTGGTCGTTGGTTCGATTCCAACCCGGCCCACTATCATTCGCGCGTGGTCAACTCTCGAGGTGACCGATGAAACGCAACTTGTGGCTTGTCGTATTTATTGCTGCGGTCGCCGGTTTGATCGCTGCGGGCACGGCGCACGCCGTGCTGCCTGGCGTCTACACGCTGACGATCAAGTACCTCACCGGGCAACACCAAGAGTGCGAACGTATGAACGGCCGCGCGGAAGCCACGATTCAAGATGGCAGCGTCAAGTCGTCGCTAGTGAGGAGTCTGCGCCTTACGATTGAGCCCGATGGCGTTGTTACCGGGTTCGGGTACGAGTCCATGACCGGGCACGGCGCGGCAATGCACTTGAAAGGAAAGCAAACGTCCACGGGCTTTGAAGGTACCGCCGGGCTGGAGCGATGGGGCTACTTGTGCTCCATCAGTTGGAGCCTGGCCAGGCCCGGTGCAGTTCCTGCAGAACGCGCGTTGGGTGCAGGCGATTCGCAAACTGGAGCCGCGAAAGACGACGTCCGAGCAAGGCTGAATAAGGTCAAGCAGCTCTTCGACGACGGGCTGATTACCAAGGAGGAGTACGACATAAAGCGCCGTCAGCTTCTCGACCTGCTGTAAGACGCCGCACCTACGACAGCTCGGGCCCGGGATCGACGCACTTCAATGCCTCCGAGGACTTGACCCATTGCGGCGTCCAGGCTACCATGTATCTACATGGCTATACATGAAGGTGCGAAGATGAAAGCAGGGAAAAGCAGCGAGCGCGTGGGTCTTGTCGTGGCGAAATGGGGCAACAGCCTGGCGGTGCGGCTCCCTGCACAATCGGCAAAGCAGCTTGGCGTCGGGGAGGGCGATACGCTGATCGGTGAGATTGCCCCCGACGGACGGTTGATCCTGAGCGCCGAGGCCCGCGCGATTGGCAAGGTCGAAGTTCGCCGCATGCGGGAATTTCTTGCCCGCCAGAAAGTGACGACGCCCGTGGTCAAGGACATGCGCCGCAGCGCGCGCTACTGATGATCTACATCGACACCAGCGCACTCGTTCCGGCCTTCATTCGCGAGCCGAAGAGCGACGCCGTCCTCGCGTGGATCGAGAATTCCGGCGAGCGCCTAGTCGTCAGCGAATGGGCTATCGCGGAATTCTCCAGTGCGGCGGCGATCAAGGTGAGGACGGGTGAGGTCGCGCCCGCGATGGCGAAGCAGGCCCGGGCGCGCGTCCTGGGATTCGCGCAGGAACACTGCTCGGTTGTTGTCCCGCAGCGGGAGGAATTTCGCCGCGCTGCCGAACTAGCAGGAGAGGTGGATCTGAAGCTGCGCGCCGGCGACGCTCTTCATCTCGCGATCGCGGAGGCGAGTAAGGCGCAGGGCGTCCTGTGCCTTGATGAAGCGATGGCCGCCGCTGCGAAGGCGATTGGATTGGGCGTGGTCTCGTTCTGACCGCCCTCGGGCGCACGTCGAACCGCGACCTGCGTCATTTTTTGTCGAAATGCCTCTTGCCGTGTGGCTTTCAGGACACAGGGATAAGCCAGTTTGTTGACAGGTTAAATGGCGCTGTGCATCCTTGCAGGAAGTTTGCAATACCAAAAGAAAAACCCTAGAACACATCTAACTCGCCAAGCGCAGCGCCGAGCAAAACGGGAGGGGCGCTTTGTCCTTGCAACTGGATACGCCGATCGAAGCAGGCGATCTGCTTTGGGCACTCGCGGGCCTGTGCAGGGCGCAGCGCGTGCCGTTCGACGCGCGCACCGTGCTGCAGCAGTTCCCGCCGCCGCTCGATGTCGCGGCCCTGATGCATGCCGCCGGCGGACTCGGCCTGAAGATTTCCCTCAGAACCATTGCGGCGCGCGACTTGAAGCACGCGTTGCTCCCGCTGCTCGCAGTGCGCAAGGATGAGGGCGGCGCTCGCCTCGCGCTGGTGCTTGCGGCGGATTCGCAGACCGCACTGGTCGCCGAGCGCGAAGCGGCACCAAGGGACGTCCCGCTGCGGGAGTTCGCGGGCCGCTATGCACCCGATGTGCTGCAGGTCGCGTTGCCTGAGGAAGCGCCGCAGAGTGCGGCCGGCGAGCCGGGCCTGACCAACCGTCCGTTCGGGCTGCGCTGGTTCATACCGGAGCTGCTGCGCCACAAGACCATCTGGCGCGAAGTGCTGGCCGCTTCGCTGGTGCTGCAGCTGGTCGCGCTCGCGACGCCGTTGTGCACGCAAGTGATCATCGACAAGGTCGTAGTGCACCACTCGAGCAGCACGCTGACGGTGATTCTCGCCGCGCTCGGCATGTTCATTGCCTTCAGCGCCGCGCTTTCCTACGCCCGCCAGTACCTGCTGCTGCATACGGGCAACCGCATCGATTCGGTGCTCGGCATGCGCGTTTTCGAGCACCTGCTGCGCCTGCCGCCGCGCTACTTCGAGACCCGGCCGACGGGAACGCTGGTGGCGCGCCTGCACGGCGTGGAAACGATACGCGAGTTCGTCACCGGGGCGGCGGCCAGCGTACTGCTCGACGTGCCGTTCCTGATCGTGTTTCTCGCCGTGATGCTCTGGTACAGCGTGCCGCTTACCCTGATCGCGGTTGCGCTGATCTGCGTGCTGGCGGTGGCCAGTCTCGCCGTTACGCCATTGTTGCGGCGGCGGATCAACGAGCAGTTCCTGCTGGGCGCGCGCAATCAGGCCTTCGTCACCGAACACGTGGCTGCGATGGAAACGATCAAGTCCCTGCAGATGGAACCGCAGGTGGCGGCCCGCTTCGGGCGCAACCTGGCCGACTACCTGCGCGCGAGTTTCGCCACTCGGCAACTGGCGAATGCCTACGGCGTGCTCGCGAGCGGCGTCGAGCAGACGCTGGCGGTCGCGATTCTCGGCGTCGGCGCCTGGATGGTGATGACCCAGGAGGGCTTCACCATCGGCATGCTGGTCGCCTTCCAGATGTTCTCCGCACGCCTCGCGCAACCGGCCTTGCGGCTGGCTAGTCTGTGGCAGGAATTCCAGCAGGCCGCGATCGCGGTGCAGCGCCTCGGCGATCTGATGGATGCGCCGGCCGAGATCTACAGCCTGACTCCGGCGCGCTCTGCCGAAGTGACAGGCCGGATCGAGATCGACAACGTCACCTTTCGCTATCGCGACGAACTTGCGCCGGTGTACGAGAATTTCAGTCTCACGATAGAGGCCGGCAGCTGTGTGGCGCTGACCGGTCCCTCGGGCAGCGGCAAGAGCACGCTCGCAAGGCTGCTGCAGGGTTTCTATCTTCCGGCCGCCGGTTCGGTGCGCATCGACGGGCGCGACACGCGCCTGCTCGCGGCGAACGAGTTGCGCATGCACTTCGGCATCGTGCCGCAGGAGACGCGCCTGTTCTCAGGAACGCTGTTCGAGAATCTGATCGCGGCGCAGCCGCACGCGGGCGCCAGCGAAGTGATGGATGCCTGCCGCCAGGCGGAGATTCACGATTTCATCGAGGGACTGCCGCAGGGCTACCGCACCCAGGTCGGCGAGAACGGTGTCGGCATCTCCGGAGGCCAGAAGCAGCGCATCGCGATCGCGCGTGCGTTGCTGCGCCGTCCGAGAATCCTGATCTTCGATGAGGCGACCGCTAGTCTCGACCGGGATACCGCCGAGTCGTTCGCGCGCACCGTGAGCCGCCTGCGCGGCAGCGCGACGGTTCTGTTCATTTCACATCAAGTGCCCGAAGGCCTCACGGTCGACAAGGTGACGCGTCTCGATGGCCCCGTTGTGACGGCTGATCACTTCAACACGAAGCAGCAAAGGTCGGGCACATGAAACTGCCGGTGCGCGCCGAAACCAGGTCTGCCGCGACGGTTTCGCGCCGCGCCGAATTCCTGCCCGCCATTCTGCAGCTGCAGGAAGAAGCGCCTTCTCCTTTGCCGCGCGTCGTGCTCTGGACCGTGCTCGCCCTGACAGGCGCGCTCGTGCTTTGGGCCGCGCTGGGCAAGCTCGACGTCGTTGCGGTGGCCGAGGGGCGGCTGGTGCCGAAATCCCAGCTCCGGATCGTGCAACCCGCGGAGGGCGGCGTGATGCGCGAACTGCTGGTGAAGGAGGGCGAGCGCGTGCGCGCGGGCCAGGTGCTGGCGCGCATGGACATGCGCGCGGCCGAAGCCGATGCAGCAACGGCGCGAAACGAAATCGCGCTGCGGCGCCTCCAGTTGCGGCGCATCGACGCTGAACTGGGCGGTGCGCGGCTCGCGGCGCTGCCGGAGGATCCGCCGCGCCTCTTTGCTCAGGTGGAAGCGCAGCGCGAGGCGCGGGCGCGGGCGCACGAAGCAAGCCTCGCCGAGCAGCGCAGCGTGGTGGCGCGCGCGCGGCGCGACATGCAGGCAGCGCTGGAAACGCAAGGCAAGCTCTCCGGCGCGCTGCCGGTGCTGATCGAGCAGGAGCGGGCATTCGAGCGGCTCGCGCGTGATGGCTACGCCGGCAAGCTGATGCTGGCGCAGCGCAGCCGCGAACGCCACGAAGGAGAGCAGGACTTGCGCGCGCAGGAGCACCGCGTCGAGGCCGCGCGCGCGACGATCGACCAGGGCGAGCGGCGTACTGCGCAGATTGCGGCCGACTATCGCGCGCAACTGCAAGGCGAGCGCGTCGAGGCCGAAGCGCAGCTTGCACGGCTGTCGCAGGAACTGGAAAAGCTCAGCCACCGGCAGGGACTCGCCGAGCTGCGCTCTCCGGCCGACGGCGTAGTGAAGGATCTCGCGACGCAAACGCCGGGCGCGGTGCTGTCGCCCGGAACCGTATTGTTGACGCTGGTGCCCGATGGCGAGGCGCTGGTGGCGGAAGTCTGGCTCGCCAACCAGGACGCCGGGTTCGTCACAGGGGGGCAGAGCGCCAAGCTGAAGCTCGCCAGCTTCCCGTTCCAGCGCTACGGCATGCTCGATGCGCGAGTAGCGCGTGTCTCGGCTGATTCAACCGAACGCAGCGGCGACGGCGCCAAGGGCGGCGCTGCGTATGCCTACCGTGCCCAGCTCGAGCCCCTGACACAGGAACTGCGCCTGGGTGAAGCGCGCCACGCACTGCTGCCAGGCATGCAGTTGACGGCGGAAATCAAGCTCGCGGAGCGCAGCGTGCTCGAGTACCTGCTCTCGCCGGTGCAGAAAATCGCGGCCGAGGCCGGTAGAGAGCGGTAAGTGGGTCCCCGCCTGCGCGGGGACGACATCCGATCAGGCGGCTTTCTTCGTCGCCTTGCGGTCGAGCAGCTTGCCGAAGTTGTCAAGGGACAACAGGTGCGCGTAAATGCGCGCGAGGATGCC
>CAZTSJ010000009.1:0-4872 GCA_964616875.1 uncultured Bordetella sp. | reverse complement strand
CAGATCCGAACCGGAGTCCGGCTCGCTCATGCCGATCGAAAAAAAACTCTCGCCGCGCGCGATGACGACAGCAAGCCGCAGGACGGCCGCAGCAGCGCCGCGGAAAGCATGCAGCAGCTCGCGGCCGAGGTGGAGCGCGTGCGCAAGCTCAGCGGCGCGGAAAAAGTAGTGCTCGTCGGCAGCTCGCGCGGCGGCAACACGATGCGCAATTACATCCGCAACGGCGGCGGCGCGGCGACCGTGTCGCATGTGATCATCGGCGGAGGGACGAATCACGGCGTCTGGTCGGGAGAGTTCCTTCCCGGCAACGAATTCAACGGCACGAGCCCCTTCATGATGGCGCTGAACAGCCCCCAGGGTCCCGAGGGGCTCGAGGTGACGCCGGGCGTGGCCTTCATGACGCTGCGCTCGGACAACTACGACAAATTCGCCCAGCCCGACGGGCGCTGGATCGGGCAGCCGAAAATGAAGACCAACGTCGCCTACGACGGCCCTGCGCTCAAGGGCGCGCAGAACGTGGTGCTGCCAGGGCGCGACCATCGCGAGGTCTCCTTTCACCCGGAGGCCTTCGCGCAGACCTTCCGCTTCATCACCGGCGCTCTGCCGGCGCGCACCAGCATCGCGCCGGAGCCCACGGTCGTGCTCGACGGCCGGATCACCGGCTTTCGTGGCACCAGTCAGAGCAACCTGCCGCTGACGGGGGCTTCGTTGGAAATTTTCGAGACCGCGTCGCAGACCGGCGAGCGCGTCGGCAAGGCTGTGCACGCCAAGACGGTGGGCGACGACGGCCGATGGGGCCCCTTCAACGCGAAACTGAATGCGAGCTACGAGTTCGTCGTCAGCGCCCCGGGATTCGCGGTGACGCACATCTACCGCTCCGCCTTCCCGCGTTCTTCCAGCCTGATCCACATGCGTCCGGCGCGCATAGCGGAGGCCGACAAGGATGCGGGTAGCGTGATCACCATGAACCGGCCGCGCGGCTACTACGGCGTCGGCCGTGACGACATGCGCCTGGACGGCGTGAACCCGCCACCGGGCATCGCACCTGGCGTGGCGGGCGTGTCGGCTGCAAAATTGAAACTCAACGAAGCCCCGGTGCGCAGCGTGACGGCCATGTTCAACGACGAGCGCATCGTGGTCCGCTCCTGGCCGCTGAAAGAGAACCGCCTGGTGTTCGCGGAGTTTCACTACTGAGATGAACGGCTGCATCGACATCCATACCCACGTCGTCCCGGAACGCTTCCCCGCCTACGCCGGCAAGGGACGCGACGTGCACTGGCCCGCCATGGCCGAAGCGCACGCCTGCCACAAGCACCTGATGATTTCCGGCAAGGTCTACCGCACCGTGGCCGACGGCAGCTGGAGCGTGCCGCGCCGCATCGAAGCGATGGGAGCAATGCGCGTCGCGCGCCAGGCGCTTTCGCCGATGCCCGAGCTGCTGTCGTATTGGCTGCCGCTCGAGGACGGCCGCAACCTTACCCGTTACCTCAACGAGCAGATCGCGGCAATGGTTGCGCTCGCACCACAGTGCTTCATCGGCCTGGGCGCCGTGCCGCTGCAGGATGTCGACAGCGCAATTGATGAATTGGAATTTTCCATAAAAAAATTATGTTTCTCTGGCGTAGAGATCGCAAGCCACGTCAATGGCATCTCGATCGGCGATGCGCGCTTCGAGCCGTTTTTCGCCGCGGCCGAGCAACTCGGCGCCGCGATTTTCGTCCACGCGCTGCGCCCAGCGGGGCAGGACCGGGTCGTCGGTGCTTTTTCCGAACAGGCGACGCGCTTCGTCATCGAGAGCTTTGGCAGCTCGCAGGTCTGCATCGGCAGCGACTACCCCTTCAACATGGGCGACAACGACCCGGTGGCGACGCTGCAGAAAACCGGACTCGATGCCGCGACGATCGAGGCGATCCTGTCGACCAACGCGCGGCGCTTCCTCGCGATTTGACGCGGGATTGACGAAAGCCCGCTTGGAAATCGCGACCGGCAGGCCGGCGACCCGGTCACGTAACGGCATGGTCACCTGCCCGCATGCGCTCGCGTCGCAGGCCGGCGTCGATGCTCTGCGCGCCGGTGGCTCGGCGGTGGATGCCGCCATCGCCGCAAGCGCCGTCCTGTCCGTGCTCTACCCGCACATGACGGGGCTGGGCGGCGATGCGTTCTGGCTGATATACGACGCCAGGACGCGAAAGGTGCGCTTTCTCGATGGCGGCGGACGCGCCGCCGCGAGCGCGAACCTCGACTGGTTCGCCGCGCGCGGCATCGCGGAGATCCCGTTTCGCGGCATCCTGCCGGCGACCGTCACCACGCCCGGCGCGGTAGCGAGCTGGTGCGAGGCACACGCGGCCTACGGTCGCCTGCCACTGGCACGGAACCTGGAAGCCGCGATCTCCTACGCTCGCGACGGTCATCAGGTCACCGCACGCGTTGCCGGCTGGATCGAGCAGACCGCGTCTGAACTTGCGCTGCAAGCCGAAGCTGCGGCCATATTTCTTCCCGGCGGCGCCGCGCCGCGCGCCGGCACCAAGCTCGCCAATCCGGACCTGGCACGCACCCTCGAAGCGCTGGCGCAGGGCGGCCGCGCCGCGTTCTATGAAGGCGAAGTCGCGAAGGAGTTCGCCCGCTACGCCAAGGAGCACGGCGGATTCTTCAGCGCCGCCGACTTCGCCGCGCAGACGGCGCGCTGGGGCGAGCCGATCAGCGGCAGCTATCGCGGCCTGACCCTTTACCAAACACCCGCGCCGACCCAGGGTTTCACGGTGCTGCAGATGCTCAACATGATCGAGCCGCTGGAACTGCATCGCAAGGAATATCTCGGACCCGACCATGCTCACCTGCTGGTGCAGGCCAAGCAGATTTCCTATCACGACCGCGACCGCTGGCTGGCCGATCCGCGCTTCGCCGAGGTGCCGATCGACCGGCTGATTTCCAAGGCGTACGCCGGCGAGCGGCGCACACTGATCGACCCGGCGCGCGCGCTGTCCTGGGACCGCGTGCCCTCCTACGGCAGCTTGAAGGGCGACACGGTCTACATCGCGGCAGTAGACGAAGAAGGCAATGCGGTATCCCTGGTCAACAGCCTGTACGGCGTTTTCGGCTCGACTGTGGTCGCTGGCAGGACCGGCGTGGTACTACAGAACCGAGGCGCCTATTTTTCGCTCGATGCGCAGCACCCGAACCGGCTCGAGCCCGGCAAGACGCCGCTGCACACCCTGATCGCCTCGCTCGGCTTTCGCGACGGCAGGCTCTGGAGCGTGATGGGCTGCATGGGTGCGGACGGCCAGCCGCAGATCCACCTGCAGACCTATGTTGCGATGATCGATTTCGGCCGCGACATCCAGCAGGCGGTCGAGGCGCCGCGCTGGCTCTCGGGCCGTTTCGCACTCGGCGAAGCGCGCGACACGCTGCACATCGAGGGCCGCTTCGCATCCGCCACGATCGACGAGCTCGCGCGCCGCGGCCACGTGCTCAACCGGTGGGGAGAATGGAACGAACTCGCCGGCCACGCGCACGGCATCGTCATCGATCCGCACAACAGCATGCGCATCGGCGGCGCCGACCCGCGCAGCGACGGCGCGGCGATCGGCTACTGAGCGCGGGGCGCCTAGCGGCGCCCGTCGTACCAGGGCTTGCAATCGGCCGGGCTGCGGACCGTTCGGCGCGGATGGAGGACGAGCCTGGCGAGGAATCCGAGCAATTCGCCGCGCCGGTAGAGCAGCAGCTTGCGCTCGCTGGTGCGCAACGGGTTGCGATGCAGGATCACGATCTTCGTGCCGCGGCGCCGCGCGAGGTCCTTGAGCCTCCCGAACAGTTCGATCTCCTCCGAGGCGTAGAACTCCTCGCTGAAGCCGCGCAGTTCGGCAAACGCGGTGCGTTCGCAGAATATAAAGGAGCCCGCGGCCCATCGCGTCACGCGGCTGAGCGCGTTCCAGACCCGGATTGCGATGCGAAATTCGAACGAACCCTCGGCTGCAACGGTGCTGCCGCCAGCAATGCAGGCGCCGCTTTCGATCGCTGCCTTCAGGTCGCGAAACAACTCGGGACTGGGGAATGAATCCGCATCCACGAACAGCAGCCACTCACCGGTCGCAGCCGCCGCGCCGCGATTGCGCGCACGCGATATCTGGTTGTGCGGCTCGAACAGCACCTGTGCGCCGGCCGCGCGCGCTATTTCAGCCGTGCGGTCGGTGGAATTGTTGTCGCAGACGATGAGTTCCCAGCCGCCATCATCGAACGCCTTCGCGGCCTCCCGGATGCTCGCCAGCGACGCGGCGAGCAGGCGTTCCTCGTTGAACGCCGGGACGACGATGGAAAGCTTCAAGCGCGCAGCTTGAAACGCTGGATCTTGCCGGTCGCGGTTTTTGGCAATTCGGTAGCAAACTCTATCCAGCGCGGGTACTTGTAGGGCGCGAGTTTCGATTTGACGTAGGTCTGCAGCTCTTCGACCGTGGCCTGCTTGCCGGGCTTGAGCACCACAAAAGCTTTTGGCTTCACGAGCTTCTGCTCGTCTTCCTTGCCCACCACGGCAGCCTCGAGAACGGCCTCGTGCGAGACGAGCGCGGCCTCGACCTCGGCGGGCGAGACCCAGATGCCCCCCACTTTGAGCATGTCGTCGGTGCGCCCGCCGTAGGCATAGAAGCCATCCGCGTCCAGGGTGTACTTGTCGCCGCTGCGCGTCCATTCGCCGACGAAGGTGTTGCGGCTCTTGGCGCGGTTGTTCCAGTACAGGTCCGCCGCCGTCGGGCCCTTGATCAGCAGTTCGCCCAGCTCCCCCTGCTTTACGTCCGCGCCCTTTTCGTCCACCAGCCGGAGTTCGTATCCCGGTACCGCTTTGCCGGTGGTGCCGTAGCGGAAGTCGCCCGGCCGGTTGGA
>CAZTSJ010000008.1:0-7799 GCA_964616875.1 uncultured Bordetella sp. | reverse complement strand
CCGCAAGGTCGGGCAGGCCGGGGGCGAACAGCACGTCGGCGCCGGCTTTTTCGTAGGCCTGCAGGCGCTTGATGGTGTCCTCGAGGTCCGGATTGCCGCGCAGGAAGTTCTCGGAACGCGCGGTGAGGGTAAACGGGAAGGTGAGCGAGCGCGCTGCCTGAACTGCCGCGGCCACGCGTTCTGTGGCCTCCCCGATGTCGTAGAGCGGCCGGTCCTTGTCGCCGGTTGCGTCTTCGATCGAACCGCCGACCAATCCGGTTTCGGCAGCGAGAAGAATGGTTTGCGCTGCCGCTGCCGGCGCGTCGCCGAAGCCTTTTTCGAGATCCGCCGACACCGGCAGGTCGGTCGCCGCGACGATGGCGCGCGCATGCGCGAGGGCTTCGTCGCGCGTCACCATGCCGTCACGCTTGCCGAGGATGCCCGCTGAAGCGCCGCTGGAAGTGGCCAGCGCCTCGAAACCGAGCCCGGCGAGCAGGCGCGCCGAGCCCGCGTCCCAGGGATTCGGGTTCACGAACGCGCCGGGACCCTGGTGCAGCGCCTTGAACTGAACAGCCTTGTCGTGTTGTGAGACCGCCATGTTCGCTCCTCGGTGATGAATTTCAATGCCGCGATGGTTACGGACTCAGCCAGGTTTTCCATGCCAGCCAGAACTTGCGCAGCGGCGTCAGCGAGGTCCGCTGCGTGAGGACCTGGAAGCCGTCGCGCTCGATTTCGGCAAGCGTCGCGCGGCAGATAGCCGCCATTATCAGGCCTGGCCTCTGGGCGCGGCGATCTTCGATGGGGAGGAGCTCGAAAGCTTTCCGGTATAAATCGTCAGCCCGTGCAGACTGGAATTTCATCAATTCTACGAAACCCCTGCTGTAGCGCGCCTGCAGGATATCGGCGGCGGGAACCTCGAATTGCTTGAGCTCGTCCATCGGCAGGTAGATGCGGTTCCTGCGCGCATCCACCCCGACGTCGCAGAGGACGCTGGTGAGATGAACCGCGGTGGCGATACCGCTGGCGTACTCGAGCGTGCGCGGGTTGCGGTAGCCGCAGATGCCCGCGGCCAGCAGGCTCGCGCCGCCGGCGACCTGCTCGCAGTGGCGCACGAGACCCGCGAAGTCGAGGTAGCGCGTCTGCATCAGGTCCAATTCCATGCCGGCAACGATGCCATCCAGCTGGCCGGCAGTAATCTGATATGTCGCGACGAACGGCTGCAGGGCGACGCTTACCGGATGGCGCGGGTTTCCGCCGTAGAGCGCGGCGATTTCCGTGCGCCACCAGGCAAGTTTGGTGCGCCCGAGCTGCGCGTCCGAGCATTCATCCACCACGTCTTCGATTTCGCGGCAAAACGCGTACAGGGCAGTGATCGCACGCCGGCGCGCGGGCGGCAGGAACAGCAACGAGTAGTGAAAACTCGAACCTGGCGGCGCGGCTTTCTGCTGGCAGTACTGGTCTGGATTCACAAAGCGCGTCAAAAAGGCGAGCCGACGCTTGCGGGCTATAATACGTTGTTTTTCGTGAATGTTTTCGTGCGCGAAGGTGGCGGAATTGGTAGACGCACCAGGTTTAGGTCCTGGCGCCTAACCGCGTGTGGGTTCGAGTCCCACCCTTCGCACCACATTGAACAGGGGAATCGATCGGAATGGCGGTGAACGTGGAACAGCTAGGAGCGCTCGAGCGGCGCGTTTCGATGTCGGTGCCGGTGCAGGACGTCGATCGCCAGGTCGACGATCGCCTGAAGAAACTTGCGCGCAACGTCAAGATGGCCGGATTTCGCCCCGGCAAAGTGCCGATGAAGATCGTGGTGCAGCAGTACGGGCCGCAGGTGCGTTCCGAAGTGATCGGCGACGCGGTGCAAAAGGCCTTCACCGAAGCCGTGAAGGAATCCAATCTGCGCGTCGCCGGCCAGCCGCGCATCGAGAAGAAGGACGGCGCGGCCGATGCCGCGCAGTTCGAATTCAGCGCCACCTTCGAGGTCTATCCCGAGGTCAAGGTCGGCGACGTCTCGGCCAAGAGCATCGAGCGGCCGCAGGTCACCGTTGACGAGGGCGCGATCGACCGCACGCTCGAAATCCTGCGCAAGCAGCGCGTCACCTTTGTTGCGTCGGCCCGCGCGTCTCAGGAAGGCGACCGGCTCACGATCGATTTCGAAGGCAAGATCGGCGGCGAGACGTTTCCCGGCGGCAAGGCAACGGCATTTGTGTTCGTGCCCGGCGAAAAGCGCATGCTCCCCGAGTTCGAGAAGCACGCGCTCGGCCTCGCGGCCGGCGACGCCAAGACCTTCGACGTCACGTTTCCGCAGGACTATCACGGCAAGGAAGTCGCCGGCAAGACCGCGACGTTTACGCTGCAGGTGAAGCAGGTCGAGGAGCCGAAGCTGCCCGGACTGGACGCGGAATTCGCCAGGCAGCTGGGCGTCACCGACGGCGATCTGGAGAAAATGCGCGTCGAAGTGCGCAGCAACGTCGAGCGCGAGGTCAAAAAGCGCATCGAGGCACGCTTGAAGGCCCAGGCGCTGCAGGTGCTACTGGATGCGGCGCCGATCGAGTTGCCGAAGTCGCTGGTGCAGATGGAGCAGCGGCAGCTGGTCGAGCAGGCGGTGGGCGAGCTGCAGGCGAAAGGTCTCAAGCTGGAGAAGCTGCCGTTCGATCCCCAGGTGTTCGAGGAGAACGCCAAGCGCCGCGTCGCGCTGGGCCTGATCATCGGCGAGCTGGCGCGGGCCGAAAAGCTGCAGCCCAAGCCGGCGGAAGTGCGCGCGCTGATCGAGGCCGAGTCGCAGAGCTACGAGCATCCGGCCGAGGTGGTAAAATGGTTCTACATGCAGCCTCAGCGCTTGTCCGAAATGGAAGGCCTCGCGCTCGAAAGCAACGTCGTTTCCTGGGTTCTGTCCAAAGCGAAGGTCGAGGACAAACCCGTGCCTTTCGATGAATTGATGGGCGGCACAGCATGAAATCCCTGACTTGGCAATCAAGAATGGAAGAACCCCAGGACCTTGGGTTAATCCCGATGGTCATCGAGCAGTCGGGGCGCGGCGAGCGCGCCTACGACATCTATTCCCGGCTGCTGAAAGAGCGCGTGGTGTTCCTCGTCGGCACGGTCAACGAGATGACCGCCAACCTCATTGTCGCGCAGCTGCTGTTCCTGGAGTCGGAGAACCCGGACAAGGACATCTTCTTCTACGTCAATTCGCCCGGCGGCTCGGTGTCGGCGGGCCTCGCGATCTACGACACCATGCAGTTCATCAAGCCCGACGTCTCGACGCTGTGCGTCGGGCAGGCAGCCAGCATGGGCGCCCTGCTGCTGGCGGCGGGCGAGAAGGGCAAGCGCTTCGCGTTGCCGAACTCGCGCGTCATGATCCACCAGCCGATGGGCGGCTTCTCCGGGCAGGCCTCCGACGTGGAGATCCACGCGCGTGAAATCCTCTACCTGCGCGTCCGGCTGAACGAGATCCTCGCCAAGCATTGCGGGCAGACGGTGGAGACCATCGCCAAGGACACAGACCGCGACAACTTCCTGTCTTCCGAAGACGCGGTAAAGTACGGCCTTGTGGACAAGGTGCTGACCAAAAGGGAACCTGGCTGATGTCGGAGAAGACCTCCTCGGGCGAGAAGCTGCTGTACTGCTCGTTCTGCGGCAAGAGCCAGCACGAGGTCCGCAAGCTGATCGCGGGCCCGTCGGTGTTCATCTGCGACGAGTGCATTGAGCTGTGCAACGACATCATCCGGGAGGAAACGGCCTCCGACAAGAGCGGCAAGGGCCAGAAATCGGACCTGCCGGCGCCGCACGAAATCCGCGCCATCCTCGACCAGTACGTGATCGGGCAGGACCAGGCGAAGAAGATCCTCGCGGTCGCTGTCTACAACCACTACAAGCGTTTGAAACACCTGTCGAAGAACGACGAGGTGGAGCTCTCGAAGTCGAACATCCTGCTGATCGGGCCGACGGGCTCGGGCAAGACCCTGCTCGCGCAGACGCTCGCGCGGCTGCTGAACGTGCCCTTCGTGATCGCCGACGCGACCACGCTCACCGAGGCGGGCTACGTCGGCGAGGACGTCGAGAACATCATCCAGAAGCTGCTGCAGAGCTGCGACTACGACGTCGACAAGGCCAAGCG
The DNA here is from genome assembly GCA_964616875.1 of uncultured Bordetella sp. Classification (GTDB taxonomy): domain Bacteria; phylum Pseudomonadota; class Gammaproteobacteria; order Burkholderiales; family SG8-39; genus RBG-16-66-20. Next base: position 3,700 of record CAZTSJ010000008.1, on the reverse strand, counting down.
CGGCATCGTCTACATCGACGAGATCGACAAGATTTCACGCAAGTCCGACAACCCTTCGATCACCAGGGACGTTTCGGGCGAAGGCGTGCAGCAGGCGCTGCTCAAGCTGATCGAGGGTACCGTGGCATCCGTCCCTCCGCAGGGCGGGCGCAAGCACCCGAACCAGGATTTCGTCCAGGTCGATACCACCAACATCCTGTTCGTCTGCGGCGGGGCTTTCGACGGCCTGGAAAAGATCGTGCGTAACCGCACCGAGAAGACCGGCATCGGCTTCGGCGCCGAAGTACGCAGCCCGAACAATTCCAAGGCCATCTACGACCTGCTCAAGTCGGTGGAGCCCGAGGACCTGATCAAGTACGGCCTGATCCCGGAGTTCGTCGGCCGCATGCCGGTGGTCGCGGCGCTGGAGGAACTCGACGAAGTCGCACTGATCGAGATCCTGACCGAGCCGAAGAACGCCCTCATCAAGCAATACCAGCGCCTGTTCCTCATGGAAGGGGTCGAACTCGAAGTGCGTACCGCAGCCCTGGGCGCGGTGGCCAAGAAGGCGCTGGCGCGCAAGACCGGCGCGCGCGGCCTGCGCTCGATCCTGGAACAGATTCTGCTCGACACGATGTACGAGCTGCCCACCCTCGAGAATGTCAGCAAGGTGGTCGTCGACGAGCAGATGGTGCTCGCCGAAGGCAAGCCGCTGCTCATTTACCAGGATCCCCCCAAGGTTGCCGGCAGTTCCGCCTGAGGTTTTGGCTTAGAGGTCCTCATGTCAGATAAGGAAGAAAAACCCGCAGCCGCGACCCCCCCGACAGCCCAGGCGGGCGGCGGCCAGTACCCGCTGCTGCCGTTGCGCGACGTGGTGGTGTTCCCCCACATGGTGATTCCGCTCTTCGTCGGCCGGCCGAAATCGATCAAGGCGATGGAGACCGCGATGGAGAGCGGCAAATCCATCCTGCTGGTGGCCCAGCGCTCGGCGGCCAAGGACGAGCCGGGCGCCGAGGACATGTACGAAATCGGCTGCGTCTCCAGCATCCTGCAGATGCTCAAGCTGCCCGATGGCACCGTAAAGGTGCTGGTGGAGGGCGGAACGCGCGCCCGTATCGGCGAGATCACCGACCTGCGCAGTCACTGGGTGGCCGAGGCGACCCCGATCCCGGCCGAAGGCGCGCCGCCGCCCGAAGTCGAGGCGATGCGCCGCGCGCTGCTCTCGGCCTTCGACCAGTACGTGAAGCTGAACAAGAAGATCCCGCCCGAAATCCTGACCTCGCTCTCGGGCATCGACGAGGCCGGACGCCTGGCCGATACCGTGGCGGCGCACCTGCCGCTCAAGCTCGAGCAGAAGCAGCAGGTGCTGGAGATGTTCGAGGTCAAGGCGCGCCTCGAGCACCTGCTCGGCCAGCTCGAGACCGAGATCGACATCCTGCAGGTGGAAAAACGCATCCGCGGGCGCGTCAAGCGCCAGATGGAAAAAAGCCAGCGCGAGTACTACCTCAACGAGCAGGTGAAGGCGATCCAGAAAGAGCTGGGCGAGGGCGAGGAGGGCGCCGACCTGGAGGAAATGGACAAGCGCATCCGCAAGGCGCACATGCCCAAGGACGCGCGCAAGAAGGCTGAAGGCGAGCTGAAGAAACTCAAGCTCATGTCGCCGATGTCGGCCGAGGCGACCGTGGTGCGCAACTACATCGAGACCCTGGTCAACCTGCCGTGGCGCAAGAAGTCGAAGGTCTGCAAGGACCTGAAAATCGCACAGCAGATTCTCGACGAGGACCACTACGGCCTGGAGAAGATCAAGGAGCGCATCGTCGAATACCTCGCGGTACAGACGCGGGTGGACAAGATGAAGGCGCCGATCCTGTGCCTGGTGGGCGCGCCGGGGGTTGGCAAGACTTCGCTCGGCCAGTCGATCGCCAAGGCGACCAACCGCAAGTTCGTGCGCATGTCGCTGGGCGGCGTGCGCGACGAGGCCGAGATCCGCGGCCACCGGCGCACCTACATCGGCTCGATGCCTGGCAAGATCCTGCAGAGCATGAGCAAGGCAGGCGTGAAGAACCCGCTGTTTCTTCTCGACGAGGTGGACAAGCTCGGCATGGACTGGCGCGGCGACCCCTCCTCGGCGCTGCTCGAGGTGCTGGACCCTGAGCAGAACAACACGTTTACCGACCATTACATCGAGGTCGAATACGACCTGTCCGAAGTGATGTTCATCGCGACCGCGAACACGCTCAACATCCCGGCGCCGCTGCTCGACCGCATGGAAGTGATCCGGCTCGCGGGCTACACCGAGGACGAGAAGGTCAACATCGCCATGCAGTACCTGCTGCCCAAGCAGATGAAGAACAACGGCCTCAAGGAGGGCGAGGTTTCAGTGACCGAGCCCGCGATCCGCGACATCGTGCGCTACTACACGCGCGAAGCGGGCGTGCGCAGCCTGGAACGCGAAATTTCCAAGATCTGCCGCAAGGCGGTGAAGCAGCTCTTGACCGATAAGCAGACCAACGAAGGCAAGGCGAAGCGCATCGCGGTGACGCCGCGCGTGCTGGACAAATTCCTCGGCGTGCGCAAGTACAGCTTCGGCATGGCGGAGAAAAAGAATCAGATCGGCCAGGTCACCGGCCTTGCCTGGACCGAAGTCGGCGGCGAACTGCTGACCATCGAGACGGTGACGATGCCCGGCAAGGGCAAGACCATCACCACCGGCAAGCTGGGCGAGGTGATGCAGGAGGCCATCCAGGCCGCGCTCTCGGTGGTGCGTAACCGCTCGCGCAAGCTCGGCGTGCAGGAAGATTTCTATCAGAAGAACGATATGCACATCCACCTGCCCGAGGGCGCGACGCCCAAGGACGGGCCCAGCGCCGGCATCGGCATCGTCACCTCGATGGTGTCGGTGCTGACCGGGATTCCGGTGCGCGCCGACGTCGCGATGACGGGCGAGATCACGCTGCGCGGCGAGGTGCTGGCGATCGGCGGCCTGAAGGAAAAGCTGCTTGCGGCGCATCGCGGCGGCATCAAGACGGTCATGATCCCGGAGGAGAACGTGAAAGACCTCGTCGAGATCGCGGACAACGTCAAGAACCGGCTCGAGATCATCCCGGTGAAGTGGATCGACAAGGTGCTCGAGATTGCGCTGGAGCGCCAGCCGGTGCCGCTGCCGGATTCGCTTGCAGGTGCGGCTTTGCCGCCGGCCGCAGCACTGCCGCCCGTGGAGGAGAAGCCGGGCTCGCCCGCTGCTGTGAAGCATTAGAAAGCCATGAACAAGGCCGACATGATCGAGCAGATCGCGCAGGCGGCGGAAGTTTCGAAATCGGCCGCCGAGCGCGCCGTGGATGCCCTGGTCGGCGCGGTCAAATCGAGCCTCAAGAAGGGCGACATGGTCACGCTGGTGGGGTTCGGCACGTTCTACGTGAGCAAGCGCCAGGCCCGCGCCGGGCGCAATCCGCGCACCGGCGAAGCGCTCAAGATCGCCGCGGCGAAAGTTCCCAAGTTCCGCGCTGGCAAGGCCCTCAAGGACGCGATAAACTAGCGCCCCTTTTTAGCAGCATGGGGTGCTTAGCTCAGCTGGTAGAGCGTCGCTCTTACACGGCGAATGTCGGCGGTTCGATCCCGTCAGCACCCACCAGAACGACAATTGGAGCGGTAGTTCAGTTGGTTAGAATACCGGCCTGTCACGCCGGGGGTCGCGGGTTCGAGTCCCGTCCGCTCCGCCAAC
>CAZTSJ010000007.1:0-8150 GCA_964616875.1 uncultured Bordetella sp. | reverse complement strand
TGCGCGAGCACATGCAGCGGCTGATCAATTCGGCGCATATCTACATGATGAAGATCCCCTACAGCCTCGAGCGGCTGATGCAGGCGAACATCGACGTCGTCGCCGCCAACGGCCACGAGGCCTGCTACATCCGCCCGATCGCGTTCTACGGCTCGGAGAAGATGGGCGTCTCGCCGGTCGGCGCCAAGGTGCACGTCGCGATCGCCGCCTGGCCCTGGGGCGCCTACCTCGGCCCCGAGGCGCTCAACAAGGGCATCCGCGTCAAGACCGCTTCGGTCGCGCGCCACCACGTCAACGTGACCATGGCGCGCGCCAAGATGTCGGGCACCTACCCGAACTCGGTGCTGGCGACGCTGGAAGCGACCCAGCACGGCTACGACGAGGGCCTGCTGCTCGACGTCGACGGCTTCGTCGCCGAGGGCGCGGGCAAGAACATCTTCGTCATCAAGGACGGCGTGATCTACGAGCCGGAGCTCACCTCCGCGCTCACGGGCATCACGCGCACCTCGGTGATCGAGCTGGCCGAGGGGCTGGGCTACAAGGTGATCGCCAAGCGCCTGACGCGCGACGACATCTACATCGCCGACGAATGCTTCTTCACCGGCACCGCCGCGGAAGTGACCCCGATCCGCGAACTGGACCGCCGCACCATCGGCGAAGGCCGGGCCGGGCCGATCACCAAGGCGCTGCAGAAGGCGTTCTTCGACGTCGTCACGGGCAAGGACCGCAAGCACCGGCACTGGCTCACGCCCGTACCGATGAAGAAGGCAAAGAAGTGAGCAACGACAATTCAAGGCAGGTGGAACTCACGGAGAAGGACCTGCCGCTGCATTGTCCGATGGCGGAAGCGCCGCTCTGGGCGCGGCATCCGCGCGTGTTCCTCGACGTGGTGAAACAAGGTGAGGCGCTGTGTCCGTACTGCGGCACGAAGTATCTGTACAAGGGCGCCGCGCCAAAAGGGCATTGATCTGGCGCGCTTCCTTGTCGTCGCGCCCAACTGGATCGGCGACGCGCTGATGGCGCAGCCGATGCTCGCGCGCCTGCACGCGAAGCATCCCGGTGTGCGCATCGACATGGTGGCGCCGCCCTGGGTGGCGCCGGTGGCGCGGCGCATGCCCGAGGTGAGCGAAGTGATCGAGGTCGACCTGCGCCATGGGGAACTGCAGCTCGGCGATCGCTGGCGCCTCGGCCGCAGCCTGAAGGAGCGCAGCTACGACCAGGCCATCGTGCTGCCCAACACGATGAAATCCGCGCTGGCGCCCTCCTTCGCCGGCATTGCGCTGCGCGTCGGCTACCTCGGCGAATCGCGCCTCGGCCTGCTCAACCGGATCCACAAGGCGGCGCAGCCGCGCGAGCCGCTGCCGCTTCACTATGCGCGTCTGGCGGAGGAGCCGGGAACCGAACCCGCTCTGCCCCTGCCTTTTACTGCATTGTCTGTTTCAAAAGAAAGAATAAAGGCAACGACAGATCGTTTCAGCATATCCGGCGCCTACACGGTGATCTGCCCCGGCGCCGAATACGGCCCGGCCAAACGCTGGCCCTATTTCCGCGAATTGTCGGAACAACTGGGTTCGAAGATCGTGCTGCTGGGTTCACCGGGAGATCTTAAGGACAACAAAGATATTGCCGGGACAAATCTCATCGGCAAGACTACGCTTGATGAAGCCATCGATCTGATTGCCGGTGCGGCGATGGTGGTCAGCAACGATTCCGGGCTGATGCACATTGCCGCGGCGAGCGGCAGGCCGCAGGTGGCGCTGTTCGGCTCTTCCAGCCCGGAGCACACGCCGCCAATGTCGGCGGCCGCGCGCGTGGTCTGGCTGAGAGTGGATTGCAGCCCCTGCTTCGAGCGCGTCTGCCCGCTGGGCCATTTCAAGTGCATGAACGAGCTTTCCGTCGAACGGGTGCTGGAGGAAATGAAGGCATTGGCATGAGCGCCAAGATTTTCCCCACCGCGCAGGACGCGCAGAACGCCTTCTACGAGGCGCTCGAGCGTAGCGACCTGGAGGCCATGATGGCGGTCTGGTCCGAGGACGAGGAGATCGTCTGCGTGCATCCGGCGGGGCAGCGCCTCGCAGGCCAGGCGGAGGTGCGCGAAGCCTGGCGCCAGATGTTCGCCGGCGGGCCCAACATGCGCGTGCGCATCACGCGGCAGGTGGTGATCGCGGGCGTGATGATCGAAGCGCACAGCGTGCACGAGAACATCTCCGTCGCCGGCGAGGCGCGCCCCCGGCCGCCGATGGTGGCGACCAACGTCTACCTGCGCACCGCGGCGGGCTGGCGCATGATCGTGCACCACGCCTCGCCCGCGCCGGGGGGCGAGGCGCCCGCGGAACCCACGCCCGCATCGCCCAAGATCCTGCATTGAGTCCCGCATTTGAACCCTTACGCAGCTCCCTGGTGGCTGCCAGGAGGCCACCTGCAGACCGTCTTTGCGGCACTGGCACCCGCGCCGCGGATTGCCTATAGACGCGAGCGCTGGGATACGCCCGACGGAGACTTCATCGACCTGGATTGGGCAGGCAACAAAGGCCCTTTGATCGCTCTATTCCATGGCCTGGAAGGCAACTCTGCGAGCCCTTATGCGCGCGCCATCGCGGCAGAGGCGCTCGCCCTGGGCTGGCGCTGCGTGGTGCCGCATTTCCGCGGCTGCTCGGGGGAATTGAACCGCCTGCCGCGCGCCTACCATTCCGGCGACAGCGCGGAGATCGACTGGATACTGCGCCGGCTGGAAGCACGCCACGCGGTGGGAATATCGCTGGGAGGAAACGCGCTGCTCAAGCTGCTGGGAGAACGCGGTGCGCAAATGAACCTGCACAAGGCGGTGGCCATCTCGGCGCCGCTCGACCTCGCCGCCGCCGGGCGCTCGCTGGATGCCGGGCTGAGCAGGGAAATCTACACGCGCACTTTTCTCAGGAGCCTGAAAAGGAAGACCTTTGCAAAGCTGGCGCGCGGGCAGATTTCCGTCGACCCCCTGCGGCTGGCGCAAGCCCGCACCTTCTGGGAATTCGACGACGCGGTCACCGCGCCGCTGCACGGGTTTCTCGGCGCCGACGACTACTGGGCGCGTTCCTCTAGCGGCCCGTGGCTCGCCCGCATCCGCATCCCGACGCTGGTGCTCAACGCACGCAACGATCCGTTCATGCCCGAGGCGGCGCTCGACGCGGTTGCGCACCTGCTTCGTGATATACCGTCCTGCGTGACACTGGAATTTCCCGCCGACGGCGGCCACGCCGGATTTCCCGGCCGCGACCGCTGGCTCGCAAGGCGCGTCATGGATTTTCTCTCCGCCGCGTGAACCTTCCCGCCGAGATTTTTCGCGCCTACGACATCCGCGGCATCGCCGGCACGGTTTTGTCTGCCGCAGTGGTGCGAGAGGTCGGCCGGGCATTGGCGACGTTCGCGCGCGAAAAGGGCGCAACCACGTTCGCCGTTGGACGCGATGGTCGTCTCTCCAGCCCGGAACTCTGCGGCGCGCTCATGGACGGCCTCAACGCTGCCGGCGCCGACGTCATCGACATCGGACTGGTGCCCACGCCGGTAACCTATTTCGCCGCCCACCACCTCGGATGCCACAGCGCGGCGATGCTGACGGGCAGCCACAACCCAGGGGAATACAACGGCGTGAAAATGGTCGTCGCAGGCGATACCCTGACCGGCGAAGAGATCCAGGGCTTGCGGCGGCGGATAGAATCCGGAATTTCCGCATCCGGCAGCGGAAAAAGAACCCAGGCAGACGTCCTGGATGCTTATGTGGACCGCATTGTTCGCGACGTGAAGCTCGCGCGGCCGTTCAAGGTGGCGATCGACTGCGGCAACGGTGTCGCCGGCGTGGTCGCGCCGCGCCTCTTCCGGCGCCTGGGATGCGAGGTGACGGAGCTGTTCTCGACTGTGGACGGGAATTTCCCCAACCATCACCCGGATCCTTCTCGACCGGAGAATTTGAAAGATTTAATAGAAGTTTTAAAAAAAACAGATTCCGAGATCGGTCTCTCCTTCGACGGCGACGGCGACCGTCTCGGCGTGGTAACGAAGAGCGGCAGCATCATCTACCCCGACCGCCAGATGATGCTGTATGCGAAGGACGTGCTGTCGCGCAATCCGGGCGCCCAGATCATCTACGACGTGAAGAGCACGCGGCTGCTCGCGCCCTGGATCGAGCAGCACGGCGGGCGGCCGTTGATCTGGCAGACCGGCCACTCGCTGATCAAGGCGAAGTTGAAGCAGACCGGCGCGCCGCTCGCCGGCGAGATGTCGGGACACATCTTCTTCAAGGAGCGCTGGTACGGGTTCGACGACGCGCTCTACTGCGGTGCAAGGCTGCTCGAGATTCTCTCAAGGGAAGCGGACCCGAACCGCACGCTGGAGACCCTGCCGGATGCGCCTTGCACCCCGGAACTCAACTGGCAGCTCGCCGAGGGCGAACCGCAGGCGATCATGCAGCGGCTGCGGGGGCTCAAACCGTTTCCGGGCGCGAGCCGCCTCGTGACCATCGACGGCCTGCGCGCGGAATACGCGGACGGCTTCGGCCTCGCGCGCGCTTCGAATACTTCGCCTGTGATCGTGCTGCGCTTCGAGGGAAACACCGTGCAGGCCCTGGCGCGGATCCAGGAAGAATTCCGCCGCGTACTGCAGCCGCTCAAGCCGGGCGCGCCACTACCTTTTTAGTCCACCCAGCAAGGCCGCGACAGGACGCTCGCGGCGCTTCGCATGGGTGGCGTCGGTCTCCTGCGGTTTGACGGCCACCGACGCAATGCCCGGTTCGTAGGGCAGGGAAAATATCGGATCGCTGGATTTCGGCGCCGTGCGCGCCTGGGAATTGCCGTGCTGAGGGGTGTGCAGGGCGAGTTGCGGCGGGGCGGGGTGCTGGGATTTCTGCCGCTCGGGGCGGTGTTCCGGCCTGCGTTGCGGTCCCTGTCGTGATCGCCCGCCGTCGCGGCCCGGCCCGTTCCGACCTGAAGTTCCGCGGGCCTCGCCGCTCACCATGGTGGCGACGGTGCCGGCATTCGCAAATCCCGGCACCAGCACGCGCTCCAGTTTCTTGTTGATCAGCTTCTCGATCGCCGCGAGCGCCTCGAGGTCCTCCGGCGCCACCAGCGAGATCGCCTCGCCGGTGAGGCCCGCCCGCCCGGTGCGGCCGATGCGGTGGATGTAGTCCTCGGGCGAGTGCGGAATGTCGAAATTGATCACCTGCGGCAGGTTCTCGATGTCCAGGCCGCGGGAGGCGACGTCGGTGGCGACCAGCACCGTGGTCTTGCCGGCCTTGAAGGCCTCCAGCGCGGCTTCGCGCTCGGCCTGCGTCTTGTCGCCGTGAATGGCGTCGACCTGGATGTGGTTGGCGCGCAGCTGGTGCGCGAGGCGATTGGCGCCGATGCGCGTGCCGGTGAATACCAGCACCTGCTTGAGTCCCCTCGTCTGAATCAGGTAAGCGAGCAGCTCGCGCTTTTTCTCGCGCGTGCAGGGATGCACCACGTGGCTGACGAGGTCGGCGGTGGCGTTGCGCGCCGCGATCTGCACCTCGGCGGGATTCTTGAGCAGGGTCTTGACCAGCCTGCGGATCTCGTCCGGGAAAGTAGCCGAGAACAGCAGGTTCTGCCGCACCGGCGGCAGCAGCGCGATGATGCGCTTGATATCGGGCATGAAGCCCATGTCCAGCATGCGGTCGGCCTCGTCCAGGATCAGGATCGAGACCTGGTTGAACATCACGGTCTTGTTGTGCACGTGATCGAGCAGCCGGCCCGGCGTCGCGACCAGGATCTCCACGCCGCGGCGCAGTTGCGCGATCTGCGCGTTCATGTCGGTGCCGCCGTAGACCAGCGCGGTGCGCAGCGGCAGATGCTTGGCGTAGCCGCGGAAGCTTTCCTCGACCTGGATCGCGAGCTCGCGCGTCGGCGCGAGCACCAGCACGCGGATCGGATGGCGCGCCGGGGAGGCCGAGGTGCTCGCGTGCGGCGCAAGGAGTTGCAACGTCGGCAACGCGAACGCGGCGGTCTTGCCGGTGCCGGTCTGGGCACCCGCCATGAGATCGCGGCCCGCAAGGACGAGGGGAATGGCTTGTTCCTGGACCGGGCTTGGCTGCTCGTAGCCCAAGTCCTTCACCGCTTGAAGCAGCGGCGGGATCAAGCCCAGTTTTTCAAAACCTGAGCTAATGACGTAACGCCTTGAAAACTAAAGAGGTCGAATTATACGCCTTTAGGGGGCGATCACTAACTGCGTCTGCGTAACCAGGGCTACCAGCTTGCCTGCCTCGCTGCGGATGGTGGTCTGGCACACCACCGTGGTGCGGCCCTTGTGCACGGCGACCGACTCGCCCGTGACGCGCGTACCGGCCGCCGCGCCGCCGATGAAATTGGTTTTCGACTCGATGGTCGTGGTGCGCGCGCCCTGCGGCATGTTCACGATCGCCGCCACTGCGCCCAGCGTATCGGCGAAGGCCATAATCGCCCCGCCGTGCAAGTTGTCGCCAATCGTGCACAGGTCCTTGCGCACCGCCAGCCGCGCCATCACCTTGTCCGGGGTCACGTCGGTGAACTCGATGCCCATCATGTCGGGCAGCAGGCCCTTGAACCGCTCCTGCATCGAGGCGGCGTGATTCATTTTTTCTGTTCCTGGCGGCGGTAAGGGACGGCTTCGGCCATTTCAAATCCCGCGCGCTCCCACGCGGCAGTTCCTCCCCTGAACCAGTGGACGTTCGTATAGCCCAGTTCCATGGCGAGCAGGCTGGTGTTATACGACAACCAGCATTCGGAACTCAGGCAGAAGAAAACGACGGGCGCCGATTTGCTTCCGGCAGTCAGCGTTTCCAGGTCGAGGCGCAAACGCTCCTTCGCGGCATTGTCGAGCGCACCCAGGCCAACGCCGCGCAGCCAGCTCGAACCGCGAATCGTGCGGTGCCCGTCACCCCCGAGAACATCGATCAAAATCGGGCCAGGAGTCTGATTCTGCATGGCCCTAAGCGCTACTGTCCTGATCGTCCTTGCCCCTGGAACTTCTTTTGGCGTCGGAGCGTGATATCGGTCGGTCCGGGGCTGCTTCCGCGGGGGCACTCCCCAGTCCTTGTCCTCATCCGCATAGACCCGCGCCGCCATCCTGGCCTGCGATTCTTTTGCCAGCCGAGGCAACTGATCATCGGCCACCTTCTCCATTCTGACCGCCAACTCCGCTCCCTGGCGAGGCTTGAAGGTTCCGGCGAAGCCACCTTCGGGAGACTGGAGAACCGAAATCAAGCTTCCGCCCGCCGTCCGCACGATTAGCCGTCGTTGCTGCGTGGATTGAATCAACTCGATCCGTACAGGCGCTTGTTCTCCATCGATCCAGCCATGAACAGCATTGATCAGATACGAACCTTCGGTGTCTTGCGCGACCTCGTCGATTCTCAATATCCGGCTTCGAAGCTCCCCTTGAACGCTCATCAACCACGTCGCAATCAGCTCCTGCCGAAGCTGGGCAAGCGGGGTCTGCGCGTCCGCAGCCGTTATCCGGGCGAGCAGCAGAAAAACGGTCGAGGCCAGAACCAGGGCGGGGGTCATGCGCATCGAGAATCTCCTATGTGCGTCAAATCAGCTATGCAGCCGCGAGCGCAGCCACTACTTCGGGTAGCGAAAGGCAATACTGTACCGTCGGTCCTTGTGCAGGGTCACCGTGACGCCGGTCCAGCCGCGGGACTTTTCGTCCTGGTTCTCGCGAAAGGTTTCGACCGCCTTCGCTGCGTAGTCAGGGCGGCAGGGCTTGACGTCCTGCGGCGGGTTGCTCTCGCTGCCGACCACCATCTTGTGCGAGACGGTCGCCGATGCCTTCTTGCCCGCAGCCGCCGGCACCTGGTCCAGCATGAAGATCACCGTCTGCCAGTTTTCCGGTGCATGCTCGATCAGGCATTTGCCGATGGCGCCCACGATCTCGGCATCGGTGAAACGTGTCTGCGCCATCGCGCCGCCGCCTGGAGCCAACGCAAGCAGAGCTGCTACCGCGATTGCGATTTTTTTCATCACCATGGCCATCCTCAGTTGATTGTGCGCCGTTCGCGTTCGCGCGTTTCCTGCGGCTCGACGCCAGGCAGCTTGAGCTCCATGTCCCAGTCGCTTTTTTTCACCGCCGCCTGCAGCAGGCGGCAGACCGAATGCAGCAGCACAGGGTCGAGCGTGAGCGTCACG
>CAZTSJ010000006.1:0-1686 GCA_964616875.1 uncultured Bordetella sp. | reverse complement strand
GCCCTGATGCGTTCGGTGCTTCTCGTCGTGCTGCTTCTCCTGCTTGCCGCCGGCTGCGGCCAGAAGGGGTCGCTGTACCTGCGCGACAATCCGCCGCCCGGGGTCAAGCCGCCCAAGCCCGAGGCCTACAAGCCGCTGCCCGACCCGAAAGGCGCTGGCGAGGACGAGAGCGCGGGCGGCGCAAAGAAGTAGCCAGCATGGCTTTCGCCTATCGTGGCGGCGTTCTGTGCGCCGAACAGGTCTCGCTCGAAGACATCGCGCGGCAGTTCGGCACGCCCTGCTATGTCTATTCCCGCGCCGCGATCGAGGGCGCTTACCGCGAATTCGCCGACGAGCTCGCCGGCCGCTCCTCGCTCGTGTGCTATTCGGTGAAGGCCAACTCCAATCTCGCGGTGCTCTCGGTCATGGCGCAGCTCGGCGCGGGCTTCGACATCGTTTCGGGTGGCGAGCTCGCGCGCGTGATCGCCGCGGGCGGCGATCCGGCGCAGGTCGTGTTTTCGGGCATCGGCAAGTCGGTGCTCGAAATCAGGGACGCGCTGCAGGCCGGCGTGCTCTCGATCAACCTGGAATCGGAGCAGGAGCTCGCACGCGTGAACGAGATTGCGCTGAGCATGGGCAAGCGCGCGCCGGTCGCCTTCCGCGTCAATCCCGACGTCGACGCGGAGACGCACCCCTACATCTCCACCGGCCTGAAGCAGAGCAAATTCGGCATCGCCTACGCCGATGCGGAACGGCTGTACCGCGAGGCGGCGCGACTGCCCGGCATTCACATCACAGGCATCGGCTGTCACATCGGTTCGCTCATGAACGCCAGCGCGCCGTTCGTCGCCGCAACCCAGCGCATCGTCGCCCTGCTCGCGCGGCTCGAGCAGGCGGGAATCGCACTGGCGCACATCGATCTGGGCGGCGGCATGGGGATTCGTTACAAGGAGGACGCAGCCCAAGCGCCGATCGCGGCATTTGTGCACGGCGCCCTCGACGCGCTCGGCCAGCGCAAGGAAAAGCTGCTGCTCGATCCAGGCCGATCGATTGTCGGCAACGCGGGGCTGCTGCTCACGCGCATCGAATACGTCAAGCCGGGTGAAGCGAAGAATTTTGTGGTGGTGGATGCGGCGATGAACGACCTGATCCGCCCTGCGCTGTACGATGCCTGGCACGAGGTGCGGCAGGTGCGCGAGACGGAATTGGGCGCCGCGGCCGGTGTTTACGACATCGTCGGGCCGGTATGCGAGAGCGCGGATTTCCTCGCGCGGGAGCGCAAACTCGCGGTCCGCCCGGGCGATCTGCTGGCGCTCATGTCGGCGGGGGCTTACGGCATGGTGATGAGTTCCAACTACAATACGCGCCCGCGGCCTGCGGAGGTGATGGTCGCGGGCACTGATGCGTCGCTGGTCCGCGAGCGCGAGCGGGTGGAGCAACTCTTCGCCACGGAGCGAGTCCTATTGGATTCGCGAACCTCATGAGCTTCAAGGCACGTTACGCGATTATTGCCGGTGTCGTCGTTGCGGTGGCGGCAGGCGGTGTGGCGGCCTATTTCAGCGCCGCTTCCGGCGCCAAGGAAAAACCGGCCGCCAAAGACCCGGGCGGGGCCCCGGTCGCCGTGTTCGCGGCGGCGCAGCAAACAGTTCCTGTCCGGCTGCAGGCGATCGGCAACGTCGAGGCCTACACCTCCGTGGCCGTGAAGTC
>CAZTSJ010000005.1:0-3505 GCA_964616875.1 uncultured Bordetella sp. | reverse complement strand
TACACGCTGCAGGAGATGCTCACGGTCAAGTCCGACGACATCAACGGCCGCACCAAGGTGTACGAGAACATCGTCAAGGGCGACCACAAGATCGACGCCGGCATGCCCGAGTCGTTCAACGTGCTGGTGAAGGAAATCCGTTCGCTGGGTATTGATATCGACCTGGAGAGATACTAATGAAAGCGCTGCTCGAGCTCTTCAAGCAGGTCCAGCAGGACGAGGAATTCGACGCGATCAAGATCGGGCTTGCATCGCCCGAGAAGATCCGTTCGTGGTCCTATGGCGAGGTAAAGAAGCCCGAGACGATCAACTACCGCACCTTCAAGCCGGAGCGGGACGGGCTTTTCTGCGCCAAGATCTTCGGGCCGATCAAGGACTACGAGTGCCTGTGCGGCAAGTACAAGCGCTTGAAGCACCGCGGCGTGATCTGCGAGAAGTGCGGCGTCGAGGTGACGCTGGCCAAGGTGCGCCGCGAGCGCATGGGCCACATCGAACTGGCGAGCCCGGTGGCGCATATCTGGTTTCTCAAGTCGCTGCCTTCGCGCCTGGGCCTCGTGCTCGACATGACGTTGCGCGACATCGAGCGGGTGCTGTATTTCGAAGCCTATGTCGTCACCGATCCGGGCCTCACGCCGCTCAAGCGCTGCCAGCTGCTGACCGAGGACGACTACCTCGCCAAGGTCGAGGAGTACGGCGATGATTTCTCCGCTGCCATGGGCGCCGAGGGTGTGCGCTCCCTGCTGCGCGCGATCGACCTGAAGCGTGAGATCGAGACTCTGAGAAAGGATCTCGAGGAGACCTCGTCGGACGCCAAGATCAAGAAGCTCGCCAAGCGCCTGAAGGTGCTCGAGGGCTTCAAGAACTCGAACATCAAGCCCGACTGGATGGTGATGGAGGTGCTGCCGGTGCTGCCGCCGGAGTTGCGCCCGCTGGTGCCGCTGGACGGCGGCCGCTTCGCGACCTCGGATCTGAACGATCTCTACCGCCGGGTGATCAACAGGAACAACCGGCTCAAGCGCCTGCTCGAGCTCAAGGCGCCGGAAATCATCGTCAAGAACGAGAAGCGCATGCTGCAGGAGGCAGTGGATTCGCTGCTCGACAACGGCCGCCGCGGCAAGGCCATGACAGGCGCCAACAAGCGGCCGCTCAAGTCGCTCGCCGACATGATCAAGGGCAAGGGTGGCCGCTTCCGGCAAAACCTGCTCGGCAAGCGCGTCGACTATTCCGGCCGCTCGGTGATCGTGGTCGGCCCGCAGTTGAAGCTGCACCAGTGCGGGCTGCCGAAGAAAATGGCGTTGGAACTCTTCAAGCCGTTCATCTTCAACAAGCTGGAATTGCTGGGTCTGGCCACCACCATCAAGGCGGCCAAGCGCCTCGTGGAGCAGGAAGTGCCCGAGGTCTGGGACATCCTCGAAGACGTGATCCGCGAGCACCCGGTGATGCTGAATCGCGCGCCGACCCTGCACCGCCTCGGCATCCAGGCTTTCGAGCCGGTGTTGATCGAGGGCAAGGCGATCCAGCTCCATCCACTCGTCTGCGCCGCGTTCAACGCCGACTTCGACGGCGACCAGATGGCGGTGCACGTGCCGCTGTCGCTGGAAGCGCAGATGGAGTGTCGTACGCTGATGCTCGCCTCCAACAACGTCCTCTCGCCCGCCAACGGCGAGCCGATCATCGTGCCCTCGCAGGACATCGTGCTGGGCCTGTACTACGCGACGCGCGAGCGCATCAATGCCAAGGGCGAAGGCATGAGTTTCGCCAACGTCGGCGAGGTTTCGCGCGCCTACGAAACGCGCCAGGTGGACCTGCACGCGAAGGCCTGGGTGCGCATCAAGGAAATCGACATCGGCGCCGATGGCGAGCGCAAGGAGAAAGTCACGCGCTACCAGACCACGGTCGGCCGCGCGCTGCTCTCCGAGATCCTGCCGGCAGGCCTGCCCTTCGAGCTGCTCAACAAGCCGCTCAAGAAGAAGGAGATTTCGCGCCTCATCAACGTCGGTTTCCGGCGCTGCGGGCTGCGTGAGACGGTGATTTTCGCCGACAAGCTGATGCAATCCGGCTTTACCATCGCGACGCGCGGCGGCATTTCCTTCGGCGTCAAGGACATGCACATCCCGGCCGCGAAGCAGGAGCTGATTGCGGCCGCCGAGCTCGAAGTGAAGGAAATCGAGTCCCAGTACACCTCGGGCCTGGTGACGCAGGGCGAGCGCTACAACAAGGTGGTCGACATCTGGTCGCGCTGCGGCGAGCAGGTCGGCAAAGTGATGATGGAGCAGCTCGGCACCGAGGAGACCATCGACCGCCACGGCAAGAAAGTGCGGCAGGAGGCCTTCAATTCGATCTACATGATGGCTGACTCCGGCGCGCGCGGCTCCGCGGCGCAGATCCGGCAGCTCGCGGGCATGCGCGGCCTGATGGCCAAGCCCGACGGCTCGATCATCGAGACGCCGATTACGGCCAACTTCCGCGAAGGCTTGAACGTGCTGCAGTACTTCATTTCCACGCACGGCGCCCGCAAGGGTCTCGCCGACACGGCGTTGAAGACTGCCAATTCCGGCTATCTCACGCGACGCCTGGTGGACGTGACGCAGGACCTGGTGGTGATCGAGGACGATTGCGGCACCCAGAACGGCGTTTCGATGAAGGCGCTGGTCGAGGGTGGCGAGGTCGTGGAGGCGCTGAAGGAGCGCATCCTCGGCCGCGTAACCGCGGTCGACATGTTGCACCCGGAAACCCAGGATGTCCTGTTCCCGGCCGGTACCCTGCTCGATGAGGACGGCGTGGACCTGATCGACAGCCTCGGCATCGACGAGGTCAAGGTGCGCACCACGCTCAACTGCGATACGCGCTGGGGCGTGTGTTCGAAGTGCTACGGCCGCGACTTGGGCCGTGGCTCGCCGGTGAATGTCGGCGAGGCGATCGGCGTAATCGCCGCGCAATCGATCGGTGAACCCGGTACCCAGTTGACGATGCGCACCTTCCACATCGGCGGCGCCGCCAGCAGGACGGCGGTGCAGAACAACGTCGAGGCGAAGTCCTCCGGTACAGCGCGCTTTGCTTCGACCATGCGCTATGTGCAGAACGCCAAGGGCGACAAGGTCGTGATTTCGCGCTCGGGCGAGGTGATCATCGAGGACGACAACCAGCGCGAGCGCGAGCGCCACAAGGTGCCCTACGGCGCGGTGCTCTCGGTCACCGACGGCAAGCTGGTCAAGGCCGGCAACACGCTGGCCAACTGGGACCCGCACCACCGGCCGATCGTGACCGAGTACGCCGGCACGGTGAAGTTCGAGCACGTCGAGGAAGGCACGACGGTGGCTAAGCAGATCGACGACGTGACCGGACTCTCGACGCTGGTGGTGATCGATCCGAAGCGCCGCTCGGGTGCCGCGGCGAAGGGCGTGCGGCCCTCAGTGAAGATGATCAACGAGAAGGGCGACGAGGTGAAGATCGCTGGCACCGACCACGCCGTGAACATCAGCTTCCCGGTGGGAGCGGTGATCGC
>CAZTSJ010000004.1:0-1571 GCA_964616875.1 uncultured Bordetella sp. | reverse complement strand
CTTTAACGTAGCGTCGAAGCTCCCGTATCGCCTGCTGCAATGCTTGGGCCTGCGGATCGTGCGGGATCGAACTGAATGTCCGGGGCGGGCCGGCCGCCTGGCGATTTGCCTTCATCGGGATGCCGGGCGTCATCAGTTGCTTCTCGACCTTTGCCGAGCCGCAGTGTGGACATCTTACCGCACCGGCCGTGGCTTGCTCGTCGAAAGCCGCACTGGTGCCGAACCAGCAATCGAAGGTATGGCCGTCCTTGCAGGCGAGGTCGTATCGTATCATCGCAGTCTCTTAACGAGTTTCCGCGGCCACCCGCAAGACCCAAAAGGCCCTGTGGCGCCAAGATGCCAAGGCCGGCTAACCTACGGCTTCCGTTGGCAAATAGCCATCGATACCCGCAAACACAAGGGTTCCAGGAGTGCGCAGTTCATGGTCTCAGGCACGAAAATGTTGCGCCCGACTCGCTAATAAAAGGTTAATCTTGAGGCGCATGTCAGCGCTGTTGCAATAGTGGATCGAGATGGCCTTGGCGGTCGAGAGAGTAGAGATCTGCGCAGCCGCCGATATGCCGGTCTGCGATGAAGATCTGCGGCACCGTGCGCTGCCCGCGGGCGCGCAGCGCCATGATCCTTCGCGATTCCGTATCGCGCGACACGTCGATTTCGGTGAAATTCACCCCCTTCTGCACGAGGAGATCCTTGGCGGCCCGGCAGTAGGAACAATAAGGTGTGGTGTAAATTTCAACTCGCGGCATCCTCGGCCCATTTCCGTCGGCGAGTTCACATATGGACCGCGGCCGAATGCGCCACAATAGCGAACACGACGACGTCCACTTGCGCAGCACCTGCACTCAGAAGGCACTGACACACGGCGGAAGCCGTGGCGCCTGTCGTCAGAACATCATCGACGAGCACGATGTGCCGGCCCACGACATCTGCCGCGCTTCGGTCGGGAACATGGAACGCTCCCCTCAGGTTGGATTGGCGCTCAGCCTCGCCAAGGCCTACCTGGCTTATCGTCGCCCGTTGCCGCACGATCACATCCGGCCTGCTCTCGAGTCCGGTCAGACTTGAAAGATTCTTCGCCAGTAGCGCCGCCTGATTGTAGCGGCGCTGCCAAAGGCGCCAGGGGTGCAGCGGGACCGGCACCAGCACGGCTGGTTCACGCACGAAATCGCTCGCCGCGCGCCGCATCAGCCGAGCCATCAACCCGGCGGCTTCCAGCCGGTCATGATATTTGAGGGCATGGACCAGTTTGCGCGACGCACCGTCATAGATGACCGCTGCCCTGAGATTTTTCCATACCGGTTTCCGCGCCAGGGCCCGGGCGCTCAGCGCACCCGGCCCAGTATTGAAAGCAAACGGTTCTCCCCACTGCGGGCAGCACGGCTCGTCGATGAAATGAATTTGCGACCAGCACCCGCCGCACAAGCCGTGCGCAAACGCAACGCGGCCGCTGCACATGAGACACAGCGGTGGTAGCACCACATCGAGCAGGCTGTTACAAATCTGTCGCCACAACCGCTGCGGATTTTCGAAACCTGACTCTTGGGTGTCGGCCATTTCCGTATCATGGGTCA
>CAZTSJ010000003.1:0-3357 GCA_964616875.1 uncultured Bordetella sp. | reverse complement strand
TGAATACGCGCGCCCGCTGGGACGCCATCGCGATGTACGACAAGCGCGACGTGAACGGCACGGAACAGCGTGCCTTTGCGGGCAACTTTCTCTATTCGACAGGCGCAAATGAAGTCGCGGGCCGCCACACGCTCGGAGATTTCGACCTGCCCTTGCGCCATTGCACGATCGCACTGGACGGCAAGCACGTCGTGAAGGACGGCAAGCTGGCGTGACGCCGCTCGTTTTCCTGCACGGCGTAGGCGGTGGCCACCACGCCTGGGAACTGCAACTGCCCTACTTCGGCGGGCTCGGCTACCCGTCTCATGCCTGGGACCAGCCCGGCTACGGGCACAGCCAGATCGTCGAGCCCTACGACCTGGAGCAAGTCGCGGCGGCGCTTGCGCGCCTGATCCAGGGACTAAGCAATGAGCCGGTGGTTCTGATCGGCCACAGCATGGGCGGCCTGATCGCGCAGGAGGCGTACGTGCGCTACCCGAAGCTGATCAAGGCGCTGGCATTGTGTTTCACCAGCCCGGCCTTCGCCGGCGGCAGCACCGACTTCACCAGGCAGTTCATCGCGGCACGCATCGGCCCGCTCGACGAGGGCAAGACCATGGCGCAGATCGCCGCAAAGCTGATTCCCACGATGGGGAGTAATTCAAAGCTCGCGGAACAGATCATGGCCGGGGTGCCACCCGAAACATATCGCAAAGCAGTGCACCTGCTGACTACGTTCGATCGCAGGAAAGAACTGGCCCAGATCAAGGTTCCGGCGCTTCTCATCGCCGGCTCCGAAGACAAGACTGCGCCACCTGCGGTGATGGAAAAAATGGCGCAAAAAATTCCCGGCGCCGAGTATGTCCTCCTCCAGGGCTGCGGCCACTTGGGACCCATGGACCAGCCCGACGCCTTCAACGACGCCCTGCTCTTCTTTCTCAAGCACCACGGCCTATGATCGATCCGCGTTATTCCGTCACAGGTTCGGGATATGAACTGGATATAAAACAAAAAAAGGTGATCGGGCTCGCCGAATCGCTAGGGCCCGCTTTCGCCGCGCGCGCGGCGAAATACGACCGCGAGGCGAGTTTTCCCTTCGAGAATTACGCCGAAATGAAAAACGCCGGCCTACTGGGCCTGTGCGTGCCGGAAAGATTCGGCGGCATGGGGGCCGATCTGCATACTTACGCGCTGGTGTCGGCGACGCTCGGCAAGTATTGCGGCGCAACCGCCCTCACTTTCAACATGCACGCCTGCTCGACCTTGTGGCCGGGGGTGCTCGCCGACGACCTCGACATGACCGCGGAGCAGAAAGCGGAGCACGAGCGCTACCGCGCAGTGCATTTCAACCGCGTGATCAAGGAAGGAGCGATCTACGCGCAGCCCTTCTCGGAGGGCAGCGCCGCGGCCGCAGGCAGGGCGCCCTTCGGCACGCTCGCGGCGAAGGTCCACGGCGGCTGGCGCGTCAATGGCAAGAAAATCTTCGCCTCGCTCTCCGGCGCCGCGCATTACTACGGCGTGCTGTGCACCGAGGACAAGCCCGGCAGTTCCATGCGCGACACGCTCTATATCGCGGTACCAGCAGATGCGCCGGGTTTCACCATCACGGGCGACTGGGACCCCCTGGGCATGCGCGGCACCGTGTCGCGCACGCTGCTGTTCAAGGACGTGTTCGTGCCGGACGACGCGCAGATGATGCCGCGCGGCCTGTATTTCCAGGCCGCAGGCCGCTGGCCGCACATGTTCACCACGCTCTCGCCGACCTACATGGGCATCGCGATCGCAGCCGTCGAGTTCACCGTCAAGTACCTGCGCGGCGAACTGGAAGGCATGCCGCCGGTGAGACGGCGCATGTATCCGACCAAGCAGATCGCGCTGGCCGAGATGTGGGTCAAGCTCGAACAGACGCGCGCCCTGTTCCTGCGCATGCTGCAGGACGCGCGCGTGGACCCGCCCAAGGACGCGCGCCTTCGCGCCTACGCAAGCCAGTACACCATCATGGAGAACGCCAACGCCCTGTGCGCGCTCGCGATCCGCACCTGCGGCGGCCAGTCCATGCTCAAGAGCCTGCCCCTGGAGCGCCTCTACCGCGACTCGCGCTGCGGCGCGCTGATGCTGCCATGGACCGCCGAGTTGTGCCTCGACCGCATCGGCCGCGAGGCGCTCTATGAACCCGGCGAGGTTGACGATTAATCTTTCGCGGATCATCGAGAGCTGGGCGGCGCATTCCCCGTCCAAGCTTGCACTGCATTTCCAGGGTTTTGATATTTCGTATTCCCAGTTCTGGAAATCCATAGAAGAAAAAACCCGGACCCTCGATGTCTCCAAAGGTGATCGCGTCGCCTGGCTCGGCTACAACTGCCCGGAGATGCTGGTGCTCCTGTTCGCGCTGGCGCGCCGCGGCGCCATCCTCGTGCCGCTCAACTGGCGCCTGACGGCAGCCGAGCACCGGACGATCCTGGAGGACTGCAAGCCAAAGTGGATTGCCTTTGACGGAGACTTTGAAACTCACGCCCGGGGGTTGGGAATCCCTGCACTGGAAAAGAAAAGTAAAAAGGAAAAAGAATCCATTGGTAGCGATGCTGACGACGTCCTCATCGTCTACACCTCCGGAACGACGGGCACACCCAAAGGCGCGGTCCTCACCCAGTCGGCGCTGCTCTGGAACGGCTACAACTCGATCCACGCGCACGACCTGTCCCAGTCGGACCATGTGCTCACTGCCCTGCCCATGTTCCACGTCGGCGGTTTGAACAACCAGACGCTGCCGGCACTGCTGGCCGGGGCCAGCGTGACCTTGCACCGCCGCTTCGAGCCTGCATTGTGGCTCTCGGATGTGGCGCTACGCCGCCCGACGATCTCGCTGCTGGTCCCGGCGACGGTCCAGGCGGTGATTTCCCATCCGCAGTGGGCGGCGACGGACCTGTCCTCGCTCAAGATGATCAACGTGGGTTCGACCATCGTGCCGGACTTCCTGATCCGCGCCTTTCATGCGCGCGGGGTGCCGGTAGGACAGATCTACGGCTGCACCGAAACGGCGCCGATCGCCACAGTGCTGCTCAAGGAGGATGCGATCCGCAAGCTCGGCAGCGCGGGCCGGTCGGCGCTGCATTGCGAGGTGAAGCTGGTTGAGGGCGAGATCTGGGTGCGCGGCCCTAACGTGATGCGCGCCTACTGGAACGACGCCGAGGCCACTGCCGCCGCGCTCACGCCCGAGGGCTGGTTCAAGACCGGCGATCTCGCGCGCGTGGACGAAGAAGGCTGTTACTGGATCCTCGGCCGTTCGAAGGACATGATCATCTCCGGCGGCGAGAACATCTATCCCGCGGAGCTCGAAAACGTGCTCGCCGATTGCCCGGCGATCGCCGAGGCCGCGGT
>CAZTSJ010000002.1:0-24195 GCA_964616875.1 uncultured Bordetella sp. | reverse complement strand
GGAATATCGGGGGAAGCCCAGTATTCCTCCCGGACTACATCAACGGCACGACCAGCAGCGCGACGATGTTGAAGATCTTGATGAGCGGGTTCACCGCCGGACCCGCAGTGTCCTTGTAGGGATCGCCCACCGTATCGCCGGTGACCGCGGCCTTGTGCGCATCCGAACCCTTGCCGCCGTAGCGGCCGTCTTCAATGTATTTTTTGGCGTTGTCCCAGTCCCCGCCGCCGGTACACATCGAAATGGCGACGAACAGGCCCGTGACGATCGTGCCCATGAGCACGCCGCCAAGCGCCTGCGGCCCGAGAATCAGGCCGACCAGGACCGGTATCGCCACCGGCAGCAGCGACGGAATCATCATTTCCTTGATCGCCGCCTTGGTGAGCATGTCCACCGCGGTGCCGTACTCGGGCTTCGCGGTGCCTTCCATGATGCCCGGAATCTCCTTGAACTGCCGGCGCACTTCCACCACCACCGCGCCCGCGGCGCGGCCGACGGCTTCCATCGCCATGGCGGCGAAGAGGAACGGCACCATGCCGCCGATCAAGAGGCCGATGACCACCATGTGGTTGGAGAGGTCGAAGGAAACCGCCTTGCCCGCCGCCTGCAGCGCGTAGGTATAGTCGGCGAACAGCACCAGCGCGGCGAGACCGGCCGAGCCGATGGCGTAGCCCTTGGTGACCGCCTTGGTGGTGTTGCCAACCGCGTCCAGCGGATCGGTGATGGCGCGCACCGAATCGGGCAGGTCGGCCATTTGGGCGATGCCGCCGGCGTTGTCGGTGATCGGGCCGTAGGCGTCCAGCGCGACGATGATGCCCGCCATCGAGAGCATCGAAGTGGCGGCGATAGCGATGCCATACAGACCCGCGAGCGAGTAGGACGCGTAGATCGCCACGCACACCGCCATCACCGGCCACGCGGTGGACTTCATCGACACGCCCAGGCCCGCGATCATGTTGGTGGCGTGGCCGGTGACGCTGGCGGCCGCGACATGCTGCACCGGCTTGTAATCCGTGCCGGTGTAGTACTCCGTGATCCAGACCAGAAACCCGGTCAGCGCCATGCCGACTGCGGCGGTGCCCCAGAGGTGGCCGACCGTGATCATCTTCTTCTGCCCGCCGATGTCGAAGGGCACGCTGGCGACGATGTCGCCCATCATCCACTGCGTGATCGGCCAGAACGCGATCAGCGCGATGGCGCCCGCCAAGGCGAGGCCTTTGTAAAGCGCGGGCATGACATTCTTCTCGCCCGGCTTCGCGTTGACGACCCAGGTGCCAGCGATCGAGGCGATGATGGCGAAGCCGCCGATCACGAGCGGATAGACCACCGCGTTCACGCTCGAGGTTTTCACCATCAGCGCGGCAAGCAGCATGGTGGCGATGATGGTGACGGCGTAAGTTTCGAACAGGTCGGCCGCCATGCCGGCGCAGTCGCCGACGTTGTCGCCGACGTTGTCCGCGATCACCGCCGGATTGCGCGGATCGTCCTCGGGAATGCCGGCTTCCACCTTGCCGACGAGGTCGGCACCGACGTCCGCCCCTTTCGTGAAGATGCCGCCGCCGAGCCGCGCGAAGATCGATATGAGGGAGCCGCCGAAGCCCAGGCCGATGAGCGGGTGGATGATGCGCACAAGGTCGGTCTTGTCGTGCGCGTTGGCGTAGAGGAAGGCGAAATAGCCGGCGACGCCGAGCAACGCGAGGCCGACCACCAGCATGCCGGTGATCGCGCCGCCACGGAAGGCGACTTTGAGCGCTTCATTCAGGCCGGTGCGCGCGGCTTCCGCGGTGCGCACGTTGGCGCGCACCGAGACGTTCATGCCGATGTAGCCGGTCGCGCCTGAGAGCAGCGCGCCGATGACGAAGCCGGTGGCGGTATAGCCGTCGAGGAAGATGACAATCAGCACCGTGAGCACGACGCCGACCATGCCGATGGTCATGTACTGGCGATTGAGATAGGCGCTGGCGCCTTCGCGCACCGCGCCGGCGATCTCGCGCATGCGCGCGTTGCCCTCGGGCTGCGCGAGGATCCACTGGATCGAAAATACGCCGTACAGAATTGCGATCGCGGCGCACGCGAGCGCGAAAATGACGCCACCGGACATGCTTATTCCCCTTAAAAGAGCGGGAATTTTATCAGGACAACGCGGCTATCGCCCGGTCGCGAATCGCTTCGACGCCGCCCTGGCCCGAGATCGTGCGGTATTTGGGCGCTGCTGCGCCGTCGGCGGCAGCCCAGCGGCCGTAGAAGTCCACCAGGGGCCGCGTCTGCGCCTGGTATACCGCCAGCCGATTTTTTACCGTCGCCTCGTGGTCGTCGTCGCGCTGCACCAGCGGCTCGCCAGTGACGTCGTCCTTGCCCTCGACCTTGGGCGGGTTGAACTTGACGTGATACGTCCTGCCCGAAGCGAGGTGCGCGCGGCGACCGCTCATGCGCACGATGATTTCCTCGGCCGGCACGTCGATTTCGAGCACGTAGTCGATCGCCACGCCGGCCTCGCGCATCGCTTCGGCCTGCGGGATGGTGCGCGGAAAACCGTCGAACAGGTAGCCCTTCGCGCAGTCGGGCTGTGTCAGCCTTTCCTTCACGAGACCGATGATGATGTCGTCGGACACCAGGGCGCCGCTATCCATCACCTTCTTGGCCGCGAGGCCGAGCGGCGTGCCTGCCTTGACCGCGGCGCGCAGCATGTCGCCGGTGGAGATTTGCGGAATGCCGAAGTGCTTCGTGAGGTAAGTCGCCTGGGTACCTTTGCCGGCGCCGGGCGGCCCGAGAAGAATCAATCGCATCTACGCCTTCCTTGCGTCAGGGGAGCATTCTACGCACGGCTTCGAGGTCCTGCGGCGTATCCACGCCGGGCGGAATCTCCGCCGCGCTGATCGCGACCGCAATGCGGTGCCCGTGCCACAGCGCCCGCAACTGCTCGAGCGCTTCGGTCTTTTCGATGGGAGCTTCTGGCAGCTTCGCAAAGCGCTGCAGGAATTCGCTCCTGTATGCATAGATCCCCGCATGCCGGTACCAGGTACCGCCGGCTTCGCGCGGATAGGGAATTCTCGACCGGGAGAAATACAGCGCGTAACCGGCCGCGTCCAGCACCACCTTGACCACGTTCGGATTCGCGAGCGAGGCTTCGTCATGAATCGGGTGGCAGGCGGTGGACATGCTCGCCTCCCGGTTACGTTCGAGCATGGCAGCGACATTCTTGATCAGGCCGGCATCGATCAGCGGCTCGTCGCCCTGGACGTTGACCACGATCTCCTGCGCCGCGAGACCCAGCAGCGCCGCCGCCTCGGCGATGCGGTCGGTGCCCGAGGCATGATCGCTGCGCGTCATCAGGGCGCGGTGCCCCGCCTGCTCGACCGCCTTCAGGATGCGTGCGTCGTCGGTGGCCACCGCCACGCTGCGCGCGCCGCTCGCCTGCGCGCGTTCGCACACATGGACCACCATCGGCCTGCCCGCCAGATCCGCAAGCGGCTTGCCGGGAAATCTCGTCGAGGCGTAGCGCGCCGGGATGATGACGTGAAAATTCAGGCCACTTCCTCTTCGGGAGGAAGCTTGCGCGCGTCCTCTTCGAGCATCACCGGGATGCCGTCCTTGACCGGAAAGCCGAGGCGGTCGGCCTTGCAGATGAGCTCAGCGGCGCCCTTGCGGTACAGCAGGGGCCCCTTGCAGATGGGACAGACCAGGATTTCAAGCAGCTTTGGATCCACTCAGCTTCTCCAGCAGCCAGCGTTCGAACGCCGGATCGAGCGACGCGCTCACCGGGAACACCCAGTGATTCGCTTTTGCAAAGCGCTTGCATTTTACCGCGTCCTTCTCCGTCATCACGACCGGCGCCGGGTCGCCGAATTCGAGATCCGCGGCGACGAACGCATGGTGGTCGGGGAACGCGTGCGGGACGATTTTCAGCCCGAAGCCCGCCAACTGGAGGAAGAAGCGTTGCGGGTCGCCGATGCCCGCCACCGCGTGCACCCGCTCCCCGGCAAAGGACTTTGCCGTGCGCACATCGTGCGCGTCGGTGATGCGAACCAGGCTCTCGCCCTGCAGTTGCATCCTGTAGCCCTTGACGTTCAGGCATTCGTGCGTGATCACCGCATCGACGGACGACAAACGGGATGACGGCTCGCGCAGCGGGCCGGCAGGCAGCAGGAAGCCATTGCCGAATCCGCGCCCGTCCACGACGCAGATCTCGAGGTCGCGCGCAAGCGCGTAGTGCTGCAGGCCGTCGTCGGTGACGATGACGTCGCACTCCGGGTGCTGCTCGCGCAGCGCGCGGCAGGCCGCGCCGCGCTCGGGCGCGACCCACACCGGGCAGCCGCTGCGGCGCGCGAGCAGGATCGGTTCGTCGCCGACTTCGGCGGGATCGGAGGCGATGGTCGCTGCGACTGGGCTCTGCGCCGATCCTCCATAGCCGCGCGAAACGATGCCCGGTTTCCATTTGCTTTCCTTCAGGAGCTCGGCGATGCACAGCACCAGCGGTGTCTTGCCGCTACCCCCGGCAACGAGATTGCCTACCACGATGACGGGAATTCCGGCCCTATGACTTTTGAACAGATGGATTCTGTAAAAAAACCGCCGGAAAAAAACCACGACCCCGAACGCCAGGCTCACCGGCCACAGCAGCCAGGCGAGCGCGCCGCGGCTGCTCCAGTGCCTCACTACTTTGCGGACTGCGTCGTGAAGGTGATCTGCGACAGGCCCGCGACGCGCGAAGCTTCCATGACCCGGATCACCGACTGGTGCGTCGCCGCGGCATCGGCGCTGATGATGACGATCGGCTCGCGCAGGCCGGCGCCGGCGCGCCGCAGCTCGCCCGCAAGCTGCTCGACGCTGGCGAACTCGACCGGGCTCTTGTTGACGACGTACTGGCCCTTGGCATTCACCACCACGCTCACTTCGCCGGGCCGCTCCATCTGCTTCTCGGCATCCGCCGTGGGCAGGTTGATCTGCAGTTCCGTGTACTTCGAGTAGGTGGTGCTGATCATGAGGAAGATCAGGATCACCATCATGACGTCGATCAGGGGCACGAGGTTGATCTCGGGCTCCTCCTTGTAGCGGCCGCGCTGGAAGTTCATGCCGGCGCTACTGGGCCCTGGCCGTGTAGCCTTCGCGCTCGCCGTGCACGATGTCGATCAGCTTCGAGGCCGCCTGCTCCATCATGACGACGATGCCGTCCACCTTGTTCTTGAAGTGGCGGTAGAAGATCAGCGAGGGAATCGAGATCGCGATGCCGGCCGCGGTGTTGTAGAGCGCGATCGAAATGCCGTGGGCGAGCTGCTGCGGATTGGTGCCGCCCGGCGTCTGCGAGCCGAAGATCTCGATCATGCCCACCACCGTGCCGAAGAGGCCCAGCAGCGGCGCCGCCGTGGCGATGGTGCCCAGCGTGGTGAGGAAGCGCTCCAGGTTGTGCGCCGTGGCGCGCCCCGCCTCTTCGATCGCCTCCTTCATGACGTGGCGCGGGCTCTTCTCGTTGCGCAGGCCCGCCGCCAGCACTTCGCCCAGCGGCGAGTCCTTGGCGAGCTTGTCGAGGATGTCGGTGGTCAGGCCCTGGCGCGTGTAAACCGAGATCACTTGCTCCAGCAGCGTCGGGGGAACGATCTTCGCTTCGCGCAGGGAAATCGAGCGCTCGATGATCAGGGCCACGGCGATGATGGAAGTCGCTAGCAGCGGCCAGATTGGCCAGCCTGCGGCCTGGATGATGGCAAACAAGGCGCTATCCTTTGAAAAATAATTGCATTTTCGTGCGCGCACTTTAGCCAAACCGCATGTGAGCGGCAACTTCGGCGGCCGGTTCTGCGCCGCTTGGCTGGTTGTCCCGCGCCCGATATCCACAAAAGCTGTGGATAAGTTTGTGGATTATCCCTGAACCGCCGGACACCTCCTCCTAGAGATGCGCCATAACATGGTTGCGATTAATATTTCATCAGTCATTTTTACATTTTAAACAGCGTGTTACGTATAAGAATCGGCCTCCGCAAGGGATCCTTGCGCGGTTGCAAGCTTGGCTGGCGCGCGTGTGGATTAGTGTAGTCTCGGCGCCGTCGTGGAGCTTGACTTTCCCCCAGGCGGAACCGCAGTTCTGAGCGTCTCGCAGCTCCTGCGCAGCGCCCGCGACCTGCTCGAGCGGCGTTTCCCCCTGCAATGGATCGCGGGTGAAATTTCGAACCTGCGGCCGGCCGCCTCGGGCCACCTTTATTTCACGCTCAAGGACGAAACCGCCCAGGTGGACTGCGTCATGTTCAAGAGCCGCGCCGCGGCGCTGGACTGGGAGCCGGCCGATGGCCTGCGTGTTGAGGCGCGGGCCCTGGTGACCCTCTACGAGCCGCGTGGCCGCTTCCAGTTGAACGTCGAGGGAATGCGACGCGCCGGGTTGGGTGCCCTCTACGAGCGGTTCCTGAAGCTCAAGGACAAGCTTGCGCGCGAGGGACTGTTCGATCCCGCCGCGAAGCGCCCCATTCCGGCGCATCCGAAGCAGATCGGCGTCGTCACCTCGCTCGCCGCGGCCGCGCTGCGCGACGTCCTGACGACGCTGCGGCGCCGCAACCCGTCCATTCCGGTGGTCATCTATCCGGCGCCGGTGCAAGGTGAAGGCGCGGCCGCCAAGCTCGCGCAGGCGCTCGCCAGCGCCAACGCGCGCGCCGAGTGCGACGTGCTCCTGCTGGTGCGCGGCGGCGGCTCGATCGAGGACCTGTGGCAGTTCAACGAGGAAGTGCTCGCGCGCGCGATCCGCGCCTCGGCCATCCCGGTCGTTGCCGGCGTCGGCCATGAAACCGACTTCACCATCGCGGACTTTGCCGCGGACGAGCGCGCGCCCACGCCGACCGCGGCGGCCGAAATGGTCAGTCCGTCGCTCGAAGCCCTGCGCGAGCGCATCGCCGAAACCGCGCTGCGCATTTCGCGCCAGACCGCGCGCACGATCGAAACCGCGATGCAGACCGTGGACGCGCTCGCGCGCCGCCTGGTGCATCCTGCCGAGCGCCTGCTCGGGCTGCGGCAGAACCTGATTCACCTCGCCAAACGTCTCTCGTCGGCCACGGCGCGCCTGCTCGACGGTTTCGCTGCACAGGTCAATGTTGCGCATAAGAGCCTCGTCAGCCTGGATCCGACCGCCGTCCTCGGCCGCGGCTTTTCCATCACTCGCGATTCCGGCGGCGCATTGCTGCGGGATGGATCGAAGGTGAGAGAGGGCGAGCACATCACCACCACACTTGCCAAGGGCAACATCGAAAGCGAAGTGCTGAAGAAGGTCCGCTAGGCCGTTGATCGTCAAACAGCTCTGGCGCTATCCGGTCAAGTCCATGCTGGGCGAAGCCTGCGCCTCGCTGCGAGTGGATGCGCGCGGCGTCGAAGGCGACAGGCTCTACGCGGTGCACGATGTCGAGGGCAGATTCGGCAGCGGCAAGAATACGCGACGCCTGCGCCGGATTGATGGCCTGTTCGGCCTTCGGGCGACGATTGTCGACGGCGTGCCTTCAGTTCTGTTTCCTGACGGGCGCGCGATGTCGTCAAGCGACACGGGAATTCACGCCGCCCTGTCGGCGGCATTGGGCCTGCCGGTCATTCTTGCCAGGGAGGGCGGGGTGCCGCATTTCGATTCCAGCGCAATCCATATCCTCACCACGGCGTCGCTCGAATGGCTCAAGCAGGCCCTGCCCGATGTGCAGGCGGACGAGCGGCGCTTCCGGCCGAACCTGTTGCTCGCCGCGGAGGGTTCAGGGCCGCTCGAGCAGCAGTGGATCGGCAGAACGCTGCAGATCGGGGAGCGGCTCAAGCTGCGCATCACGGAGCCGACCGAGCGCTGCCGCATGGTCACGCTGGGCCAGAGCGAACTGCCCGAGGACTTGCGCGTGCTGCGCGAGATCGCGCAGCAACTCGACGCGCAGTTCGGCGTCTACGCGGAAGTGCTCGCGCCGGGCGAAGTGCGCGTCGGCGATCCGGTGCAGCTGGTGTAGCTAGCGCGCGCCGAGGGCGCGGGAGGCGCGGCCGATGTCCTTTGGCTTGACCCAGAAGAGCATGCCGTAGCGGCGCATGCCGGCGCTGACGGCGCTCATGGCGACGAGGTTGATTTTTTTTGCTGCGAGCTTGCCGAGGATGCCGGTAAGCGCACCGACGCGGTCGGCGCCGCGGACGACAAACACGGTTTTGCGCTTGGAGACGCGCAGGCCGGATTTTTTCGCCGCGCGGCGGAACTTGACGCTGTTCTCCGGGATGAAG
Source organism: uncultured Bordetella sp. (assembly GCA_964616875.1). Classification (GTDB taxonomy): domain Bacteria; phylum Pseudomonadota; class Gammaproteobacteria; order Burkholderiales; family SG8-39; genus RBG-16-66-20. The sequence goes on along the minus strand of CAZTSJ010000002.1, from coordinate 15,984 downwards.
TCCACCTGCGCGCCGCCGCCGGTCGGAAAACCGGTGAAGGCGAGCAAATTGACCCCGGCGGCCTTCATCGCCGCGAGCAGGTGGGCGCCGGCACCGGGGCGCTGCGAGACTTTCATCGTGTAGTAGTCGGCCTTGCGGATGCTTGCCATGGTTCCTCCTTGGGAAAGTGCTGCCAGCCTATAATTCTGCGCCTAAGTGACGAGGAAAAGGACGGAACAAGCATGACGACAGCCGCAAACATCGCCATCGCGCTGGTGGCCCTGCTGCACGCGTATTTCCTGGTGCTCGAAATGTTCCTCTGGGACAAGCCCTACGGCCGGCGCGTTTTCAAGCTCACGCCGGAGTTCGCGACGGCCTCGAAGGCGCTCGCGGCCAACCAGGGCCTCTACAACGGCTTCCTGGCGGCTGGGTTGGTATGGGGCCTCTCGATGGGCGCAGCGGGAATCCAGGTAAAGATGTTTTTCCTCGGCTGCGTCATCGCCGCAGGCCTGTTCGGCGGCACCACGGTGAACCGCGCGATTCTCTTCGTGCAGGCGATCCCGGGAGTCATCGCGCTCGCGCTGCTGCTCGAATCGTGATTTGCGCCGCGTCGTCCGGCCTATAATTTCCCGACCATGGGCAACCGGCTCTCGAAAATCGCCACGCGCACCGGCGACAAGGGCGAAACCGGCCTGGGCGACGGCCGGCGCGTCGCCAAGGACTCGGCCCGCATTCAGGCGCTGGGCGACATCGACGAACTCAATTCCAGCATCGGCGTGCTGCTGGCCGAGAAGATGCCGTCTCAGCTGCGCGCGGCGCTGCTGCAGATCCAGCACGGCCTGTTCGACCTGGGCGGCGAGGTCTGCATCCCGGGCCACAGCATGGTCACCGAGGCGCACGTGGCGCACCTGGACCGGCTGCTGGAGACGCATAACCGGCACCTGCCGCCGCTGAAGGAATTCATCCTGCCTGGCGGCACCCGCGCCGCCGCCCTCGCCCATCTCGCGCGCACCGCCTGCCGGCGTGCCGAGCGCAGCCTGGTGGCGTTGGGGCGGGCCGAGCCGATAGGAGAACGCTCGCGCCAGTACCTGAACCGCCTCTCGGATCTCTTGTTCGTGCTCGGCCGCGCGCTGAACCGCGCCGGCAAGCGCGGCGACGTGCTCTGGCGGCACGAGCGCAAGAAGAAAGGCCGATGATGGTGGCCCGCCCGCGCGTGATCCGCGCCCTGATCTTCGACGTATTCGGCACGGTCGTGGACTGGCGCGGCTCGATCATCCGCGAATGCCGTGCGCTCGGGCGCCAGAAAAAAATTGCCGTCGACTGGGACGGGTTCGCCGACGCCTGGCGCGCGGGCTACCAGCCGGCCATGGCGCGCGTGCGCTCGGGAGAGTTGCCGTGGATGAATATCGACCAGCTCCATCGCATGATCCTGGACGGGCTGCTCGCGAAATTCGGCATCGACGGACTCACCGAGGATGAAATCGACGACCTCAACCGCGCCTGGCACCGGCTCGACCCCTGGCCCGACGCGCGCCGCGGCCTCGCGCTACTCAGGCGCCACTACGTCATCGCCACGCTCTCGAACGGCAATGTCGCCCTGCTGGTCAACATGGCGAAGCACGGCCGCCTGCCCTGGGATGCCGTGCTTTCGGCGGAACTGTTCCGCCACTACAAGCCAGACCCGCAGGCCTACCTTGGCGCCGCGGCAATGCTGGGCTTCGAGCCCTCCGAAGTGATGATGGTCGCGGCGCACAAGGACGACCTGCGCGCGGCGCAGGCCTGCGGCCTGGCGGCCGCTTTCGTGCGCCGGCCGCGCGAAAAAGGCCCGAAAGTGAAGGTGGACGTGACGCCGGAAAAGGATTTTGATTTCAATGCGAAAGACTTCGTGGATCTGGCGCGTAGGATGTCGGCTTGAGCCAGGCCAATACCAAGGCGATGCGCCACCGCATCCTGATCGTCGACGACGAGGAATCGATGCGCCTGCTGCTGGCGAAGATTCTCGCCACCCAGCTCAAGGCCGAGGTGACGCTCGCCGGCACCTGCGAGCAGGCGCTGCGCCTGGCGGGCAACTACGCCTACGACGCGATCCTGCTCGACCTGCTGATGCCGGGCGTCGGCGGCTTTCAGGTGCTCAAGGAGGTCCGTCGCCGCTCGCCCAATAGCGCGACGCCGATCATTATCGTTTCGGTGCTCGCGGACCAGGCGACGCGGGACCGCTGCATGAGACTGGGCGCCAGCGCCTACGTGGTCAAGCCGGTGGAGCGCAAAGCGCTCGTCGCCACAGTGAAGGCGCAGATGGCCGGACGCGACAAGCCGTAACAAAAGGGGGCGTGACGATGCTCGAGATCAGGATCCTGAACGTCGATGCGCTGGGCAAGCCGCTCGGCCAGTACTCGCACATGACGCGGGTCAAAGCTGCGGTGGAAACGCTCTACATCGCCGGCATGCTCTCCGCAGGCGAGGATTTCGACACGCAGTGCACGGGCGTTTTCAAGCAGATCGAAATCGCGCTCAAGGCCGCCGGCGCCGGCTGGGGCAACGTGGTGCAGTTCACCACCTACCTGGTGCACTCCCAGGACATACCGAAGTTCATGGCCTGGCGCCTGCGCGAATTCCCGAAGATGTTCCCGGACGGCAGGTACCCGCCGAACACCCTGCTCATCATCGACCGCCTGGTCGGCGAGCAGTACCTGGTCGAGGTACAGACGATCGCCGCAGTTTGATCGGCCTGTTTAGTCGGCCTTCGCGCCAGAGCGCTTTACAAGCTCTGTGTAGATTTTTAGTTCAGAAGATACAAAAGTAGCGAATTGATCCGGCGTGCGGATCGCCGGCGGCTCCGAACCCATGTTGCGCAGGCGTTCCCTGAAGTCCGGGGCGTCCATCGCCTTGAGGATTTCCGCCGAGAGCCGGTCGACCACCGCGGGCGGCGTCTTCGCCGCCGCCGACACGCCCCACCAGGTGGTCATGTCGAAGCCCTTCAATCCAGCCTCGTCGAGCGTCGGCAGATCGGGCAGGAAGCTCGAGCGCGCCTTTGTCGTCACGGCAAGCGCGCGGACTTTCTCCGCCTTGATGCTCGGCAGCGCGCTCGCCAGGTTGTCGAACATCAGGTGCACGCGGCCCGCCATCATGTCCGCGAGCGCGGGCGCCGATCCCTTGTAGGGGATGTGGACCATGTAGGTGCCGGTCACCAGCTTGAACATTTCGCCGGCGAGATGGCCGGTGGAGCCGGTCGAGCCGGAGCCGAAATCGAGCTTGCCGGGCCGAACTTTCGCCAGCGCGATGAGTTCCTTCACGTTCTTCGCCGGCAGATCGTTCGTGACGATGAGCACGTTGGGCACCTGCACCAGCAGCGTCACGTGCCTGAGGTCCTTCAGCGGATCGTAGGGCAGGCTCGCGTAGAGCGAAGGATTGATCGCCAGCGTCGCGATGGCGCTCATCACCAGCGTGTAGCCGTCGGGCGGGCTCTTGGCGGTCAGCTCGACGCCGATGTTGCCGCCGGCCCCAGGCCTGTTATCGGGGACGACCGGCTGGCCGAGGGACTCCTGCAGCTTCGCCGCCAGCAGCCTGGCCGAGATGTCCACCGGCCCGCCGGCGGCATACGGCACGATCAGCCGGATCGGCTTCGAGGGCCAGGCCTGCGCCGCGGCTATTTGAGCCGCTGCGGCCAGCGCGACGAAAACCAGGACGCGCTTCAACGGCCCTAGGGGTGATGCGAGGGCTGGTCTTCAGCGACAAAGACCTCTTCGCGCTTCTTGCGCAGCGCGGGCAGCGCGACGATCGCCAGCAGCACAACCGCGGCGAGGACGAAGCCCATGCTGATCGGCTTCGAGGGGCTGATGAACACCCACGGATCGCCGCGCGAAAGGAGCATCGCGCGCCGCAGGTTCTCCTCCATCAGCGGCCCGAGGATGAAGCCGAGGATCAGCGGCGCCGGCTCGCAGCCGAGCTTGACGCAGACGTAGCCGAGCAGGCCGAAGCAGGCCATCAGGAAGCAGTCGAAGGGCTGGTTGGAGATGCTGAACACGCCGATCGCCATGAACAGCAGGATCGAGGGGTAGAGGATCCGGTAGGGCACCGTGAGCAGCTTGATCCACATGCCGATCAGCGGCAGGTTGAGGATCACCAGCATCAGGTTGCCGACCCACATCGAGGCGATCATTCCCCAGAACAACTGGGGCCGTTCCGTCATCACCTGCGGGCCCGGCGCGATGCCCTGGATCATCATGGCGCCGATCATCAGCGCCATCACCGCGTTGGACGGAATCCCGAGCGTAAGCAGCGGAATGAAGGACGTCTGTGCGCCGGCGTTGTTGGCCGCTTCGGGGGCGGCCACGCCCTCGATCGCGCCCTTGCCGAACTGGTGCGAATTCTTCGAGACCTTTTTCTCCAGCGTGTAGGCGCCGAAGGACGCCAGCAGCGCGCCGCCGCCGGGCAGGATGCCGAGGCACGAGCCAAGCACCGTGCCGCGCAGGATCGGGGCGATCATGCGCTTGAAATCCTCCTTGGTGGGCATCAGGCTGCCAACCTTGCTCGTGAACACCTCGCGGTGCTCCTTTTGCTCCAGGTTGGCGATGATTTCGCAGATGCCGAACATGCCCATGGCGACGGTGACGAAGCCGATGCCGTCGGCCATTTCGGAAATGCCGAAGGCGAAGCGCAGCACGCCCGAATTGACATCGGTGCCGACCAGCCCGAGCAACAGGCCTAGAACCACCATCGCGATCGCCTTGATGAGCGAGCCGGACGCAAGCACCACGGCGGCGACGAGGCCCAGCACCATCAGCGAGGTGTACTCCGCGGGGCCGAATTTCAGCGCCACCTCCGCCAGCGGCGGGGCAAACAACGCGACGACCAGCGTCGAAACGCAGCCGGCGAAGAACGAGGCGATGGCGGCCGTGGCGAGCGCCGGGCCGGCGCGGCCCTGGCGCGCCATCTGGTAGCCGTCCAGGCAGGTCACCACCGAGGAGGATTCGCCCGGCAGGTTGACCAGGATCGCGGTGGTCGAGCCGCCATACTGCGCGCCATAGTAGATGCCGGCGAGCATGATCAGCGCCGCGATCGGCGCCAGGTTGAAGGTGACCGGCAGCAGCATGGCGATGGTCGCCACCGGGCCGATGCCGGGCAGCACGCCGATCAAGGTTCCGAGCAGCACGCCGATCAGGCACATGAGAATGTTGAACGGCATCGTCACCATGATGCCGGCGATCGGAATCGCCTGCAGCTTGAAGACCTCGGTGAAGCCGATCGCCAGATTGCCGAAAATGCCTTCCATGGCTTCCCCTTAGCGGATCGGACAGATTTCGATGAAGTCCGGGCAGATCGGGAAGGGCAGCGAGAGCCCCTTCACGAACACCAGCACCGAGAAGACGACGAGCACCACCGACATGATCGCGACCTCTTTCCACTTGAACTCATGCCCGCCGAAGGCGCTGATGAAGACCAGGACCACGGACGCCAGCACCAGGCCGAGAGGCTTGAGCAGGTAGGCGAACGCGAGACTGGACACCGCGATGAAAAGCAGCGGCCGGAAGTGGAACTTCGCCACCTTCGGGCCTGCCTCGACGAGGGAATCGAACAGCACCAGCAGGCCGAGGCCGGCAAGCATGCCGCCAAGCACGACCGGGAAGTAGGCCGGCCCCATGCGCACTGAACTGCCCATCTGGTAGCCGGGAATCAGCCGCGTGCCCACCATCTGGTCGAAGAACGCCGGCGTTCCGAGCGCGACGACAATGAAGAACAGGCCGAAAGCGATGAACATCAGCCCGGCCCACCAATCCTGCTGACTCTTGATTTTCATGCGTCCCCTCCTGCTCGCGGGCGAGTGTAGCATGGGCCCGTGCTGCGGCGTCTCGTGCAAATCGGGTTCGCGCCCCGCATTGGGGCGCTGTTTTTTGCGCTTGCGCTGCTTGCGTCAGGCTGCAGTCAGCATGCAAAGTTACCGCTACTCCCCGCCGACGCAGTGTTGCTCGCATTCGGCGACAGTCTGACCTTCGGCACCGGCGCCAACGAGGCGGAAAGCTATCCGGCGCAGCTGGCGCGCCTCACAGGCCGGCGCGTGCTGCGCGAAGGGATGCCGGGCGAAGTAAGCGCGGCCGGCCTCGAGCGGCTGCCCGCGCTCCTCGACGAGCACCGGCCGCGCCTGCTGCTCCTATGCCACGGCGGCAACGATTTCCTGCGCCGGCTGCCCAAGGACAAGGCCGCGGAAAATGTGCGCGCCATGATCCGCCTCGCCAGGGACCGCGGCATCGACGTCCTGCTGATCGGCACGCCCGAGATGGGGTTCACCCTGACGCCGCCCGATTTCTATGCGGCGATCGCGAAACAGTTCGGCATTCCCTACGAGGGCGACGTGCTGACGAAAATATTCCGGGACAGCAGCCTCAAGGCCGACCAGGTGCACCCCAACGCGCAGGGCTACCGCCTGATGGCCGAGCGTGTCGCCGAACTGCTCAGGAAATCGGGCGCGATCTGAGCAGCCCCGACTTGCGCAGGCGCGCCACGTCCTCGGGCCGGTCCACATCCCACAGCGTGCGCAACTCTTTCCACCGCCAGCCCAGCGCCCGCAGCCGGCGCCGCGTCTGCGCCAGCACCTGCGGGCCGCCCCAGGCAATACCGTCGAATAGCCGCCGGGAAACGCGGCGCAGTCCGATCAGCGGGTAGCCGCCGTCCTCGGCGGGCGCAAGCACCGCGTCGGCACCCTCGCGCAGGGCGCGCGCGGCAGCGCGCAGGTCCGCGGCCCTGAGCGCAGGGCAATCGCTGCCGATCAGCACCGCGCACGGGTAGCGGCGCAACGCGTTGTACATTCGAATGCCGAGATCGCCGCGACTCTGGGGCCGGAGGCGAACACCGAAGCGTTTTTTCATGCGTTCGAAGAAAACGCTGCTGGTACCAGGGGTGCAGTACAAGTCGATGCGCTCGAAGCCCGCGGCCACTGCCGTCCTTAGGGTCTTTTCCACCAGGCGCGCATGCAGCCGCGCCGCGCCCTGCTCGCCCAACAGCGGCACGAGCCGCGTCTTCACCCGCCCGGGCTCGGGCGCCCGCGCGAAGACAATGAGCGCCGCTCCAGGCACCGCGTGCCTGGCCTTACGGGGGCTTGCTGGCGTAGCGCCGCGCAAGTTCGTCCGGGGCCGCGCCGAGGAAATACGCCAGGCGCAGGCGCCACATCAACAGCATCGTGCGCAGGACGCCGTTCCGTTCCCAGCGCCGGCCCGAGGTCAGCGCCTTTGCGCGCAGGCAGGCGGGCGGCGAGCGCCGCTTCATGGCTTTGCTGAACGCGACATCCTCCATCAGCGCGATCTCGGGAAAACCCTCGAACGCCGCGCGCCGCACGAAGATCGCCTGGTCGCCGGTGGCGATCCCGGTGAGCCGCGAGCGCAGGTTCATGAGCAAGGCGATCACAGGCAGCAGCGCGGAGCGCCCCTCGATCGAGACGTCGAATCTCCCCCACAGATTTTTCTTCAAGGCATGAAGAATCAATTGATCGGCGTTCGCGGGCAGGCGCGTATCGGCGTGGAGGAACACCAGCGCCTCGCCGCTCGCCGCAGCCGCGCCGGCGTTCATCTGGCGCGCGCGCCCGCGCGGCGCCACGATCGCCCGGTCCGCAAGCGGCGCCGCGAGCGCATGGCTGCCATCCTCGCTGCCCCCGTCCACCACGATCACCTCGTGTCCGCGCGCGCGCAGGGGCGCGAGTGCGGCCAGCACCGCCACGATTGCCGGCGCCTCGTTCAACACCGGGATGACGAGGGATAGCTTCAAACTGCTCAACCCCGCGCCCAGGCGTGAAAGCGCTCCACCCACCGCAACAGTCCCTGCGGTGCATGCGCCTTCTTCCATACCCCGGCGGCGTATTTATTCGCCTCGGCGAGCGTCGGATAGATATGAATGGTGCCGAGGATCTTGTTCATGCCCAAACCGTGGCGCATGGCAGCGACGAACTCCGCGATCAGGTCTCCGGCATGCTCGCCGGCGATGGTGACGCCGAGGATCTTGTCCCGGCCCGGCGCGGTCAGCACCTTGACCACGCCATGCGCCGTCTCGTCGGCGATGGCACGGTCGAGGTCGTCCAGGCCGTACACCGAGACCTCGTAGGCGATGCCCTTCTCCTTCGCTTCGGTTTCGTTCAGCCCGACGCGCGCGACTTCCGGGTCCGTGAACGTCGCCCAGGGAATCACCGAATAGTCGGCGCGAAATCTGCGCAAGCCGCCGAACAGCGCGTTCACCGCCGCGTACCACGCCTGGTGCGCCGCGGTGTGGGTGAACTGGTATGGTCCGGCCACATCGCCGCAGGCGTAGATGTTCGGGTAGAGGGTCTGCAAGTACTCGTTGGTCTGCACGGTGCGCGCATTGCTGGTCGGAATGCCCAGTTCCTCCAGCCCGTAGCCCTTGGTGTTGGCGATGCGCCCTACCGCGCACAGCAGCTGGTCGAACTCGATGCGCACTTCCTGCCCCTGGTGTTCGCAGACGAGCAGCTTGCGCCCGTTCTCGACGCGGAACTCCTTCGCCTTGTGATTGACGCGCACATCCACGCCTTCGGCGGTGAACTGCTGCATCACCATGGCGGAAATTTCCCGGTCCTCGCGCATCAGGAGGCGCGGCAGCATTTCGACCTGGGTGACTTTCGAGCCCAGGCGCGCGAAAGCCTGCGCGAGCTCCGAGCCGATCGGCCCTCCGCCCAGCACCACCAGGCGCGCCGGCAGCTTGCGTAATCCCCACACCGTGTCGGAAGTGAGGCAGTCCATGGCCTCGATGCCGGGGATCGGCGGCACGAAGGGCCGCGCGCCGGCGGCGATCACGATGGCGCGGGTGGTGAGCCGTCGAATCTGTCCCATTGAATTTTTTATTTCGATTTCCCATGGGGTGACTATCCGAGCTTCCCCTTGCAAACATTCAACCCCAAGCTCGGTATAGCGCTGCGCCGAATCGTGCGGTTCGACGGTTTTCACCACCCGCTGCACGCGTTCCATGATGTCGGCGAAATCGAACTCGATTGTTGCTGTTTTTATTCCCAGGCTTTTCGCTTTTCGCGCCTGCGCAAGAAATTTGGCGGAACGAATCAAGGCTTTCGACGGAACACAGCCGGTATTCAGGCAGTCGCCGCCCATGAGGTGCTTCTCGACCAGCGTGACCTTCGCCTTGACCGCCGCGGCAATATAGGACGACACCAGGCCCGCCGAGCCCGCGCCGATGACCACCAGGTTGCGGTCGAACCGCGCCGGTTTCGTCCAGCGCGCGTAGACGCGGCGCGCTTTTACCATGTCGACGATGCGCTTGGCGACCAGCGGGAAAATACCGAGCAGCACGAACGCGCCGATCAGGCCGGGCGACAGGATCCCGGCAGGCGACTGGATCGCGGCCAGCTGCGTGCCCGCGTTCACGTAGACGACGGTGCCCGCGAACATGCCGAGCTGGCTCACCCAGTAAAAAGTCCAGGCGCGGATCGGCGCCAGGCCCATCGCCAGGTTGATGACGAAAAAGGGCACGGCTGGGATCAGCCGCAGCGTGAACAGGTACAGGCCGCCTTCCTTCTGGACGCCGGCGTTGAGGGCGGCCAGTTGCTGGGCGAAGCGCTGCTGCACCCAGTCGCGCAGCAGGAAACGGGAGACGAGGAACGCGAGCGTGGCGCCGATGGAGGAAGCGAAGGACACCAGCAGCGTGCCCCAGGCGAGGCCGAAGATCGCGCCCGCGACCAGGGTCATCACCGCCGCGCCGGGCAGCGACAAACCCGTTACGGCGACGTAGGCGGCGAAGAAAATGATCGCCGTTGGCAGCGGATTGCCTTCGTAGAGCGCCTGGAGCGCGGCCTGCTGCGACTTGATGCCCTCGAAGCTGAGGTAGCGGTGGCCGCCGAAGGCGAAAAACGCGACGATCAGTGCGGCGAGCGCGATAGCCGCGACCAGCCTGGAACGCCTCATGTGGAAGACCTTTCAGTAGCCCGTTCGTCGCAACGGGCGCTCCGGAAATTACAGCAGGTTCGTGGCGCGGTAGGACTGCTCGTCCATGAGGTGCAGGAGCCGGCCGCTGGTCGAGCGCAGCCGCTGCGAGAGCATCAGCACCAGCTCCATGAGTATCTTGGCCCCCAGCATGGGCTGCTCGACGATGATGCGGGCGAGATTTTCCCGGTCGAGCACGGCGAGCACGGTCGGCGCGGCGGCGATGCAGGTGGCGAAGCGCGGCTCGCCGTCGATCATCGACATCTCGCCCAGCGTCTTGCCCGCTTCCACCACCGCGATCAGCTGCGAAGTGTTCCAGCGGTCGCGCTTGTGCACCTCGACCGAGCCCTCGATCAGCATCAGCATGAAGTCGCCACCCTCGCCTTCGCGGATGATCTCGGTGCCGAGCGGCGCCTGGTAGACGTCCATGAAGTGCGCCAGCAGGCGCACTTCGGCGGGCGAAAAATTCTCCAGCAGGTCGCACTTCGGTATCAGCGCGTGGATCTGCGGCGAGAACTTGGTCGCATCCCCGAGATGCTCGAGGTGGGAAAGGTGTACGGGTCGCTCGGCCATGGGTCCGGAAAGAGTGATTTCCCGGGAGATTCTAGCCGATCAACCACAGCACGGTGGCGATCCAGCCCGCCACCGCGACCGCGAGCAGCGGGTCGCGCCGCAGCTCGTCGGTCGGATCGCCGCCGCCGCCGCGCAGGCGCAGGCGGTAAAGATAGCGCACGGTGCCAAGCAGCACCCAGGGCAGCGTCAGAACGAGGCTGCCGGTGCCATGCAGTTGCGCCGTTTCCGCGGCCACCGTGTACCAGGCGTAGGCGCCGACCATGGCCGCGGCGCACAGCAGGATCGCTTTATCCAGGAATCCGACGCTGTAAGACTCCAGCACCGCGCGATGGCGGCCTGCATCCTCGGCCAGGCGCGCGATCTCGGCCCTGCGTTTGGCGAAGCCGAGGAACAGGGTCAGCAGGAAGCCGCAGGCAAGCAGCCACTTCGAGGGCTCGATGCCGATGCCCAGGGTCCCGGCGAGCAGTCGCAGCATGAAGCCGGCGGCGATAGCGACCACGTCGATCACCGCAACGCGCTTCAGGCCGAGCGTGTACGCCGCATTCAGGACGAGGTAGGCCGCGACGATCGCGGCAAGCAGCCGCCCGCTCCACGCGGCAAGCGACAGCGCCGCGACAGCGCACAGTGCCGACAAGACGAGCGCCTCGCCGGTCGAAATCGCGCCGCGTGCGACGGGACGCTCGCGCTTGTCCGGGTGATCTCGGTCCTGCACCGCGTCGCGTGCGTCGTTCAGTGCGTACACCGCGCCCGAGGCGATGCAAAAGGCCGCGGTGGCCGTCAGCGCGGCGAGGAGCATGGAAGGCTCACGGTAGGCGTGGCCGAAAATCAACCCGACCAGCACGAACGCATTCTTGACCCACTGCTGTGGACGCAACAGCTCGATGAAAGCGAGCGCGCGCCTCATCGGGGAAAGTAGCGCTCGAAGAAATAGCAGCGCCCGGCCGGCAGCCACGCCGGAATGCGGTAATAGAGGTCGCGCACCTCCGCCAGCACGCCGCTGCGGTAGGCCTCGTAGTTGAAGCCACGGCCCACCAGCGCATGGTAGGCGCCGCCGCCAAGCGCGATTTTCTTCATTTCAATTTCGCGGAAATACGGCAGGTAGTCCTGCGGCTGCGGCGCCTCCCGCCGCAGCACCACGACGTCTTTTCCCGCCAGATTGCGCCAGTCCGTGTCGATGTCATTTTGCCGCGCGTGCGAGGTGCCCCTGCCAAATACCGGCACGGGGCGCCGCGCATGGTAGGCAAGCAACGCCGCGGCGGCATAGCTGTCGGCCGCGAGCACGGCGCCCGGCGGCACCGGCGCCGCCGCCAGCAATTCCGCGATGCGCCCGGGAAACACCAGGCGGGCATAGAAGCGCGACGCCTGCCAGGTTTCCAGCGGCAGCGACGCGACGATTGCGATCGGAATCATGTGCAGCGCCGCCAGCACGGCAAAAAAACGCGCGCTCAGCAGCAACTGCCGCCGCTCCAGCGCGAGCGCGACGCTCAGTACCAGCGCCGGCGCGAACGAGAGCAGCCAGTGCAGGCCGATGCGCTTCACCGGGCTCAGCAGGGCGAACACCGCGAGCGGCACCAGCCATGCAAGCAGCAGCGCGCGCTCGCCGGGCCGCCGCCACGCCGCCTGGAGCCGCGCCCGCCCGCGCCATGCGAACCAGAGCAGCGGTGCGGCCAGGTAGGCGAGCGAGGCCGCATAGAGGGCCGGGGTGGCGAACGACCAGCCGCCGCTGTCCTCGTGGCGGTTAATGGCGTTGAACATCACGTTGCACCAGCAGGCTTCCACGTTCCAGTACAGGTTGAGCAGCCCGAAAGGCAGGCCGCCGAGAAACACGAGAAGGAACGCACTCGGCCGCTTCGAGGTGACCGCCCAGGCCAGATACGCGACGCCGAGCAGGACCGCAAAATATTTGGCGAGGAATGCCAGACCGAGCAGCGCTCCGGACAGTACGAACAAGCCGTTTGCGCCCTTATCGGCGGCGCGCGCAAACACCAGCAGCGAGGCCACGGAAAACAGCACCAGCGGCGTGTCGGTGGTGATGAGCACGCTCCAGACATTCACGGGCGCGAGCACGATCGCGAGCGCCGCGAGGTTCGCCGTATCCTCGTCGCGCGCGAACCAGCGGCGCAGCGCGGCGCGCACCGCGAGCGCCACCAGCGGCGGCACCAGAACCGCGGGCAGGCGCATGAGCCAGGCCGCCTCCGAAAGCGCGGCAAGCGGCGCCAGCATCCAGCCCACCAGCGGCGGATGATCGTAGTAGCCGAGCGCCGGCGAGCGGCCCCAGAGGATGAAGTAGGCCTCGTCGGCGGTAACCGGCGCCACCGCCGCGAGCCAGACGCGGAACAGCAGCGTCGCGGCGAGCGCGTACAGCAACCACTGTCGGGAACTGGAAGCGATCAAAGGACGGGCAAGGATCGCGCGAGGAGCAGCAGGCCGGCAAGCACCAGCAAAGCGTACACCGCTTTAACCACCGCGGCCGCGGGCACCGTGGCGTGCAGCCGGTTGCCGATCCACGCGCCGCCGATCAGCGCGGGCAGCAGGAGCAGCGCCGTGGCAAGCAGTCCGTCCTGCAGCAGCAGCCCGGCGGCGCCGAAGAGCACCAGGCGCACCAGCGACGAGAGCACGATCATCGCCGCATTGGTGGCGCGCAGCGCGTCCTTGTCGCGGATCCGGCCCGCGTTGTAGAGCGCGAAGAGCACTCCGCCGGTGCCGAAGAGCGCCGAGAACACGCCGCCGACCAGGCCGACGGGCACGCCCCAGGCACGCGACAAGCTTGCCGGTGGACCTCTGCGCGAGAGGCCGTAACCGGCGTAGAGCAACAGGAAGCTTCCCAGCACGACCAGCAATTTCTGCTCGGCCACTTCGATCAACACGGTCAGCCCCGCCGCCATGCCGACGAGGATGAACGGCACCAGCCAGCCGATCTCCGCGTACTGGACGCGCTTGCGCACGCGCGCGCCGAACAGGAGGAAAGCGGCGATATCGAGCAGCATCAGCAGCGGTACCGCGAACTTGAGCGGGAAGAACTGCGCGAGCAGCGGCAGCGCAATGACGGTGGAGCCAAAGCCGGTCAGTCCGAACGCCGTGTAGGCGAAGGCGACGATGATCCCCGCCAGAAGCAGGATTTCCGGCGGATGCGGCAAAGTCAAAAGCGGCAGGGCAAAGCTCAGCGCTTGCCTTTCAGCTTGCGGCGGCGCGCTTTCACTGCCGTGGCGAGCGTTTCGAGCACTTTCACGGAGTCCCGCCAGCCCAGGCAGGGATCGGTGATGCTCTGGCCAAACTTCAATTCGCCGAGCGCCTTGCCTGCCGCCAGTTCCTGCCTGCCCTCCACCAGGTGCGATTCCACCATCGCGCCGATGATGCAGCGCGAGCCGGCGGCGATCTGCCCGCCGACGTCGCGCGCGACTTCGATCTGGCGCTTGTACTGCTTGGCGGAGTTGGCATGGGAGAAATCGATCATGAGCCGGCAGTCGAGTTTTGATTTCGCGAGTTCGTCGCAGGCCGCCTTGACGCTGGCCGCGTCGTAGTTCGGCTGCTTGCCGCCGCGCAGGATGATGTGGCAGTCCTCGTTGCCGCGCGTCTCGACGATCGATACCTGGCCGCTCTTGTGCACCGAGAGGAAATGGTGCTTCTGGCGCGCCGCGAGGATCGCCTCCACCGCGATGCGCACGTTGCCGTCGGTGCCGTTCTTGAAGCCCACGGGAGCAGACAAGCCCGAGGCCAGCTCGCGGTGCACCTGCGACTCGGTGGTGCGTGCGCCGATCGCGCCCCAGGACACCAGGTCGCCCATGTACTGCGGCGAGATGACGTCGAGGAATTCGCAGCCCGCGGGCACGCCCGCCCGGTTGATGCGCACCAGCAGGTCGCGCGCGATGCGCAGTCCCTCGTTGATGCGGAAGCTGCCGTTCAGGTACGGGTCGTTGATGAGCCCCTTCCAGCCCACCGTGGTGCGCGGCTTCTCGAAATACACGCGCATCAGGACTTCGAGCTCGCCTGAATGTTTTTTGCGCTCGGCCAGCAATTTTTCCGCATAGGCGAGCGCCGCGACCGGGTCGTGGATCGAGCACGGTCCGATGATCACCAGCAGCCGGTCGGATTTGCCGTGCACGATCTCGCGCAGGCGCCGGCGCGTGTCGGCGATCAGCTTCTCCACCGGGGTGCCCTGGATGGGGAAAAAGCGGATCAGGTTCTCCGGCGGCGGCAGCGGAACGATGTTCTCGATGCGCTCGTCGTCGGTGAGCGAGGTCTTGTCGGCAGGGACGGGGCCGAGGAAGGAATCAGCGGGCGTGGTCATGGTGGGGCCTCAGGTAATCGTGGGCGCAACATCAAAAAAAAACCGCCAGGCATTTCTGCTCTGGCGGTTTGTCGGTGTCGCTGGTTGCGCGGCTAGCCGTTCCCCTCCGCCAGAGGGCGCGGGAAGTAGAAGAAATAACCGAAAAACCAGCGGTTCACGTAGCCATTCAAGCACGAACTCCCTTGCAAAGGCAAATTTGGCACTCGGACGGGCTTATTGCCAAAGCTGTCATTTGCTAGGGGCAAGAGCCCGTGCTACGGTTTTCCCACGGTCGGCCGAATACAAGAACATAACGGAGGTCGAAATGGCGGCAATAGCTACGCTTCCCGTCTCGTCTGCGTCGATCCCGGTCGCGGGATTCAAGGACGTCTACGACATCGCCGCGGTTGAAAAGGCACTGCAGGAACTGCCGCAATCCGCCAACGAGGCCTTGCGTACCTTGTACGAAAAAATGCTGCGCGTCGGCGGCCAGCGCTTCGCGGTCAAGCCCTCCGGAATGCCGGAGATGCAGTCGCTGTTCGAGGCGCTGCCCAATTTCGGCGCCGTGCTGGAACATATCCGCCGCCAGCTCGCCCTTTGCGCCGACTCCAGCGACGATGTCGAGCTGCCGCCGATCCTGCTGCTGGGCGTACCGGGCATCGGCAAGACCTACTTCGCGCGGCGCGTCGCGCAGATGCTCGGCACCGGCTACGGGTTCGTGCCGATGAGCTCGCTCACCGCGGGCTGGGTGCTCTCGGGCGCCTCCTCGCAATGGAAGAACGCCAAGCCGGGCAAGGTGTTCGAGACCTTCCTCAACGGCGAATACGCCAACCCGGTGATGGTGGTGGACGAACTCGACAAGGCGAGCGCCGACGGCCAGTACGACCCCTTGGGCGCGCTCTACGAACTGCTCGAAACGCAGACCGCGATGCGCTTCACGGACGAATTCGCGGAAATTCCGATCGATGCCTCGGGCGCGGTCTGGTTCGCGACCGCGAACGACGCCTCGAGGATTCCCGAGCCGCTGCTCAACCGCATGAACGTCTACGAAATCGAGGCGCCAGACGCGGAGGGATCGGCGCGCATCGCGCGCTCCCTGTACCGGGAGATCCGCGAGTCGCACGACTGGGGCCGGCGCTTCCCCGCAGCGCCCTCGGGCAGCGTGGTGGAAAAACTTGCCCTGCTCACGCCGCGCGAGATGCGCCGCGCGGTGCAGGCGGCCTTCGGCAACGCCAA
>CAZTSJ010000001.1:0-3500 GCA_964616875.1 uncultured Bordetella sp. | reverse complement strand
CTACCGCGATCTCGAGGGATCCTACGACAAGCTGGTGTCCATAGAAATGATCGAGGCGGTGGGCCATCACTTCTACGGCGAGTTCTTCCGCCGCTGCGATGCGCTGCTCAAGCCCGGCGGCCGGACCCTGATCCAGGCGATCACCATTGCCGACCAGCACTACCAGCGCGCGCGCGACGAGGTGGACTTCATCAAGCGCTACATTTTCCCGGGGTGCTGCATTCCCTCCGTCACGGCGCTGGCGCAGGCGATGACCGGATCGAGCACGCTGCGCATCGAAAACCTCGAGGACATCGGGCCGCACTATGCGACCACCCTGCGCCTGTGGCGCGAGAACCTGTTCGCCAACCTGGACCGCGTGCGCGCACTGGGACTGCCCGCGAGCTTCATCCGCATGTGGGAGTTCTACCTCGCCTACTGCGAGGCCGGCTTCGCGGAGCGCGCGCTGGGCGACGTGCA
This sequence comes from uncultured Bordetella sp., assembly GCA_964616875.1. Classification (GTDB taxonomy): domain Bacteria; phylum Pseudomonadota; class Gammaproteobacteria; order Burkholderiales; family SG8-39; genus RBG-16-66-20. The sequence goes on along the minus strand of CAZTSJ010000001.1, from coordinate 3,041 downwards.
ACTGCGGCTGATCAAGGAGGGTTGATGCCGGCGCTCGCCGATTCTCCGGCGCTGGCGCAGATCCTTCGCGCGCAGGCCTGGCACAACGAGCGCATGCTCAATGTCTTTCGCGCTGCCATCTGGATCAGCATCGGCCTGATCACGGGCGGTGCCGAATTCGCCACCAGCTCAAGCATATCCCCCGGCGCGGCGCTCGCGCTGGCCTGGGGCTGCTTCGCCCTGGTTTCGGGGTTCACCTGGCTGAGGCGTTGGCACCGGGACTGGCTGCCGGCCTTCCTGTCCACCATGGATATCACGGTGCTCGCGCTATGCATGGACGCGGGACACCGCTATCTGCTGCGCAACGACCCTACGCTGGTGCCGCACCAGCTGTACGGCTCGGGCATCGTGCTGATGGCACTGCTCGCCGCGAGCGTGCTGCGCTTCTCCTGGCGGCTGTCGGCGTGGTCGGTCGCGTACGGCGCGGCCGCCTACTGGCTGGTGCTGTGGCTGAATGGCGCCGTGGACGTGCTTACCTACGTCGAGTTGACCGCGTTCGCGCTGCTTGGCATGGTGCTCGCGTATTCGGCGCGCAAGCTGGGCGCGATCGTGCGTCAGGTGGTGGAGCGCGATGCGCTCACGCGCTTTCTGCCAGCGCCGGTCGTGGAACGCATCACGCGCGATCCGGGCGCGGTGAACCTGGCGGGCGAATCGCAGCAGATCACGGCGCTGTTCGCCGACCTGAAAGGCTTTACCGCGCTCACCGAGACGCTGGCGCCCGACGCGGTGGTGCGCATGCTGAACGAGTTCTTCTCCGACATGTCCGCCGAGATCACCGCGCACGGCGGCATCCCGATGCAGTACATCGGCGATAACATCTACGCGGTATTCCCGGAAGCGGGCGGCGCCGATCACGCGCGCCGCGCGCTCGAGGCAGCGCTTGGCATGCTGCGCCGGCTCGATGCGCTCAATGCGCGCCGGCGCCAGCGCGGCGCCGTCCCGGTCTCAGCCGGCATCGGCCTGCATTCCGGGCCGGCCGTGGCGGGCCCGATCGGTTCGCCCGAGCTGCTGCAATACTCCTACGTCGGCGACACCGTAAACACGGCGAGCCGCATCGAGCGCATGACCCGGACGCTCGACCGGACGCTGCTCGTTTCGGGCACCACACTCGAGCACGCTGGTGGTGTGGCGGCCTTCCAGGCCGAGCCAGTCGGCGATACGCCGCTGCGCGGCAAGCGCGGGACCTTGCCGCTGTGGGCGGTCACCGCAAGGCGCTAAACTTCGGGGATCCAACTCGAGGGAACAGCGATGACTTCACCCGTAGACCCCAACAATGTGATGATGACCGGCGAAAACTCGTTCATCCGCTTCAGCGCCGATGGCGGCAAGACGCAGACCGACCGCGCCAGCCACTGGCGCGTGCTGTGGTGCCCCGCAGGCGCGGGCCATGCGCTGTTCCTGAAAAGCACCCTGACCGGCGGCGATGTGAGGATCTGGTCCGACAACCCGGCGGTGGCGCGCTGGTTGCAGAAGGAAATCGAGTCGCTGCTGTTCCCGGCCTTCGCCGACGCGAACACCCCGGTAGCGCAGGCCGCATTCACTCGCTCGGGCGGCATCGACACCAAGGCTGCGGAACTGGTGACCGCGAAGGACGCCGATATCCTGCTGTCATGGGAAGATTTCCACGTACCCTTTGTCCTCAACATGCCGCCGGGTTCCGGCGGCCGCCCGATTGGCGTGTTCAGCACGTTCTTCCCTGCGAAGGCTGCGCGCATCTCGCTCAACGGCCGCGTGGCCGCGGGCACCCCTTACGCGGAGAAGCGCGGCGAGCGCGATTCGACCAGCGCCTGCCTCGCCTGGTCGGAAACCTGGGTCAAGCCCCGCTAGATTTCGCCGCCCACGCTCAGTAGTCGGCGGCGAGCGCGCTCGCTTTTTCCTCGGCGCCGAAGGCGTCGAGGCGGTCCGAGGTGGTCGCGCGCTGCAGGTCGCGCGGCCAGCGCGTGTCCTCGAATTCCGTGCCCCGGTGCATGGTGCAGCGGTTGTCCCACATGACCAAGTCGCCCACGCGCCAGCGATGGGTGTAGACGAACTGGCGCTGCGTCGCGTGCGCGACGAGCTCGGCGAGCAGGGCCTCCGTTTCGCCATCGCTCATGCCACCGAGCGGGCCGCTGATTTTTCCGATGTGCGAGGCGACATAGAGCGTCTCGCGGCCCGACTCCGGGATGCGCCGCAGCAGCGGGCGCAGCACCGGCTTGAACGCGACCATCTCCTCCGGCGTGAACTCGGTGAAGCCGAGTTTGCGGCGCGAGTAGATCAGCGAGTGCTCCGCGATCAAGCCCTGCAGCCGCGCTTTGGTCGACGCGGGCAGCGTGTCGCAGGCCGCGCGCAGGTCGGCGTATTCGGTGTGCCCGCCGATCGGCGCCACCGAGCGCGCATACAGCATCGAGGCATAGCCGCTGGGCGCCTTGAACGAGCTGTCGGTATGCCAGAGGCGATTGCCCATCTGGAACAGCCGTATGCGCGCGTCCTTCTGCCACAGCTTGCCCTCGGCATCGAGGTTGGCGATGTCGGCGAATTGCTGCGGCACGCGCAGCTTTTCGTTGCGCAGCGCGCGCTGCACGGTCACTTCGAGCGGACCGAAATTGCGCGCAAAGGCGAGGTGCTGCTCCTGCGAAAGGGTCTGCGCCGGAAACACGAGCACGCCGTAGGTGGCGAAGGCCGTGCGCACCGCATCGAGCGTCCCGCCATCAAGCGGCTGGCTGAGATCGATGTCGCCAACCTCGGCAGCGAAGCGCGGCGTCACCGGGAAAATAGAGATTGGCATCGATCGAATGATATACCGCCACCGCCGCGCGATAGAATCAGGCCATGAAATTCAAGCCCCTCGGCCGTACCGGCGTCCAGGTCTCCGAACTATGCTTCGGCACCATGTCCTTTGGCGGTGACGCCGACGAAGCCACCTCGGCGGCCATGTACAAGGCGACCCGCGACGCGGGCATCAACTTCTACGACTGCGCCGACCAGTACAACAAGGGCAAGTCCGAGGAAATCCTCGGTGCGCT